>NZ_LR215039.1:633032-949548 GCF_900660675.1 Mycoplasmopsis columboralis | reverse complement strand
AAAAACTCCTTGCTTAAAGTAAGAAAAAATACACCGCTTTTCACGATGTATTTTCCCGACCACCTAATTTTTGCATCTATCACATTTTCTTCATTTGTTTTAGATGAATGAACAAATTTGTCTATTTCTTTTGCTAGAAAATACTTATATTTTTTAATAGATTCTTGTTTAAATAGATCGACATTTTGGAACTTTTTATCTCAAATGGTAACTTCTCAAAGCTTCTTCTTTGTTAAATTCATATTTCAATTATATTTGAAAAATATTTATTGAATTTAAATAAACTTTACAATAAAAAAAGCACTTAAGATAAGTGCTACACCAATTAGTAAAACTCTAATTGCTTTTAGATTTTTCTTTAAGTCTTCTTTGAATTTCTTCTTCAGAAATTTCAGGAAAAACCTCTCTATAAAGTCTCACAAGTTCTTCTAAATCTTTTCTAGAATAATTTTTCGGATCTGGCCTTTTCATAAAATTTGTAATCTTCTCTTTTTCTTTAATAAAGTTTGTTTCTTATACTTGATTTTTTGCTTTTAATTAATTATAAATTTACATATTATCTCTTGCAATCTGCTAATAATTTATTCAAGTAATACTTATATTGCTGTTCGATTAATTGAATTTTAAGCGGTAAAATACCCACAACTTCAGAACAATATTTTTCAAAAGCATCTAAAATTGTGGCAATTTGTTTTTGCTTATAAAGTGAAATATTAGGGATTTGAATTTGATACATTTCGTTTGTCATAAACATTTGTCTGCTTCCTTTAGTGAACACAAAATTAGGCACTATATATTTTAAATAATGATAAGCAAATCTAATATCTATATTTTTGTTAATTTGACTTAAAATTCCACAAACATTTGTTGCACTAAATTTTCCTTTTCTATAGAAAATTTCCCCTGCATATCCATGAATTGTTCAGCTTAAATATTCTCCATCAAAATCATAAGTGTTTAATCGTCCCATTTCTCCGTTATTTGTAACTTGTGCTGAGTAAACAGGATATTTACCATTATTTGAAAGTTCTGTTTTTGGAATTATTCTTCCATTTTGAGATTTAAAAAGTTCTTTTACAGTTCAATATTTGTTTTTATTTGGATTTAGTACTTCTAAATATAAATTAAGAATTTCTATGAGCGCAAGCTCTCTCTCTCTCTCTCTGGAGACACTTCAAGAGTTCCTTGAGCAAAGCTTAGAAGTTTATCGCGATAATATGCGTATTGTTGTTCTCTAAGTTCAATTTCTTTTGGTAAACCAGTTTTAAGAGTGTTGGTTAATTCTTCAAAAGTATTTAAAATATTAACTAAAACTTTTTGTTTTTCAATTGAAGGGATTGATACTTTTAAATTTTTAATTATATTTCTTGGTAAAGAAGGAATTCCTGCTCCTTCTTTATTTTCCATTAAATAAGATTCTTTGTCTTTTAAAACGAAATATAAATATCTGTTTAATAATTTATCTTCATTCTTTGTCTTAATCACGTAGCAATGTGCGCCAGCTCAAAAATTAGTATTTTGTCAATCCACAAAACCAACCGAACCACCTTGAGCAATTGTTATATTATCTTTTTCGAAATTAAATTCATTATAATGTCCACTAGGTCTTACTCCACCATTAATTACTGGATATTTATCATTTTCTGATAGTTGACTTTTATTTAATTGCTCACCAATTTTAATATCAATAAATTCATCAAGAATAGAAACATTAGATTCATCAATTTTGTGTAATTGTGGCTTGAATATGTATTCAATTAATTTGACTACATTTTGCCAGTCTCTCTCTCTCTCTCTCTCTCTCTCTCTCTGGAGACACTTCGAGAGTTCCTTGAGCAAAGCTTAGAAGTTTATCACGATAATATGCGTATTGTTGTTCTCTTAAATTTAACTCTAAAGGTAATCCAATATTTAGATCTTCGCATATTTTTTCGAAATTATCAATAACATCTACGATTTTATTTTGGATGTTTATACTTGGAATTTTTATTTCTATATTTGATATATCCGAAATAGCTAAAATAGGTCTAACTCCCTTATAATACTTAGGCAAATCCAAAGATAAAAGAAGATAATATAAGTATTTATTTAAAATTATTTCAGATTTCGGCCTGCAAATTGTTCCACTATAAATAACATAATGTTTTCCATTTACTCATGTTACACTACCAGCACTTCCATTATGTCCTATGATAATTCCCGTGTCATTGTTTCAAATATTTGTGTAACCTATAATACCATTCGAACCATAAACAGGATATTCACCGTTTTCTTTTGGTATTTTGTTACCTGTGCCGTACTTCATTTCTGTTACTTCACTTAATTTATATACATTATTAAGTTTTTCATCTGATAAAAGATAATTTCTATAATAAGTGTATTGTTCTTTTCTTGCCTTCAGCTCTGCCTTCAGCTCTGCTGAAAAAGTTTCAAAAGAATTTAAATATTCAGCTAACTTATTTTGTTTTTCTAAACTTGGTAAATTAATATCTAAATCTAATAAATGATTTGCCTTCAAATATCCTTGACTAGATAATTGCAAGGATTTTTTCAAATCTAATTGAATAAATTTCGAATTAAAATAATGCAAAAAATAATCCAAATTAACTAAATTGGTATTTAACCTTAATACATAAATATTCTGACCATAAAAATCTGGTTCGTTTTCAATTCTTGCTATTTCTCCTACCGTACCGATCATAGTTACAAGAAAATCATTAATTTGGAGCTTTCTATTTTTTGAAATAGAGATAAATTCTTTTTCTTCAATACATTTAACATTATCAAAATAGATTTTATTATTTTTAATGTTTTTAGAAGTAATATATTTAACTCCTTTTTCAACAAATTTAGGTGTTGATGGCATTAATCAAAAATTATCTATTAATAAGTCTTTTAATTTATAAACTTTTACACTTGAATCCATATTAAATTTCGTCTTTTTCAATCTCTGCAATGATTCTGTCAATTTCTTTTCTTAATTCATCTTGTCTTGCAGTGATTTCTTTAATTTTGGCATTTAATTCTTTAATATCAATAACTTCAGTTGTATCTTCTTTTTCAACATATGAAGATACTGATAATTTATAGTCATTTTCTTTAATTTGTTCGTAGCTTACAACTTTAGCTAAATGATCAACATCTTTTCTTTCAAAGTAAACATTTGATAATTTTTCAATATTATCAGCAGATAATTTATTTCCTTTACCAGCTTTAATGTATTCATTTGTTGCGTCAATGAATAAAATATCATTAGTTTTTCTATTTTTCTTAAGCACTAAAATAGTTGTAGCAATAGAAGTTCCATAGAATAAATTATCAGGAAGTTGAATTAACGCATCAATGAAGTTATTATCAACTAAGTATTTTCTAATTTTTTGTTCAGCTCCTGAACGATAGAAAATTCCTGGGAAACAAACAATAGCAGCTACTCCATTTTCAGCTAAGTGATGTAATGAGTGCATCACAAAGGCAAAGTCAGCTTTAGATTTAGGAGCAAGCACTCCAGCTGGAGTAAATCTTTCATCTTGAATTAATGTAGGGTTTGAATCTCCTTCTCATTTTAATGAGTATGGAGGATTAGATACAATCACGTCAAAAGGTTGTTCTTCTAAATGCATTGGTTCAAGCAAAGTGTCACCATTTTTAATTTTGAACTTATCATAGCTAATGTTGTGTAAGAACATATTCATTCTACATAAGTTAAAAGTAGTGATGTTTTTTTCTTGACCATAAAACCCATCTTTAATGTTATCTTTACCTAAGTATTTAATGGTTTTAAGTAAAAGTGAACCTGAACCACAAGTTGGGTCATATACTTTGTTAACTTCTTTTTTGTTGTTAATGGCAATTTTAGTTAAAAGTTCAGATACTTCAGGAGGTGTAAAGAATTCTCCACCACTTTTACCAGCACTAGAAGCATACATGTTCATTAAGAATTCATACGCATCTCCAAAAACATCAACCGAACTATCTTGAAAATCTCCTAAATTAATATCTCCAATGCTTTCAAGTAACTTAACTAAGTTTTTGTTTCTTTCTTCGACACTTTTACCTAACTTATTACTATCAAAATCCAAATCATTAAAAAGACCAGCAAAATCACCTTCACTTTGAGTTCCGGTAGTTGATTTTTCAATGTCATTAAACACTCTTTGTAAATCAGTGTTTAAATCTTTGTTTTGCGGAGCGTTTAAACGCATGTTAGCAAAAAGTTCTGATGGTTTAATAAAATACCCAATTCCAGTAACAATTGCTTCTACTACATTATCATCAATTTTTGAATCATCTAATTTTTTGTAATCAAAACCTTCTTCTCCAGATTCGTGTTGTTTTTGGTTAACTCAATTAGTGATGTTTTCTGAAATGTAACGATAAAACATAAAACCTAACACATAAGTTTTAAAATCTCATCCATCAACACTTCCTCTTAAATCTTCAGCAATTTTTCAAATGCTTTTGTGCAATTCAGCACGTTCTGTTTCTCTTTTTTTATCCATATTTTTCCTTTCTTGCAGGTATTAATAAATACCTTTGAATTTTTTGACTAGATTATTTAACACTTCAGAAAGTTTTTTAGATTTAGGTTTGATATTTCAAAGGTCAGAATTAATCATTCCTATAAATTCAGTTCCATAATCTTTAACATCACCTTTTTCTAAGCAAGCGTAGATGTATTTACGTGTTTTTTCATCATCACGTAAATTAAGAGTCGTGATGATTTCGTCAATGTTTTTGGCAATTTTATCTCTAACAAATTTGTTTCATTCTAAGTTAATATCATCATCGCTTGATACTTTTTTATCTTTAAGACGAGTATAAATTAAATCAATGAATTCATCCACAATATCAATGTTATTTCTTCACTTATCTTGAGCTTTCAAGGTGATTTTAAGTTTATCTTTAATATCTTGAATAGTTTCTTTACCAGCAAATTTAGAGTTATTTTCGTTTTCAACATGTTTTTTAACATCTTCAAAAGCTATTTTTACAATTAATTCTCAATCGTATTCGGTGGTTTTAATTAACTCTACATGGAAAGTTAAATCATCAGGTACTTCTTTGAGATCGGTTTTAGATTTTTTAGTGTGTTCATCACGAATTTGTAGATATCAACTTTGATAATCTTGACGTTCACGATCTTGGAAAATATAATTTTCACGAGTGTAAAACTCATCAAAAGTTTTAACAATTCGCTCAGTTAGCAAAATGTCTCCAAATAAGTCAACAAAGTCTTTTGTTTCTTGAGTATTCAGTGGAGCGGAATTTAATTTTTCAAGCGGGAATTGCTCTCTGAGTTTTTCAATAGCTGGTTTAAATCCTAAAATAGGTCTTCCATTTGGAGAAATGTAAGCTTCTTTAAAGTAAGTATCAAATTTTCTTAGTAAACAAATTTGTGAAGCTTCAGCGTTGTTGAAAATTCTTAAAGCTTCGTTTGTTTCTTTTTCTAAATTTCTAAATGTTACGATATTTCCGTGATGTTTGTATGAATTATAAATCCGATTTGTTCTTGAATACGCTTGAATTAGATTATGATAACTTAAATCTTTATCCACTCATAATGTATTTAAAGTAACTGCATCAAATCCAGTTAAGAACATACTACATACAATTAAAATATCAATTTTTCTTTCTTTAACTTTAGCTGAAACACCTTTGTAATAACTATCAAAACCATCTTTGTCCATTGAATAATTAGTACCAAAAAGTTGGTTGTGATCATTGATAGCTTCTCTAAGGATATCGGATTCATTTTTAGTCATCTCTTCAGTTGAAAGCTCTGGATCAAAATCAAAACTCTCATATGGTGAAGATGCATAACTTGAAGGTTCTTTGGTGTAAATAGTAGCTATTTTTAGATCTAAATTACGCTCTTTAATTTGTTTTTTAAACTCTAAATAATAAAGTCCTGCTGCTTCAATTGAATCGGCAGCAAAAATTGAGTTAAATCCGCTACGCTTAGTATTGTTGAAGTTCCGTAATGTTTTTTTATCGTAATTATCTAATGTATAGGCAACGATTTCTTCAATCCGTTTTGGATGATGATAATCTCTACGAAGTTTTTCTCTTTGTGATTGTGTTTTAGGAATGTATTTTTCGTTAATATCTTTAACTACTGCATTATATTGAACATTGAATTTTAAAACATTACCATCTTTAATAGCATCAGCAATGGTATATGAATGCAACATTTCTCCAAAAATATCTTTAGTGGTTGCATATCCTTTCGCTAAACTAGAATTTTCCCCAAAAATTGGAGTTCCGGTAAAACCAAACAAAATGTAATCTTTAAATGCTTGTTTGATTCTTCGTTGTGAATCTCCAAATTGTGAACGGTGACACTCATCAAAAATAATAACTGTTGCTTTTCCATCATTTTTACTTAAATAATTTAATTTCTTATTTTGTCTAATTAAATTATTTAATTTTTGAATAGTAGTAACAATTATTTTATTGCTGGTATCAGAAGAAGTAGAATTAAGTTTTTGTTCTAAAACTTTTGTTGTTGATGTTGAAGAAACTGAACCCTTTTCATATTTTTCAAATTCGACAATAGTTTGATAGTCCAAATCTTTCCGATCAACAACAAAAAGAACTTTCCGAATCTCTGGGTTTTTAGCTAGAATCTGTGAAATTTTAAATGAGGTGAGCGTTTTTCCTGACCCTGTGGAATGTCAGATGTATCCACCAGCTTGAGTAGTACCGATTAAGTTTTTATGATTTAAAGCTACATTTACTTGTTGAGCAATTCTTTCAGCTGCAGTAATTTGATAAGGGCGCATTACAAGTAATTTATTTTCAGAAGTTAAAACGCAATATTTGGTTAATACTGAAAGTATAGTTCTTGGTCTTAAGAAGTATTTAGTAAAATCAACTAAATCATGAATTTGATTATTTTTTTGATCTGCTCAAGTAATAGCAAATTCAAAAGAGTTGCTTGTTTTGATTTTTCCTTCTTTAAGTGTTTGGTTTTTTCGTTCTTTAATAGCTAAAAATCTAGTGGTGTTTGAATAGTATTTAGTGTGTGTCCCGTTACTGATGACAAATAATTGAATATATTTAAATAATCCCGCACCTTCAGAATAAGATTGATCTTGATAGCGTTCAATTTGATTAAATGCTTCTTTAATAGAAACACCTCTACGTTTAAGTTCTACTTGAACTAGCGGTAAACCATTAACTAAAATTGTTACATCATAACGATTTTTAATATTTGAGTTGGTGTTATATTGATTAATAACTTGTAATTTGTTGTTAAAAATGTTATCTTCGTCAATTAGTTTAATGTTTTTGGATTTTTGCTCACGACCATATAAAGGGGTGTTGAAAATTTTAATTTTTTGAATATTTTCTGTCTTTTTAAAAATATCATCAGAATCATTAGCAATGACCTTGGTGTAAAATGTTTTTCACTCATCGTCATTAAATTTAAAGTTGTTTAAATTCTCAATTTGAACCCTTAAATTAGCTACAAGTTCTGGTTCATTTTTAATTGGTGCATATTCGTAACCAATTTCTTGCAAATCTTGAATAAAAGTGTCTTCTAATTCAGCTTCAGATTGATATTTTCGATCAGGTCTAATTAAACTTTTGAAATCTTCAATTACCACTCAATTGGAATTATCAGAATTTAGCATTGGCTTCATGTTTCTCCTAAAACGCACAATTTATGCTTAGAATATTTTTTCTTTTATAACTAATACTGTAAGTTATTTACCTATATTTAATTATATCTAATAAAACATTTCTTTACTTTAAAGAATAAATAAAAATTGGAAAATTTCGCATTTTCCAATAATGTTTATTCATTGATTAAATGTTTATTTTTAAGATAGAATCTCTCAAGTTCATCTTCTGAGGGAAGTGATTCTAGAGCACCTATCTTAGAGATAACAAAGCATGCACAAAGGTTTGCTTTAAAGACCATTTTTTTAATTTCATTTACTGTTAAAGACAATAAATTATCAGTAGTTTTTAAAATTTGAGCAACTAAATATCCAAAAAAACTGTCTCCAGCTCCAGTGGTATCTACCACTGTAGTTTTTACTGAAGGAACTTCAAAAGCAGTATTTTTAAAATAAACAAAAGTTCCTCTCTCTCCTAAAGTAACTACCAATAGTTTTAACGCAAATTCACGTTGAAGCTCTTTATTGTTAACTAGATCTTTATAAGAGTGTTTGTATATAAGTTCGAATTCTTCTTCAGAAAATTTTGCCACATCAGCAAGCGAAGTTAAAATACGAGATCTTTCTAAAAATAATTTTTTCAACTCAGGAGTATTAAAAAGCGCTGGACGATAATTAGGATCATACGCAATTAAAGCATCATTAATTTGTTTACTAAGACCATATTGCAAGTAAACATTATATGTTTCGTTTTCTAAAATAGCAGTTGCAGAAGAAAGAACAACTCCTTTAGTATCACTGATTTGGTGTGCTGCTAAATACATCTCTTCATCTGCTCCACGAGTAAATGTAAAATGTCTTTCGCCGCTAGAATCTAAATAAACATGAGCAATAGTGGTGCGTTTTATTATTTGTTTAATTAACATTGTAGGAATGTGATTTAATCGCAAATAATGTAAGATTTGTTCTCCTTGAAGATCTTTTCCCACACATCCCACAAAATAGGTATTTGGATGAAGCATGAGCAATGCTCCTGCAACATTTAAAGGAGCTCCTCCAACTTTTTCTACAATCTCTGTAGTATTTTCGAAGCGATCAATTAAAGCTTCTCCAGGCACTAAAATATATTTTGTTCTCATATAAATAAATTTTACTTTATTATAAAATTTAACACAAATTTCTCAAAAGAAAAAAGAGCATAAAGCTCTTAAATAACGAATACAAATTTTAGAGAAAATGAAAAATATCTACACTATATTTTTTATTTGTTTTCAACTACAGTTGCTTCTTCGGTTTTGCTTGCTTGAGCTTTAGTTGTTTCATTAAAATTAATAGTATCAAGTATGCGATTAAATTCATTAGCTTTTACAGCCAATACAATTCCACCAATTCAAAGAATTAATCCACCAAGCAAAAACAATGTCAACACTCAACCTACAATAAATAAGGTTCCAGCTGCTGAAGGATTATAAAAACCTGTTTCATTTGGATGTTTCATTCTAACAAATTCTGCTAATCTTCTTAATTTAAAGGCATAAACTGTAGCCATAATTAAAGATACAAAATAATAAATTCCAACTAGAACTAATACAATTGTCGCAAAGATTACAAATTCTCCGCTAATAGCTCCACCTATTGCTATCAAAATACCAAATAAGATTAGCATAAGCGGGAACAGAGCAACTTCCATTCCTCAAGTTTTAGCTCATTTAGTTTGTTTTTTTAATTGTTCTAAATTGTACATAATTAAGCCTTAGGAAGAGATTTTAATTTAATTACTAACCCTGCAATAGCACAAGGAGCAAAGAAAATTCCAACAATTGAAAGAATTTTGAATTTTTTGTGTGAATCTGCTTCTTTTGCCATTAACTCATTGTTTTGAGTTCTTTGCATATGAAGTTTGTTTGCTTTAACTAAAGTTACAATAATCAATACAAGTGTTGTAATAGCTAAAATACCATTAATAATTCATAACGCTGCAGTAGCAGACACCAATCCTGCTACACCGTTTTTTTCGTAGATAAATGCAATATGTGAAGCCAATTCTTCTGCGCTGTATTTGCTTGCTTCTTGTAATAAAACATTCATATCTTCAGCTGTTTTAGCTGATGTGATAATTAAAAATAAAATAGTAAGTAAACTTAAAAATAGAAACAAACTAGTAACTACTAATGTAGCAATAGAAAGTTTTTTAACTTTTTGGACACTTACTGTTTTTGATAAGCTTTTATTCACTTATAACCTCCGTATTTGGACCTAAAAATTTGTCAAAAAAATTCATTTTAAGGAGATGAAATAATTTTAGGTACCATCAAAATTATAAACAAGCGTTTTTTTTTTTTTTTTTAGAGAGTACTTGCTAATAAACTCTAAAAATATTTTCAACTAGTTAAAAAAATAAGTAAATTTCTTTATTTTATTTGCACAATATTCCAAATAAAAAAAGCAACTATGAAAATTGCTTTTTAAGTTTAATTTATCTGAATTTTGGAATTTTCTCACAACGAAGCATAGTACCCAGCTTGAGTAATCAATTCAGAGTGATTACCACGTTCGATAATTTGACCATCTTTAATTACCAAAATTAAATCGGCGTTTTTTATTGTTGATAAACGGTGAGCAATTACAAATGAAGTTCGATTAGACATTAATTTATCCATTGATTCTTGTACTAATTGTTCAGTTTTGGTATCAATACTTGAAGTTGCCTCATCTAAAATAACTACTGGGGCATCATGATAGGCAGCCCGAGCAATTGAAAAGAGTTGTTTTTGTCCTTGTGAAAGTTCGTTCCCACCTTCTGTAAGAACTGTGTTGTAATTGTGTTGCAAGTTTTCAATGTAATGAGAAATGTTAGCAATATCAGCACTTAAAAACATTAAAGTGTCAATAACATTTTCAGCACCATATGCAATATTTCGCTTAATAGTATCAGTAAATAAATGAGTATCTTGAAGAACCATAACCAAAGCTTCTCTAAGAGAATCTTTATCAATATCTTTTAAATTAATGTCATCAAAATAAATATCTCCACTTTGAATTTCGTAAAAACGATTTAACAAATTGGTTATAGTGGTTTTTCCTGCTCCAGTAGGTCCAACTAAAGCAATTTTTTGACCTGGATAAGCCACAAGTGAGATATCTTTTAGAATCATCTTTTCATCTGAATATCCAAAAGATACATTTTTAAATTCAATTTTTCCTTGAGCATACTTGTATTGTTCATTACCAACTTTATGAGGTATTTTTCAAGCATAGATGCTATATAAATTGTCTTTGCTTTGTTCAACAAAGTTTCCGTTTTGATCTTTGTTAATTTTAACTAACTTAACTTCCCCTAAATTAATTTCAGGTTCTTGATCAAGAATGTCAAATACTCTTTTTGATCCTGCTAAAGCCATAATAATCACATTAGATTGTTGCGCAACTGTTGAAATAGGTCCAGCAAATGAGCGAGCAAATTGAGTAAATGAAAAGAGCACACCAACAGTTAAACCAAAAAAGACACGAGCATTAGTATTTGAAATAATTACTCCTCCAATAATGGATACAACCGCAAAAACAATCAACCCTAAGTTTCAAGCTACTGGAAACATTACGTTAGCAACCTTGTTTGCTTTATATTCGGCTTGATAAAATTCTTCATTTAATTTTTCAAATTTTACAATTGACTTAGCTTCGTAATTAAAAGTTTTAACCACTTTAAGTCCACTAAACATTTCTTCAACAAATCCAACAACTTTACCATTCATCATTTGACGATGTTTAAAATGTTTCCCAGAACGTTTTCCAAGTACTTGCATTGCAAAAAGCAATCCAAAAACTAACACAACAGTAATTAAAGTTAAAATTCAACTAAATCACATCATAATCACAAAAGAAATAATCAGTGTTACAAGTGCATTAATTGTTGAAGGAATAGAATTAGAAATAAATTGTCTTAAAGTATCAATATCACTAGTATAGCGAGATAGAATTTCACCTTTTTGATTAGAATCAAAAAACTTAATAGGTAATTTTTGAGAATGAACATATAAATCATTTCTAAGTTTGGCCATTGTATTGAAGGTAATTTTTATAATAAGTCATTGATAAGTAAAACTAAAAATAATTCCTAAGGCAAACATAATAACCCCAAGAGTCATCATTCAATAAAAACGAGTTCAATCAAATTGATCAATTGCAATAATTCCACCAGTGTTATGATCAGTTAAAAGCCCGTCAATTAAAATCTTTCCTAAAAAGACCTGGTTAAAAATCATTCCCACATTCGAAAGCACTATTAAAACAAATACAAGGCTCATAACGATTTTGTGGTCTTTTCAAACTAATCCTAAAGCTCTTGAAAAAACTTTTTTATTTTCTTTAAAACTTAACTTTGGAGCATTGTTTTTGAGGTTGCTACGATTTTGAAAATTAATTCTCATTAATACCTCCTGCGTTAAGTTGTGCTTGATAAATTGAGTTGTAAAACTCATTATTTTCTATTAATTGCTCATGAGTTCCTTGAGCTACAATTTCACCTTGATCAACTACAATAATGTGATCAGCATTAATAACCGAAGAAATTCTTTGGGCAATAATCACTTTTGTACATTCTTGAATTTGAGTATTTAATGCATTTTGAATGATTTTTTCAGTTTTAGTATCTACTGCAGAAGTTGAATCATCTAAGACTAAAATCTTTGGATTTTTAAGTAATGCCCGAGCAATACAAAGACGTTGTTTTTGCCCACCTGAAAAATTAGTTCCTCCTTGCTCTACTTGAGTGTCTAATTTCTTTTCTAAAGATAAAACAAACTCTAAAATTCCAGCATTAGCTAAGGCTTGATAAATTTGTTCATCAGAAGCGTGCTCATTTCCCCATTGCATATTTTCTCTAATGGTGCCGCTAAAAAGATTGTTTTTTTGCAGTACTACCGCTACAGCATCACGTAAAGAGTGGAGATTATATTTTTTCACATTAACGCCTGCAACCAATACTTCTCCTTCGGTTACATCATATAAACGAGCAATAAGAGCCACTAACGAAGATTTTCCTGAACCAGTACGACCAACTACTCCTAAAGTACTTCCAGCAGGAACATTAAAAGTTAAATTGTTTAAACTATTTCCTTTATTAGAAGGATATTTTAATGAAACATTTTTAAAAGTAATACTTCCATTTTCAACTTCAGTAATACCACTTGAATTTTCATCAATTGCTGGTGTTTCTTTAATAATTTCAAAAATCCGCTTTGCACTAGGTCCGGCAATAACTGTTGATCCAATCACCCCTACAAACATAGTTACTGCAATTGATGTTTGTCACACATAAGAAGAAAAAGATAAAATAGCTCCGGTGGTTACTGTTCCATCTAAAATTAAATGAGTTCCATACCCTCCTAAAAATAAAATTGCACTGAAAATAACAATTGAAAAGGCTGGCCCTCCTAAAATAATCCCGTGTTCAGCATAAATGTTAATTTTGGTGAGTTTTTGAATTTTCTCAGCAATAATATTAGCTTCACTTTTTTCAGTTACATAGGATTTAATAGTACGCATCCCTTGCAGGTTTTCTTGAACTTTTTGGTTAAAGTCATCATAAATAACAAAAGTCTTTTTAAAAATTGGGTAAGTTTTTCATCAAATTAACGCAAAAAAGATTACAAGTAGAGGTAAAATCACTAAAAACATTAATGATAATTGTGGACTTAGTGAAATTGAAAACACGAGCGCTAAAATAAACATAAAAGTTGCTCGAATTGGTAAGCGCACCATTTGATTAAAAGCATTGACAATGTTGGCTACATCATTTCCCATCCGATTAATTAAAGTAGCAACACTGTATTTATCAATGTTTTCAAAAGCAAATTTTGAAGCTTTAAAATACACAGCTGATCGGATGTTTTTACCAATTCCTGCTGAAGCTTTAGCTGAAGCAATTCCACCAATTACTCCAAGCACTAATCCCGTAATGGCAAAAACAATTAAAAGCGAACCATAAAAAATTACTTGGTCTAAATTAGTAGTATAACTAATTGTTCCTAATGAATCAACAACCTTAACTTGTAAACCTTTATCAACCATAAAACCAATAAGTAATGGCAAAATTACGTTTGATACTGTTTCTAAGATAACCATAAACACACTAATAACAATTCAAGGTCGATAACCTTTGGTTAATTTTCAAAAAATGTGTTTTTTCAAGTTTTCAAAATCAATCATTTTATCCTTTCTTTGTCTACTTTTGATTTAATTATATGCATATATTACAACTTTAAAAAAGTTATAAAAAAATTGCTCAATTTTTGAAAAATCTCATTGGAATAGATCCCAGTTTTAAGCTTTTGATCGTATTTTAACTGGATGTCGTTTTTGGTATCTTTTATAGGTTATTTATAGTGTCTTTATAGTATCACTTTTAGTATCATTTATAGTATCATTTTTGATTTGTCTTTATTTTTTTATCATTTTGATATTATGAATTTTTATTCTTTTTGTTGCTTAAATTGTTCGTTTAAAAAATTTTTAACAATTTTAATACATAATTTATAGTATCATTTATAGTATCATTTATAGTATCATTTATAGTATCATTTATAGTATCATTTATAGTATCATTTATAGTATCATTTATAGTATCAGATGACTACTTAAAATTTACTAAACTAGAAACAAAAAAGCAAGGTGGTGAATCTTGCTTTTGCTTTTTTTAAGAATTAGCTTTTAGCTCTTAGTGAAACCAATACCCCTTTATTAACAAAAGGTTTTGGGTTGCTTCCATATAAGTTTTCAGCTAAGTCAGGATAATCAATAAATGGATTTCTCAACTTATTGTATTTTTCTCCTTCATTATTTCTTGTCACATCAAAAGGATCAACTACATCTTTAGCGTTTCATCCTAAATAAGTATTTAAGTAGTGAGAAGGAAGATAAGGGAAGTTTCTTTGGAAAATACTTGTTCCTGAATAAATATCTTTGTTATTGTATGTTAAAGAGAAATATAAATAAGCTCTTGCAACATCGCCTTTAAAGGCATCAATTGGTTCAAAGACTGATTGTCTTAAGTCGTTAGCTCCTAATTTTGAACCATTTCTTGTTGTTTGACTAACATTAACAACATTATCATGAGGTAAATTACCTCTTAAACCATTAACTTTAATATCTGTAGGTCATACAAAGTGAGCGTCACTTCTAATAGGTTCTGCTTTATTAAATCATGATTGTGGAATAACGTGTTCACGGTTCATTCCTTGTCCTTCAGCACTGGCTTGATTACCTGAATAAGTTCTATATGTATATGGATCTTTACCAGCTGGATTTTCAGAATAAATATCTAAAATAGTTCCGTCTTTTTCGTAGAAGTTATCTTTAAAAGCACTACTGCTGTTGTAAAAGCTAGGAAGCATTCCGTAATTTGTGGTTTTGTGTCTGCTGTTTTGAATTTCGTTAATTTTTTGAGCTAGCGCCACTCCAGATAAGCCCTCTAAAGCTTTGTAGTAATCATTTGAGCTATCATAAACATATTCGTAATTACCACTTGCAACTACAACAGGTTCAACACTTACGCTGCTGTTACTGCCTGTTGATGAATTGTTTGAAGAAGTTGAATTATTAACTTTAATTACTTGAGTAACAGATTGACCATCATAAGTGTAAGTTACTTCTAAATTACCATCAGCTAAAATTTTAGCATCTAAATAATCATAACTTTTGCTTGCATCTTTTCTGTTGGTGTATGTTAAGAATGAGACTTTAGATAAATCAATGCCTTCTTTGAATTTAACTAATTCTTTTTTGGCACTACCTCCACCTTTTAAGATTCCTGAATCATCAAATTTTCTAAGTCTTAAAGTTGGAAAACCTTTTCCTTGTGAGAATTCAATTTCAGCTTGCAAGTTCGCAACTGATACAACCACTAAATTACCATCTTGAGCTTCAGAAGCTGTAGTTGTAGCATTATTTGAAGGTTGAGCTGGTTGTTCAGTTGAATTTGATGATGCTGAATCTGATAATTTTATCACTTGAGTGATTGATTTCCGATCATAAGTGTATGTGAATGTTAAAGTATTATCATCAGTAATTGTTGCTTCAATATATTGATAAGTTTTACTTGAATCTTTTTTGTTGGTGTATGTTAAGAAAGTTAATTTACTTAAATCAAGACCATCTTTTAGTTTTAATAAATCTTTTGGTTGACTTCCACCAGAAACTAATACCAATGAACCATCAGCTCCTTTACGAGCTCTAACTGTATTGCGATTTTTAGTTTTTGAAAATGCAACTTCAGATTTTAAATTATCTAATGAAACTACTTCAAAAACTGCATCAGCATTAACTGGTTGTGTTGGAGTAACTGGTGCAGTAGGTGTTTCACCAGTTGTAGTACCTGGATTTGCTGGAGTTGGTGCTGGTTCAGCTGGTTTCTCAGGTGTTGTAGGTTGATCTTTTTGTACTTGCGGCCCACATGCAGCTGCAATAGCTACTGTAGGAATTGCGGCTAAGATTGATCCGCTAATAAGTAATAATTTTTTTAAATTCATATTATCTCCATAATTTGATTAAATTTTTAACATTAAAATTATATATTTATATCAAAAAAGCAACAGTAAAAAACAAACGAACTAAAATTCGCAAGTTATTTTATTATACCTTTAAATAAATTTTTTCACGTCAGAAAAATTATTTTTTTAAATAGCTCTTATCTATGCTGTTGTTGATACGAAAGATATATAATTTATATTAGTATAAAAAAATAAGGAGAACAAATATGTCAAATCTTTTTGATCAAACTAAAACCAACACAGAAGAATTTAATCCAGCTTCAGATAACAGACCCAAACCAGCTCAAGCGGGAATTTTTGGAAAAATTATTTACATTTTATTTTGCATTATTACATTAGGAATTCCTTACATTTCTACAAAAAACAAATTTATGCGAATGCAAAACAAAATTAACAATTCAGCATCAGGAATTGATATTCAACTTACCAAACGTTACGATACATTAACAAAGCTTCGTGATGCAGTTGCTTCTTATAAAAAACAAGAAGAAGATATGGTTGACAAATTCGCTAAAATGCGTTCACTTTTAACTTCAAATCCTGTTGCGAACGCAAGCGAAATTGAAGCATTAAACAATCAAGTTTTTGGTCGTTTAATTGCTATTTCTGAAAACTATCCAGAGCTTAAATCTTCTACACTCTTTAAAGATTTAATGGAACAAGCTACTTACCTTGAAAGAGAAATTTCAGCAGCTCGAAGAATTTACAACATGGACGTAAATGAATTTAACACATTATTGTTTAACTGACCACATTCAGTAGTTGCAAGTTTCCAAGGGTTGCAAACCAAACCTCTTTATCAAGCTTCAGCTTTACAAAGACAAGACGTTAACTTATCAATTTAATTTAAGGTATTAAATGAAAATAGTTAAAGAATATTTAGATTTTGAAACTTTTAAAAGTAAATGCGATCAAACTATTTATCCACTAGTATTAGAAAAAGTTCAAAAAGCTTTTTCTAATGAAGTAGTTGAAAAAATGAAGAAAATAAAAACTGTTTTTATTTCTTCATTTGTTTTTGGTTCAATTTTGGTAATTGCATTTCTTTTTACTGCGTATAACGGAGCAAAAAACAACCAAAACATTACTCTTTATGCTGCTGTTGGAATTTTACTTACTGCTATTATCTTTTTTATAATCGGAATTATATATTCGGTAAATTACAAAAGTATTAAAAACAGAGTTTCTCAATACATTGCGACAGAACTTTATAACGCTGATAGCATATATGAAAAAGCTTTTGCCAACATTTCTCCAGACATTGAGTATCTCAAACCTGATAATAAAGTCTTTTTGGATAAATTAAAAGAGTGTGAATTACCTTATTTAACCAAAAAAGATATTTTGGTTAATAAACCTGATTGTCCAAGCGAACCTACATTAGTAAGTTATGAAAAAATAGGTTCATGATTAATTGATAATAAATTTCCAGTCGAATATTACTTCTTGCATTGACAATATGAAGTTCATCGTAAAGACAGAGTTGAAACCGTGAATGTTTTTAGAGGATTAATTAAAATTTACACACAAGCATTAAAAGAAAAACAATTTTCTTGATCTTTATCAAATGAAGGTGTTTCAGGAATTAAACTTTTTAGAAAATTTCAAAATACCATTCAACTTGAAGATGAACAATTTAACCGTACTTTTGCACTAAGAGCTTTCGATCGCCAAGATATTTTCAAAACCTTTACACCATATGTTCAACAACTTCTTGTTAAACGTTCATATGATAATGGATATACTCATTTTGCCAAATTCACTTTGCAAACTGATCCAGAACAAAATTCGCTCACATATGATTTTAACGGTAAAAAAGGTTTTATGCGTATTGACACCACAATTACATCAGATCCTTCACAAGTAGCTTTAGGATTTTATAAAGATATTTTGTTAGATGTTTATAGTTTTTATTATTTACTTTGCTTTAGTTATATTCCATTATACTTAGATTAGTAATCTCTTTGAGATTACTTTTTTTAATTAAAAAAACAGAGAAATCTCTGTTTTTTACATCTATAAGCCGTGTTCTGTTCTGCTAAAAGCAGCGCCAGCAATTTATCTAACATATATAATATGTTCTCTGAATTGGTTCAATTCCCTATCAAAGTTCCCCTACCATAATTTGGGTTTCTAACTCACGGAGTTTACCGCGTTTCACATTTCTCGTCTCTGTGGCACTAGTCGTCTAGGCTTAGGTTTATTAGACCTAACGTGATCACTACCACCATCTCAGGCGGTGCTAGCACGGACTTTCCTCTGCAAATGCAGCTGCTGGCCGATGCTTTAATATTTTACCACAATTAAAAACAGAGATTTTTAGTGTCATTATTCTTTTTTTAATTTTTAATTTAGTATTTTTTATTATCAAAACAAATGAAATGACCAAAATTAATCAAACAAATGTTTTGAATTCCTTTAGTTGTTATACCTTTAGTGATTGTTTATTTTTATAAACAAGAAAACACTAATGAATCTTTTAAACCAAAAAGCGAATCCTTTACTTATTCGGTATCGGGTGCTATTACATTTGAAGGAGTGCACATCTCTAAAAATCCACTAACTTACCGACAATTGTTTTTCGCAGTTAAATTATTACCAAATAGCGATATTTCTGGATTTGATTTAAACACGCTAGCACCCTTAAAAAGCGACATTTTTGTTCCTTATAAAAATTTATCGTTAAAGTGAAATGATTTAACTAGCGAAAAACAATTACGTCATTTAAACCTTCCAAAACGAGTTATAAAAACCATTTTGGAATACAAAAATAAAAAGCAAGGGGTACCAACATGAGAAGATATTGCACAAATATCCGGTATTGGAAAAAGCACTTTAAAAAAATTGCAAACCTTTCTCCTTCTGGAATAAACATAATAACTTTTGTTTGCTTTTCACTATTTATGTCTTTGCTTATTTTGTTTTCATGATTAAAATTGTTGCTGTTTGTTTGTTGTGCACTGATTTTATTTTTTAATAAATATAAACATTCAAAAATATTAATTCTTGCTTTAATTGTGCTGTTTTGCATTTATGCGATCTGAAAATGATGAATAAATTCAATTCAAATTGGAACTGCAACTTACACTTTTAAGGTTAAGCAAATTAATAAAAATTCAGCAATATTACAAGATACGTTTTTAAGAGATTTTGTTTTACTAAATAAAACAAATATCAAAGAAATTAAAATTAATGAGTGAATTTATTTAAAAGGAAAAGTGACTTTTTTAGATTCTAAATTCGACTTCTTTTTAAACAAAGGAATATATTATCAAATTCAAGTAAATGAAATTTTAAATGTTAGCAATTCTTTAAAAAGTAGCTTCTTTAATTTAGAATTATTTAATTACAAAGAATTTCAAAATACGATCATGCCACTTATTTTTGGTTATACAAGCGAGGATCTTTCGAAGAACTTTTCGTTTTTAGGTGTTATACATTTAGTAGTTTTAAGTGGTTTTCATTTTAATATTATTTATGTGATTTTTAAATTTATCTTCGGAAAAACAAAACTAAAAATTTTTGGATCTTTATTATTTTTAAGCATTTATTTTGCCATGTGTAACTGAAACATATCAGCAGTAAAATCATTTTTTCTGATCTTATTAATTGAGATATACCAATTTGCTAGTGTTAAAAATATAAATGTTGATAAAACCAAATTTTTAATAATTGTTGCTGGATTTGTGTTAATAATTAATCCCTGATTTGTTACAGAAATTGGGTATTGATTCACATTTTTATTAAGTGGTTTTTTATATTTGTTTGAAAACAATGAACAGTGACAATGAAATAAAAAGGCTTTTAAAAAATATTTTAAAACTTGAATGTTTTCAACTTTGTTAGTGTTACTTTTTAGATTTGAATTTTACCCATTGTCTTTTTTGTTTATGCTCTTTTTAAGCCCACTTATTGAATTTTACGTAGTTAGTTTAGTATTTTTATGGTGAATTAAGCCGGTGGTAATTTTTTATGATTTTATTTTAAAAAACATATCAGAAGTTCTCATGAGATGAAGTTTATTTATTTCATTTCAAGTAAGTAATTTATACTTGAAAACTACATTATCTTTTCTTAATCTTGCAGCATTATTAATATTATTAGTAACTAATCAAAAAGCAACTAATAAATTTTTATATAATTAAAACATGTTTTTAATTTATGGGGATGAAAACTTTTTTATTGACGAAAAAGTAAAAGAAATAAAACAAAAATACACCGAGGAAAATATCATTGTATTCAATGATAAATTTGAATATTCACAAGTTTTAGATCATTTGTATAGTAATTCTTTATTTGCTCAAAATAAGCTAATATTAATTGAAAATTGCGATCTATTTTTGACTAAAAAACTTTCAAGTGAGCAAAAAGACTTTCTAAATCAACTTTTGTTGCAAGCAAATCAACCAAACTCAAATGAAGTTGTGTTTATTATTCGCAAGCTTGATCTTGCTGAAAACGAGTTAACTCAACTACTTCAAAAAAACAACCAAGTATTTAAATGTTTGCAAATCCCTAAAAAAGATTTACCTAAACAACTGGTAAATTACATTAAAAACAAAGGTGGAGATATTACTCCATCAAACTTGATGTATCTATTAGAAAAACTTCCTGAAAACTTAACGTTAATAATGCAAGAAATCAATAAGTTATTGCTTGAAACTAGGGATATTACTAAAGAAGTAATTGACAAGTCAGTTGGTCAATATGTATTAGATGATTCTTTTGGGTTATCAAATGCTTTTGAATCAAATGATTTTAATGTTATTTGAAAAGCATATAAACAAAAAAAATATGAAGGAATTGACATTAATACATTAATAAGTCAAATGGCAAACGTCTTTATTTTAGCCAATAAGGTTTATCATTTGCGTAACTTAAATTGAGATAATGCAAAAATAGCTAGTTTTTTAAAAGTACACGAATTTAGAATCAAAAAAGCTTCTTTACTGCTTTCTAAATATTCTTTAACCAAAATTGAAAATATCATTGAAGATTTGCTTAAACTAGATTCTTCTTTTAAATCATCAACAATAGATAATGAAGCAATTTTTGAGAGCTTTTTAGTAAAACACTTTATAGGAAAACAACAAAATGAACAACTTAGATAAAAACTTTGTATTTGTAGATGATGAATTTTTCTATCAAGAAAATAACAAGGCTTTTTTTAACTACTTTGAGCAACTAAAAAACGATCTTTTAAAGAATAAAACAACTGTCAAAGTTGTTTTAAATGATATTGCTACTTTTATAATTAATTATCATTACAATAAGCAATTTGTTGATGAAGAGTTTATTTATAAACTCAAAACTTTCTTTGATTTTATTGAATTTCTAAAAATTAATAAAATCGCATTTTGATGAAACTTAAGTTATCAAAACGCAACATTATCAAAATGGATTTTTAGTAATTTAAACACCAAATATCTTGATAACATTGAATATTTAACTACTTTTTATAAACACTTAGGTAAAGAAAAATTCAACCACGCTTCTCAAACCCTTTTAACAGAAGCACAAATAGAAGTTTTTACTAGCTTAATTGAATTTATAAAAAATAATTTCAATTTAGATGGGGTTATTATAAAAGATCTATTTACAACTAAAGCGAATTTTGATCTAAATTCAGTATCAAAAATTTATCAAAAGCTTTTAAAGTTTATTCCACAACAAATTCAAATACTTTTTTTAATTGATCAAATAACCTTCAAAAAGGTAAAGAAACAAAAATTCAATTGAGAGTTATTTGTTTTAATTTTCAAAACGTTAGATTTAAATTCAATTCGAAATCAAGCAAGGTTTTTAAAAACAATTTTCGCAATTCAAATGAAAATCATTTTTGATTTGGAATCGATATTAAAAAATACTTCGACCCTATTATTTGTGAACAATCAAATTTTATCATTGGTGAAGCTATCTAAATTCGCTAGCAAATCCGTTTTGTTTAAATATCCACATTTACCAGTTTCTAAAAATGAACGTTCAATTATTTATAATCCTAAAGTAATACAAATTATCCTCGAAAACATCTTTGTTTTTTTAAAAGAAAACTCTATTTTTAATCCTCAGAATTGTCTTGTTAAAACAAGTTATTGATTTAAAGTTTTGACACTTACTAAAATTTATTCAGATAGAACTATTAAACTAAAAATTAATTATTCTTTCAAGAGTGTAAAAACAAATTTTCCCAAAGGTTCAAAAAGCAAAATAACAATTTTGCCTTTTGAAAGCATCCCAACAACATAAACAAAAAGCACTACATTGAGTGCTTTTTGTTTTAGATTATGTCCAACAGACAAACTTGAACGTTTTTTGGTTTTTTGTCAATTAAAATTTTTACTGCTTCTTCAATTTGATTAGCAAGCTGTTTAACTGCTGAATATGTATCTTTAGTTTTATTTTTTTTGATTTTAACATCAACAAAGATTTCTAAATCTAGGTGATTTTCATCAAAGCTTAATCTTGGTGTTTTTACTAATTTTAAATGTTTTAATTCGCTAAATACATTGTTGATAACATCTAAAATAGCTTCCTCTTTAACAATATAAGTTTGATTAGAATTATAAGTTACATTAATTCAGTTCATTATTTGTTGCTTTTTCCAACATATTTACCAGTTTCAGTTGAAACAGTAATAATGTCGTTTTCTTTAATGAACATTGGAGTCTCAATTTCAAAACCAGTTTCTAAAATAACTTTCTTTTGTGGATTGGTTGTTGTGTTTCCTTTAACGGCATCTGGGGCTTCAACAACTCTAATATCAACATTAATTGGTAATTCTACATCTAAGACTTCTTCTTGGAATTTTCTAATTTGAACTTCACTATTTTCAGTTAAAAAGTTTAATTCTCATTCAACATTTTTTACTGGAATTTCAATTTGTTCGTATGTTTCGTTATCCATTAAAATGATGTTTTCTCCATCTGAATATAAATAGTTCATTTTTCTTTTATCAATGTGAGCTGGTTTAACTTTATCTCCACCAGTGTAAGATTTGATAGTTGTTGCACCAGTTCTTAGATTTTTTACTTTTGCTTTAACGTTTGCTTGTCCACGTCCTTGTTTTGAGTGTTGTGCTTCTAAAACAACAAAAATATCTCCTTCATCTTGAAATGTGATACCTGGTTTAAATTCGTTTACATTAATCATAATAAATACCTCATTACTTTAAAATTTTTAAATAAATATATTTAATTATAATATAAATTAAATTTTAAAAATTATTATTTGGTTTTTAGTTTCTAGTGTTATAATATTAATGCACTTTAAGCAACAGAAAAAAATAATCTAAAAAAATATATTCTTTTTTTCAAATAAAGTGTATAATTGAAAAGCTACCTAGAAGAAATGCCCAGGTGGCGGAATAGGTAGACGCAAGGGACTTAAAATCCCTCGGTCGCAAGACTGTGCTGGTTCAAGTCCAGTCCTGGGCACCAAATCCTGCGTCCTTAGCTCAGCAGGTAGAGCAAATGGCTTTTAACCATTGGGTCAGAGGTTCGAATCCTCTAGGACGTACCATTTCAGAAATGACCAAAAGCACTATTAAGTGCTTTTTTTATTTTGTTGCGTAATTTTGATACAATAAACAATATGAAACCATTTAAAAGTATCAAAAGAAAAACCGAACAAGTAATTAACAATTTAAAATCACTTGATGAAAGTGGTGATGATAGCTCTTTAATTGATAAAGATTTTTATTTAGGTAATAAAAACATTCAAGCATTCACTCAAGAACTCAAATTCATTGATGAAGAATCTACTGAATATAAAGTTGCTAAAGCACAAGATATTGTTGAACAAGTGGGTGATTTTGATGATATTAAGCTTAAAACTCATCGTAAACAACAACTCGGTTATGCTCTAGGTATTTTGTCAATTTTGTTAGTTTTTGGAATCCTAATTACTTTAATTACCCTATTTTCTTTAAGAATCATTTAAAAAAGCAAGTGTGTAAACTTGCTTTTTTAAATATTAACTTTGGTGGTCTCAATTCCGTTTTCTAGTAAATCAGCTTCTAAATCAAAAATCATTGATAACTCAGTTTCAAGTTTTTGAGCCACATCCAAAGATGGTTTAGTAGTGGGTTCTTTAGGAGCAAATAACTCACAAGTTTCGTTAGCTTTAATAATTGAAATATCATGAGTATCAATTTCTTTTGCTAAATTAATTATATCGTTTTTGTCATAAGTAATAAGCGGACGTAAAATAGCTGTTTGAGCAACTGAACCAATTACATTAATTGATTCAAGAGTTTGCGAAGCTACTTGGCCTAGATTTTCTCCATTAGAAATGGATAATAAATGTCTTTTTTGAGCTAAAGTATCAGCGATTCGATAAAAACTACGACGCATTAAATTTATTTTGTAAGATTCTTTAGAAACAAATGAAATGTAATTCATCAGCTTTGAATAATCAGCAAAATGAATGAGCGAATCTCCTTGATATCTTGAAAGTATTTTAACTAAATTAACGATTTTTTCTTTGGTTCTTTCATCGGTTTGTGGAGGTGTTAAAAATGATAAAAATTCAAGTTTAATTCCTCTTTTCATCATTAAATAAGCAGCCACTGGTGAATCAAACCCACCGCTAATTAAATGTATTCCTTTACCACCAATACCTACTGGCAATCCCCCTTGACCTTTAATGTATTCACTAAAAATATAAGTGTGATAACGTCTTACTTCCACATAAAAAGTTTGATCAGGGTTGTGAACATCCACACTTAAAGAAGTATTTTTAAGTACGTGTGTCCCAAGAATACGATTTAATTGATCTGAATTAACTTCAAAATTTTTATAATTTCTTCTTGAAGCGATTTTAAAGCTTTTAGAAGTGGGTTTGATTAATTTTAAAATAGTTTCTTTAAAAATTTCTACATCATTATCAACTACAATCACCGGAGAATATGAGCTAATACCAAACACATAAGAGAGTGATTGAATAGTTTCAGGTGAATAATCTAAATACATTCGATCAAATTCAATTTGTGGTTTTTGATGCGTAATTTTAGTAACATTATCGCTTAATTGTTTAATAAATTGTTTACGGTTTTTCTTTTTTAAAACTAATTCACCATAACGAATTAATATTTTGTTATACATATACTCTCCTATTTATAAGCTCTTTTTAATAATCTAAAAGCTTCTTGATAATCATTAACAGCTGTAAGCTTTTTTAATTTAATCGCTAATTCAGCATTATTTTGTAAAATATTTCTTTCACTTTGCATAAGCGAAGTATAAACGCTTAAATATAAACTCTTATAATGTTCATTTAAAGCAATCTCTTCTATTAATGCACTAAGTGATTCGACTCATCGATTTCAAATTTTTTCCACATCAACAAAGTTGGGTTTTTTTGTGAAAAATTGTTGATACATATTTTTTAACTGTTCTAAACTAGAATGATATTTTGCGGAAATTAACATCTCATTTTGCATAATTTCAAAATATAAGTGAACGCTTTGAGATAACTCTTCTTGAAAAGCTAAATCAATTGTTTGTTGGCGTTTATTTTCAAAAACATGTTCAATAATAAAATAATTAATTTCTTCAAGCAAATGAATGATTTTATTTATGTTTTTGATGTACTCTTCAAAATTACTATCAGATAGCTTTTCATATAATTTAATTACTTTAGCTCATTTTTCACTTGTTTTAATATCAATAAAATCGTAGTAATTTAGTTGTTTTTGCAAATTGACACATAAATTTTTAATTATTTTTGTTAAATTTGTGTGCATGTAATGAAGAGCTTTATTTTTGAATTCTTCAAGTTCATTTTTGTGGAAAAATAAGTAAAAATCAATAATTTTATCCTTAATGGCATCCACTTGATAAGAAAGAGCTTTTTGTTGTAATTTGTAAAATTTATTTTTTATAAAAAATAGATCTTGTTTTTCTAAATCATGAATTTGTGTTGCTCTGATTTCAAAAGCTTTAGGTAAATTATCATACAAACAAAATTCAATAACTTTAGCATGATCAAGTATGTCAAATAAATATTCTAAATCTACAATCAAATTAGAAATAGATGTTGAAACATTTTCGAATTTAGCTTGATTGTTTCATTGATCATCAATAAAACTAATCCGCTCGCTATAACGGTCAATTTTACTTTTTAAATCTCCATATAAATTGTGTAAAACTTTTTGATTTTTATTTAAATATTCTCTAGCTAAAGATAGTTTATTTAAAATATCAGTAATGTCACCTTCATAATTATTTCAATTAGCACTTATTTGTCCAATAATTGATTGATATTGGTGAATTGATTTTTTAAAGTTTTCATATTTTTGAGTAAAAATTTTAAGAGTTTTGCGAGCAGCTAAAATTTTTTTCTTTTTTAAGAATGAATATAACTCTTGTGATGTTTTGTCCAATTTTTCTTTTTGATTTGAAATAATATTTTCTAAACTTAAAAGAGACTTATAAGTATTAACGTAATTGCTATTTTGCTCTTTTAAAGCTTTAAAACGTTTTAAAGAGTTGATAAAATCACTTTGATCACGAGTGATACTAGTTTGTTTAGATTCTAAAAAATTAACAAATTTTTTAATATATAAATTTAAAATTAAAAGAATCAATAAAGTGAGTAGTAAAGTTGCAAAAACTCCAATTAAACTAAAGTAAATAATTTGTTCTATTGGTGTCATTTATTTTTGTTTTCCTCTTTGAGAAACAGCTCTTTTAAGTTCAAAGTCACTACGATATAAATAATCATCAATAGCTTCGGCAAGTCCATTTTGTCTCACATCAGAAGTATAATATTTGGCTTTAGATTTAGTTAATTTGTCAGCATTATCCATCGCATATGAATATCCCGCTGCTTCTAGCATTGAAATATCATTTGGTGAATCTCCAATTGCCATAGCTTGTTCAACGCTCATGTTAAAAGCATTTTCACAAACTCAACGCATTCCAGAAGCTTTAGAAACCCCTTTTTTAGTAATTTCAATATGAGTTTTTAGGTTAATGATGTTTAAATCAATATCATGTTTCATCGCTTCGGCATAAAAACGCTCAATAACCTCAGATTCTCCATATACTTCAATTTTATGAATGTCATCCACAATTTCTCCGTGTGTAATGAATTGGTCGTATTCACAAAACTCAACTAAAAAATCGTGTCATTGTTTAGGCATATCTTTAAAATAATACTTATCGGTACCAAAATAATATAACGGTGAGTTGGTAATGTTGGATACTTCTCAAATTTTTTTCACTTCACTAAGAGGCATTTTTTCAATAAAAATAGTTTTTTTAGCAAAATTATCAAAAACTAAGGCTCCATTTGAACAGACAATATATGGTGATTTAAATTGATCTGCAAGCCTTTGAATTTTTTGATATGGTGGATTGCCAGTATTTAAAATAAAAGGAACTCCTTTTTGATTTAATTCCTCAATTTTGTTAATGTTTACTTGGGTTAATTGTTTTTCTGGAAAAGGGTAGATTGTTCCATCTACATCACTGAAAATAGCTCATTTGTTTGTCATAATTTTTATTATATCAATTAATTAATTTTCTAGTTAAAAGCAAAATAAAAAGGTGACCAAGCACCTTAAAATGTATTTAAAATATCATCGATGTCATCGCGAGTTATAATATCTTTATTTTGAATGCGTTCAATGATTTGTTCATTTAAATAAATATTATTACCAATTGAAGTTTTTTGATCTTTAATGCTTAAAAAAGTTTGCACTGATGAAATAAACGAAATAATTACTGCAAAAATTGCAAGCAACACAAAATAAATCATTGTTTGTTGTGGATAAGGATTATAACGCATTGCAAAAAGGTTTAAAATAATTGTTAGTGCAGTAATTACAATTAATGCAACATTTAATCCAACAAAAGTGTAGTAACTTTTACGATATTTACTTTTGGATTTAGAGATAATTTCAGAGCAATAGATTTTTTCATTTATATCATTCATTATTTACCTCCGTTATTAATAAGTTTTTCACGATCGTATTTTTCTTTTTTAGTTAGGAAAAATATTCGTTTATAAAACAAGTAATCTGCTTCTTTTTGAGTTAATTCTTTGTAATAAAACACTTTATCAGAGTAAATTAAGTTTTCTAATTTAAGTTTTTCACGAATAGATTTTTGATTTTTAAAATAATCATTAACAACAAAAAATGATAAAAATCCTGAAATTAATGAAACACTTGCGTTGATAATGCTTGTAAGCAAAATATATGTAGATCCGGTTGTTATATTTGGAAACAATGCTTTGTAAGGATTGCCTAGTTCTTTTGGATAGTTTTGATTAATTGAGGCTAAAAAAATCGCAGCAATAACCCCTAAATAAAGAGCAAATGAAATCGAAAGAATATTTAATAAATAATATGAAATACCAGAAATAACAAGTTTTATAGTATTTTCTTTTTTGACTTTTGCATAATACTCTTTAACGTTCATTATTTATCTCCTGTTAATTGTTTTTGAATTACATTTTTGAAAGCAATTTGCTCTTTTTTATTTAACTTATCTTCCAAGGCTTTTAAATAAGCAATGAATTCTTCTTTGCTAATAACTGAATGCTTGTATTTAAAACTTAAATCAATTGCTGTTTGCTCCACTTTTTTGTAACGATTGAATTTTCCATTAACTTTATACACTGCAATAACGAGTGTAAGAACAAATGAAGCGATAATAAAAATTACAAGAGTCATTAAAATGTATAAAGAAGTATAATCGACATTATCATGACTTCTAGCGATACGAATTAAAATAACCAATGCAGCAATAGCAAGTCCTAAAACTGATAAATTCAAAAGTAAAATTAGAGTGCTAAATAATTTATCAAGAAATAAAATTCATGATAATTTCTTTTGGTCCTCTGCGATTTTTTTCTTAAGTGCTTTTAAAAATTTGTTCATAAAAAAAATATACCAAAAACAAAAAAATAACTAGCAAAAAACTAGTTATTACTTGTGGAATTGATTATAAATATCAATTCGATTAATTGCTTTTTTCAGCTTAACTTCAAACTTTTGAGTGTCTGCTGAGGATGTTTCTTTGGCTTTTAAAAGCGCAGCTTCATACATGGCTAAATCACTTTTAGCTCTTTGTAAATCAATATCATCAGCTTTGATAATGTCATCAGTAATAATATTGACTTTTTCTTGATCAGCATAAATTAATCCACCACCAATGTAACATTTAATTGATTGGGGATCATTTGAATATCCAATAGTTAAAGAACCCATTTCGATACTAGAAAAAATTGGAGATATGTTAGGCAAAATACCTATGTAACCATCGGCGATTTTTAATGTAACAATATTTGTTTCGCCAGCAAAAAAGATTTTTTCTGGTGTTGTAATGGTTAAATAAGTTGTTTTAGCCATTATTTAAATTTTTATTGTGTCTTTCAATTACATCTTCGATGCTTCCAGCATATCTAAAAATTTCTTCAGGATAATCATCAAATTTACCTTCAAGAATTTCTTTAAAACTTCTAATTGTTTCTTTTAAAGGTACATATTGACCTTTCATTCCTGAGAATTTTTCAGCAACTGTAAAGGGTTGAGATAAGAAGTTTCTAATTCTTCTTGCACGAGCAACAATTTTCTTATCTTCTTCAGAAAGTTCTCCCATCCCTAAAATTGCAATAATATCTTGCAATTCTTTGAAACGTTGGAGAATATTTACTACACCTTGAGCTACTTGATAATGTTCTACCCCTACAATTAAAGGGTCTAGAAGTCTTGATGAAGACTCTAGAGGATCAATAGCAGGATAAATTCCAAGAGAAGCAATTCCACGATCTAAAACAGTTTTAGCATCCAAGTGAGTAAAAGTTGTTGCAGGAGCAGGGTCAGTTAAGTCATCTGCGGGAACATAAACAGCTTGAACTGATGTAATTGAACCTCTACGAGTTGATGTAATTCTTTCTTGAAGTTGACCCATTTCTGTTGATAAAGTTGGCTGATATCCAACCGCAGAAGGCATTCTCCCTAAAAGAGCAGAAACCTCTGAACCAGCTTGTGTGAATCTAAAGATGTTATCAATAAATAAAAGCACATCTTGATTTTGAACATCTCTAAAGTATTCAGCCATTGTTAAACCAGTTAAAGCAACTCTCATTCTGGCCCCTGGGGGTTCATTCATTTGACCAAATACTAGTGCTGTTTTATCTAAAACACCAGCTGCTTTCATTTCGTAGTATAAATCATTACCTTCACGAGTTCTTTCACCAACTCCAGCAAAAACTGAAAGTCCGTTGTGCTCGGTAGCAATGTTATTGATTAATTCTTGTACAAGAACGGTTTTACCAACTCCAGCTCCACCAAAAAGACCAATTTTACCCCCTTTAGCATAAGGGATTAAAAGGTCAATAACTTTAATACCAGTTTCAAGAATTTCACTTGAGCTTTTTTGTTCTTCGTAAGTAGGAGCAGGTGCATGAATTGGAGCTGTTTCAACATTATCAGCCATTTTCAATTCATCAATAGGATTTCCTAAAACGTCAAACATTCTTCCTAAAACGGCATTACCAACTGGCACAGAAATTGGTGCGCCAGTATCAATAACTTCCATTCCTCTTTGTAAACCATTTGTTGAAACCATCGCAATTGATCTAACGGTATCATCACCAATGTGTTGCGCAACTTCTAATGTATATGCTTGTTGATCTTTATACACAATTAAAGCATTTAGAAGTTTAGGTAATTTGCCGCTTGTAAAACGCACGTCAACAACTGGTCCAAGAATTTGAACAATTGTTCCTTTGTTTTGTGGCATGTGTCCTCCTTTATTATTTTTGAGTTGCGTCTGCACCAGACACAATTTCAGTAATTTCTTGAGTAATTAAACTTTGACGTTTTCGGTTAAATTCAAGACCTAATTCATGAATTAATTCATTAGCATTTTCGGTAGCATTTTCCATTGCGTTTCTACGAGATGACATCTCAGAAATTTTAGAAAAGTTACCTAAAGAATAAATCATACTTCCAATAAAAAGCGGAATTGAATTTCTGAGTATTGTTTCAGCGTTAGGATAAAATTCAACATTGCTTGTTAATACATTAACTTTTTGAGTTACTACAAAAGGAAATAATTGAAATGTTTTAGCCTCTTGAATAATGTTATTAACAAATTCGGTGTAAATAATTTTAATTGAACGAATTTTTTTATTAAAGTATAGTTCTAAAGCATCTTTACTAATTGATTCAGCTAAAGCGTAGTTAAATGAATCACCATAAGCAAAATACTTTTGTACAATGTTTTCTTTTTTAATAAAAGAATGCGCATATAAGTAAGCTTTAGCGCCAACAAAAATCACTAAATCTTTATCAGTTACGTTTTGATGAATTTGTGCGTAAATGTTTGAATTATATGAACCACATAATCCTAAATCTGAAGAAATGATAATGTAAAGATCTTGATCAAGATTTTCATTGGCTGGAAAAATGTTTTGAAGATCTTTTTGAGATACGTTTTGCATTAATTCATTAAATGTTTCTTCAAGTAAATTACGATAATTTTTAATGTTTTCTAAGTCTTTTTTAGTTTTTTGCAATTTTGCAGTGGCTACTAATTGCATAGCTTTGGTTATTTTTTTAGTATTACCCACTACAGAAATACGGTTTTTTAATGCGTTTAAATTAGACATGATTAATTGTTTGTAAATTTACTTGGAAGTGGTTTGTACATTTTAGGGTCGTAATTAGGAATGGTATTAACGATGTCTTGAACAATTTTTACAAGAGTTTTGGTGATAACTTCATAATTTTCAGGCGAAATAACAGAAGTTGACAAGATATCTTTATAAACGATATTAAGCATTTTATTATTTTCAATTTCTTTTAGCACCATATCACGATATTCGTGCATTTTATTTTTTGGTAATGGATTGATAATTCTTTCTTTAACTCCAACTAAAATAATTGATTGTGATGCTTGTGAAATTGGGTTGTATTGCTCTTGTTTAAGCAATTCATATACTTTAGCTCCATGATCCAAAATAGTTTTAGTTGAATCATCTAAATCAGATCCAAATTGAGCAAAAGCAAGCATTTCATTGTATTGAGCAAGCTCTAATTTTAATGAACCTACAACACTTTTCATGGCTTTAGTTTGTGCAGCTGAACCTACCCGCGAAACACTAAAACCAACATCTACAGCTGGTCTTTGACCGGCGTTGAATAAACCTTCACGAGTGAAAATTTGACCATCAGTAATTGAAATTACGTTTGTTGGAATATATGCAGAGATATCTCCTTGTTGAGTTTCAATAATTGGTAAAGCAGTAATTGAACCACCACCGTAACGTTCATTTAAACGAGCAGCACGTTCAAGTAATTGAGAGTGTAAGTAAAACACATCTCCAGGATAAGCTTCACGACCAGGAGGTCTTCTTAAAAGAAGTGATAATGTTCTATATGCAGTAGCGTGTTTTGATAAATCATCATACACAATTAACACATCTTTTCCTTGAGACATTCACTCTTCAGCAATAGTTACTCCAGTATAAGGAGCAATGTATTGTTGAGGAGCTAATTCACTAGCTCCAGCTACCACAACAGTAGTGTATTTTAAAGCGTCTGAATCAGAAAGTTTTTTAACAATTTGTGCTACAGTTGAGTTTTTTTGTCCAATAGCTACGTAAACACAATAAACACCTTTACCTTTTTGATTAATAATTGTGTCAATTGCAATAGCAGTTTTACCAGTTTGACGATCACCGATAATTAGCTCTCTTTGTCCTTTTCCAATTGGAATCATTGAATCAATTGCAATAATTTCGGTTTCAAGTGGTTGGTTAACTTCTTTCCGAGACATAACTCCACTTGCAACTTTGAAAATTTCTCTAGTTTTGGTTAATTTTAATTCACCTTTACCATCAATTGGTTGTCCTAGCGCATTAACTACTCTTCCAAGTAGCTCATCTCCAACTTCAACTGAGATAACTTGATTGGTTCTTCTAACACTATCACCTTCAGAAACGGAATTAGCATCTCCAAATAAAGCTACTCCGACTGCTTCTTCTTCTAAATTTAAAGCAAGACCATAAACTCCGTTTTCAAAAACAACAATTTCGGAGTTCATAACTTTTTCAATTCCAGATACTAAAGCAATTCCATCTCCAATAGAAATAACTTTACCAATTTCAGATTGATCGATTTTTAAATCATAATTTTTAATACGATCTTTAATAATTACTGAAATATCATCAAGTTTTATCGCCATTATCTACCTCCTTTGATATTTTTAGTGGTTATAGCTCCAATAAGTTGAGCTAAATCATTTTTGTAATTTTTTTGAATAATACGACTTTCAGAAACGATTTGAAAACCTGAAATAAGTGATTTATCAATGACATTTTTAATTTCAAATCTTCTATGATAGTGTTTTTCAAGTTTATCTTTGATGCGGTCTAAATGATCTTGAGAAATTTCTTTAGCAGTAATTACTTTAACAAAAGAAATTTTTAATGCCTCATTTGAAAGCTTTAAATAATGTGTCAAAATTGTTTTTATTTTGTTGATGCTTTTACGTTCAATGGCCACCTTAATAAGGTTTTTTAAAATTGGGTCATAGTCAAATAAAAGATCATCAACTAGTTTGAGTTTTTCTTCGTTTGGCACATTTAATGCAGATCAAAAATCAATTAGATTCGGATTTTGTTGAACCACAGTAAGTATTTGGTTGCATTCAACATGTATTTGTTCAAATTTATTTGCTTCTTTAACTAATTCAAAAAGAGCAATCGCATAACCTTTAATATTAGATTTATCTAACATTATTCAAATCCTTTAAGATTTTCATCTTTTAAGAAACTTTCAATAATTTCTTCTTGAGTTGATTGTGAAATCTCTCTTTGTAGAATTTTTTCAGCTAACTCTTTGGCAGTTTCAGCCACAATTAAACGTGAGTTTTGCTCAAATTCTTTTTGTTGTTTGTTAATGTCTAAATGCGCTTCTTCAATTAATTGTTTTGAATCGTTTTTAGCTTTAGCAATATAAGTTACTATTACTTGTTCAGCTTTTAATTTAGCACGATTAATAATAACTTCAGCTTGTTTGTTAGAATTTTCTAAATTAGCGTTAGCATCATTTAATTTTTGAATCATTTCTTCTTTGATTTTGATTGATTCATCAATATTTTGTTGAATATATTCTTTACGCTCACGAAGCATCTTGGCAATTGGTTTGCGTAAAAAGATATACATAATGGTTGCAATAACAATAAAAGCAATGATAGTAGCAATCATTAAAGGAATGCTTGGAAAAATTGCTTGGAATTTTTCGGCAATCCCTTCTTCAAAAGGTACTGGTTTATCAATTGCTTGAGTTTCAGCCATTAACTTAGTTACTTGTGTAAGCATTTATAACTCTTTTCAATCTCTTATTTTCCACCTAAGAAGAAAAGTAAGAATGCAATAACTAAACAATAAATAGCTGCTGATTCAGAAATAGCCGCAACGATAATGAACATGTTACGAACTTTTTTCTCAACTTCAGGATTTCTAGAAATAGCTTCAACAGCTTTTCCTCCAGCATACCCTTGTCCCATAGCAGAACCCATAGCTCCAATCATAGCAGCACCAGCTCCAATAGCAACTAAACCAAGCCCAATTGAAGGTCCGCTAGAAGCTTTTTCAGTGGTGGTAGTTGCTGTAGTTGCAGCTGTTGAAGTGGTTGCAGCATTTGTTGTTTCTTCTAAAAGTTTTGTAATGTTTTCTAACATAATAGTCTCCTAAAATATAAAAGTAATATTTAATAAATAGCTTTAAGTTTTTGGCTAACTTTAACACGTTTAAAGTCTCGTTTAGTTGAAGCAGGTTTTTTCACCTCTTCGCCTTCACCAAGTTGATTTAGTCAATAACTCATGGTTAATACCGTAAAAACATATGATTGAATCAGTGATTCAAAAATATCAAAATAAAAGTGAAATGCAGGAGTAATAAGCGGAGCAAAGAAATATCATTGATGCTCACTTAAATTAGGAAGTAAAGTTCACATGTATCCTAAAAATGAATACATTAAAAACATAACTACTCCTCCACCAATTAAGTTTCCATATAAACGGAACCCAAGTGAAATAAGTGGAGCTATATCACCAATTATTTCAAAAATATTAATGTATTTTTTTAAGTAGCGAATTTTTTGGTAAACAAATCCTGTCACAAAAATACCAAGTCAAGTTGCAATACCTAAAGTTAAAGGAATTGAATAAGATGTTCCAATTGGTTCAAGTCCAACTAGTGAAAGTAAATTACCAACAGCTAGCATTGTAAATAAAGTTAGGATATAATGACGTGCTTTAGGAAGTTTATCTTCCAAAGTTTCATCCATTGTTTTATCTAGTCCTGATAAATACATTTCCGCAAGAAGAGCAGCACCACTAGGAGCTTGATTTGGTTTAACTTTTTTAATTGATCGATAGGCAATAATTGCAAGCACTAAAATTATAAGCACTGTCACAATCAAAGATAAAAGTTGTGGCTGATTTCACACTCATAATTTTTCAGCAATATTATCCATTTCACCTCCTATGTAGTTTTGATTTTAATAAAGTTTCAAGTGCATAAGTTGGTAACGCAAGAGAAACTCCTACAAATAAAGCAATCAAATTAATTGGTTTATTAACATAATTCCAATTATTTAAAACCAAATTGTGTTTGTGTAAATAGTTTTCATTAATTAAAATCACCACATAAATGGTCAAAATAATTAATAAAAAAAACACCGCGTTTTTGATGTAAATTAGTTGAATTGCTTTTTTGGAACCAATTTTTTGAGATAAAAAATTGGAAATAAAAACATTTAATTTAATTGAGAGCAATGATAACATCGCTCCAATAGCAAAACCAAAGAAAAGTCCAATGTGCCAAAAACTAGCAATAAGTGTTGCTGACACACCAAAAGCAAATATAATAAAAAAAGCAAGATCAACAGTATTTCGTAAAATAAACTGTTTCACTGCTCCTCCTTTGTTTGCTTTCTTTATTTTATACCTTTTTAAATCTTTTAATAAGGGAATTTTAAAGTATTTAAGAGTTATTTTTTTAACAATAAAAACGACATTTTGGAAGAATTTTTAAATATATAATATAATTAAACAATAAAAAATCAAATGTGTAAAATGAGGAAAAATGAAATTAAAATATTTAAATTTACAAACTAATGATGCTCTTGAAAATGCATCACAAACTTTAGAATTTTTGCAAGAGAGAGTTTCAAAAATTCATCATGATGTTAAAGAAAAAAAAGTCAATGAAAAAGACTGACTTGGATGATACGATCTTCCTAACACTTATGATCGTAATGAAGTTCAAATCATGCACGAAAAAGCTGCACAATGAGAAAAAGCAGGAGTTGAAGTTGTTGTTGTAATTGGAATTGGTGGTTCATATTTAGGAGCTAAAACTGGATATGACTTCATTTATGGTCCATATTCAATGAAAAAACCTAGAATGGAACTTCTTTTTGCTGGAAACGATCTTTCAGCTAGTGCGTTAGTGGAAAAATTAAATTACGTTAAGGACAAAAAATTCGCCATTAATGTAATTTCAAAATCAGGAACTACTTTAGAACCTTCTGTAGCATTTAGAGAATTTAGAATGTTACTTGAGAAAAAGGAAACTCCTGAAAATGCTGCTCAGTTAATAGTGGCAACAACTGATAAATCAAAAGGTCTTTTAAATGAACTTGCTACTCAAAAAGGATATTTAAAATTAGTAGTTCCAGATGACATTGGTGGACGTTTTTCAGTACTTACTGCTGTTGGTTTATTCCCTTTTATTTGTGCTGGTATTAACGTAGAAGCACTTCTTGAAGGAGCTAAAGAAACCAATGAAGAGCTTTCAAGTGAGTTAATTGCACATAACCCAGCTTATTTATATGCAGCTCTTAGATATTACTTACACACCAATAAAAATTACTTAGTTGAATTAATGGTTTCATATGAACCTAAATTGCAATACTTTAGCGAGTGATGAAAACAACTTTTTGGTGAAAGTGAAGGAAAAGACGGAAAAGGATTGTGACCTTCATCAGCTTTATACACCACAGACTTACACTCTCTTGGACAAATGGTACAAGAAGGAAATAAAATTTTATTTGAAACTGTTATGTCAGTGGAAAACTCACAAAACAACATTACTTTAAAAACTCAAGGACATGATTTTGATAAACTCGGATATTTAGATGATAAAAACTTGCATCAAGTAAACAACACAGTTCTTAGAGCTACAATTAACGCACACGCAAATGTAGGAAATGTTCCAAACATTCATTTAACATTTAAAGATTTTAGTGAACATTCTCTTGGTGCATTATTTATGTTCTTTGAAAGAGCTGTAACAATGAGTGCTTATTTACTTGGAGTAAATCCTTTTAATCAACCTGGTGTTGAAGTTTATAAGAAAAACATGTTTGAACTTCTTAAAAAATAAGATTTATCGCATTATTGCGATATTTTTATTTATTTTTTTAGTCCTTTTACTAAAAAAGTAATTGTTTGATTTTTAATTTTAATATCAAAAAAAGCAAGTCAGTTGACTTGCTCATTTAATTATTTTTTAGGATTTGATTCTTGGAATTTTTTAGCAGCGGCAGCAACTAAACCAAGCACTGATATAGATCCAAGTGAAAGCACAACATATCATCATCAACATGCTCATCATGATTTGCATTTAAGTGTTTCTTCTACTTTAAGAGGATCGAAGTTTTTCTTAAGGGCTGATTTAATAACATTTGAGGCTTTTTCATCATTTGCATCTTTAACTAGTTGATAAATTCCGACAGTAACTTTATTATCATGTTCAGCGGCCTTTTTCAGCACATCAAAGTATGGAAAGGCGTTAACTTTATCAGCTAAATCATCATAGTTATTAAAGCGACCATTAACTTGGTTATTGACCATAGCTGAATTGAATTTATCTTTATTTAATTCAATTAAAGCGTCTACTAAATCAATTTCGCTACGTCCTTGAGCGTTTAATGTTTTTGAAGTGTTAACTAAATCTGTGACTAAATCATTTAGTTGAGAGTATTTGTTTTCAATTGATTTAACACCTTCATTTAATGCATTAGTTAAGGCTTCTTTTTTGTTTAGATATGTTTCATCATTAATATCTGAGTCACGGTAGGCTTTTAAGAAGTCGCTTAACTGAGCATTAGCATAAATGGCATCTTTGGTGTCATTAAAGACTTTTGGATCCACATTTGGATTTGTTTGAGCTAATTTATCAAGAAGTTCGTCTAAATGCGATTCTTTATCAGGTGTAGCTTCTTTGGCTAAATCTTTTAAAGTGTCAATAATTTGTTTAATTAAATCATTAGTTGATTCAGCTTTTTTGATAATTTCTTCTTGTTTTTTAGTGTCTGTTGTGTTACTTAATTGTTCTTTGTACTCATCTTTGTTTTCGTTCAATACATAAGGAAGTTTGTCAATTGCACTTTTGGCAAGTTCTTGTGCTTGTAATTTCAAGCGGTCAATAATTGATTGTACTTCACCTTTATTAAGATTTGGAGTAGTAAATCCTTTTGGAGCTTCATTGTGAGTAACTTTAAGACCATCAACAATAGCTTCATCAAAATTCATTTTATTTAATTCTTTGGCTTTGGTATATACATCTGATTTTTTAAGTTCATTAGCTGCTTGTAAAGCATTTTGAAGTTCAAGCATTTTATCATCAAGTTCTTGAGTGTCTTTTAGAATTTGATCCATTGATTTTTCACTTTGTGGATCGGTTGTTACAAGTGGATTTGCTTTAACTTCATTTATATAAGCTTGTTTTTGTGAATCATTTAAATGTTCAAAGTTTCGAATTTGATCAGCTATAGCTTTTTTGGCATCATTTACTTCGTTAGCTTTAGCAATAATATCTTTAGCTTCTTTAGTACGAACAGCATGATTGATTTGATTGATGAAATCTTGTTTTTCTTTTGGTGAAAGATATTCAAGATCGTTCAAATTAGCTATAAATTTGTTTTTATCTTCATCATTTAAGTTTGCACGATATGGACCAAAATGTTCTAATGCCGAAGCTACTACATTTGATTTTGGAGCATCAAGTAATGGTTGAAGTTTTGCAAATTCAGCATCATCAAGACCTTCATTATTGTTTGATTTTTCAACCATTGCTGGGTAATTTAACTGTGCGTTTTCTAACTCAGCAATTACTTGGTTGTTTCTTGAATCTGGAGCTGCATTCATTTTGGCTAAAGCATCATTTAGTTTTTCATTAAAGTGTTCTGAATTATATCCATCATCTTTAAGAGATACTAAAGCATCAACAATTTCTTTTTCAGCTTGTGATTTGGCAATGTCTTTGTTAGCTTCATTTATTAGTGCATTTTTGATATTTTGCAATCTTGGATCTGAATATTGTTTATCTTTAAGAGTATCAACATCATTTTGCACTTGAGTTTCTTTGTTATCTAAAGCTTCTTTTGCTACTTTGTAAGCATCATTGTTAGCAACATTAGAATCTAAGTAAGCGTCATAAGCTTCTTTAAGAGAAGCGATTTTATCTAAAGTTGTAGTAACTTGTTTGTAATCGTTGTAATTAGTGTTTTTGTTATTGGTTTGATCATCTTTTTCAAAAGCTTTAATTAAATCATTAATTTCACTTAACTTAGCTTTTGAATCTTGGGTGTTATGTGAAGGTAAATTATTTGCAACATATTCTTCTAGCGCTTTATCTAAATCATCTTTACGAGCACGATCTAAAATACTTTCTAAATCAGAATTATCTTGAGGATCGTTAGGATTTTCTGGAACTTTATTTGTTGCAATTATTTCATTGATAAAGTTTTGTTTTTCTTGCTCGTTTAAATGTGGAAGTTCTTTAATTTTATTTGCGATATTTTCTTTTTGAGAATTGATATTTTTTGCTAAATCAAGAATTTCGTCCACTTTAGCTTTAGTGTTATTTTGCTCTTGATCTAATTTATCTTTAAGAGCAGTTTTTTCTTGTTGTGAAAGATAAGGTAATTTATCTATAGCTTCTTTGGCTAAATCTTTGTATTTATCTAGTAAATCAGCATTTAACTTATCAACATTAGCTTTATCTCAATTTGGAGTATTGTTTTGAGCTATTTTTTTATCTTCTTCTGCAATGGCACTATTGATATCGTTAATTGACTCTTGAGTTGGAGCAATGTTATTAATTAAGTTGCTTCCAGCTTCACTTACATGATCGTATTTATCTTTAGTTTCTTCACTTGCTTGAGTGTAAAGTGGCTGAGTTATAACAGTTGGATTTTGAGTGACAAAATCTTTAAGAGTTTTCATTGACTCATTTAACGCATTAGCACGATCTACCACATCACTTGTAGGTTCATTATTTGAATTTTCAATTGCATTAAGATTTGATTTAATTACTTGATCTTTAAGAGCGGTTTTTTGAGCATCATTTAGAGAATCTAAATTATCAATATTGTTATGATGTTCTTTTTTGGTGTTATTAGTGTCATTTGAATTACTTAAAATTCCACTAATAGCTTCATCATTAACTGAGTCTTGATCAGGATTTGAGTAATTAGTATTTTTAACTTGTTTTTGGAAGTTATCTTTTTCAGCTTGAGAAAGATATTCCCCGCCAACAATAACATCAATAGCTTTTTGTTTTTTATCATTAATTGTTTGAGCACGATCAGTAATTGGTTTAAGAACTTCTAATGTAGGGTGTTCAACAGCGTTAATTTGATTTTTAAGAGCGGTTTTTTCAGCTTCACTAAGATTTGGTAAATTATCAACATAACTTGAAGCAACTTCTTTAAGAGCATCTTCTAAGTTGGTAGTTAATTTATCAACTGGGTCTTTAGGTCAATTTGCATCATTTTGCTCTTCAATGCCATTTAACCCTTCAACGCTAGGATTTTGATTATTTTGAAGTTGTTTTGATGCTTCAATTGCTTTTTGATATTTAGTTTTTGATTCTTCTGAAGCATTAGTAAACATCGGAGAAGCAACAACCTTAGGATCATCATTGGTAAATTGTTGTAATTTTGCCATTGAATCATCAAGTTCTTGAGCTTGAGCTTTTACTTGTGCCACGTTTTTAGCATCAGGATTTAAAGTGGCATCTCAATTAGCATTTTTGATTGCATCTTTAACAGCTTGTTTTTGTGAAGCATTTAAGTGTGGATAATTAGTTTCGACATTAGCAATTTCTTGCGCTTTTGCATTGTCTCAAGTAGTAGCTTTATCAGCTATTTCTTGAATTTGATCTAATGTAGTAGTTTGTGGATTGTCAAGTTGATCTTTGAGTGCTGTTTTTTCTTCTTGTGAAAGATGTTCTAACTTGTCAATTGCACCTTTGTAAGCTTCTTTTAAAGCATGAATGATAGCATCATTTAAAGTATCAACACTAGCTTTGCTTCAATTTGGTGAAGTTTCATTAATATTAGTGTTTGCTAAATTACTTGCTTGAGGATTATTATTAGCAATTAACTCATCACCACCATTAGTTAATTTATCGTAAAGATCTTGAGATTCAGGAGTTGCTTTTGCATATAGTGGAGAAGTAATTATTTTATTTTTAGCAGCTTCTAAGTCTCTTAATGTTTTCATTGAATTGTCTAATGCTTCAGCATTTTCAATAACTTTAGCTGTTGCAGGAGTGTTTTCTTTTCCTGCAATTGCATTTAAATTAGAATCTTTAATTGCTTGAGTAATCGCATCTCTTTGAGCTTGGTTAACATGCTCTAAATTTAAGTTTTGATCTTGAGTTTTTTTGGTGTTGTTTGTATTTTGAGCTTCTTGTAATTTTTCGCTTAATGCAGGATCTTGAGCTGGATTTTCTGAAGCACTTAAGTTTGTGTCTTTAACATCTTTAATGTATTTTGCTTTTTCATCATCACTTAAGTAATCTAATTTATTAATTGCATCAATTGTGTCTTTTTTGACATTATCAATTGTTTTAGCTTTATTTAAAACAGCATCAATTTCAGCAACAGTGTTAGTTTCAGGATTGTTAAGTTGCTCTTTAAGAGCTGTTTTTTCTGCTTCTGAAAGATTAGGTAAGTGATCAATTTTTTCTTCAGCAACTTTTTTAAGGGTTTCAGCCAATTTAGCCACTACTTTATCGACATCACTCTTGTTGTAGTTAGGATTTTCTCTATTTGAAATAGTAGTATCAACTTTATCTACATTAGCACTATCAGGAGTTGTATTTGTACTTAAAGCATTTGCGACAGCTTGAGCTGCAGAGAATTTATCTTTAGATTCAGCACTAACATCATCTCCTAGTTCGTTATTATCAATGATTGATTTAGCTTTGTCATTAAATTCACGTAATGTTTTCATTGATTCATTTAATGCACTTGCTTGATCTAAAACATTTTGAGTTGAAGGAGTGGTTTCTTTATTAGGAATTACTTCTAAATTAGACTTAATGATTGCTTCTTTAACAGCTGCTTTTTGCGAATCGTTTAGATATGGATAATTTGTTTCAACAGCATCATAATGACCTTTTTTGGTTGTATTCACTTCTTTGGCTTTAGTTTCAATTGCTTTAAGAGGTGCTAAAGCTTGTTCATTTAACTCATTAGCATCACTTAAGTTTGTGTCTTTAACATCTTTGATGTATTTTTCTTTTTCATCATCGCTTAAGTAAGGTAATTGTTTAATTTTGTCAATACTTGTTTGTTTTGCGTCATTTATATTTGTAGCTTTTGCAACAATATCATCAATGTCGCTGGTGTTAACATCTTCAACACCGTCAATTGAATTTTTAAGAGCTTCTTTTTCAGCATCTGAAAGATTAGGTAATTTGTCAATTGCGTCTTTAGCCGCTTGTTTTAAAGCGTCTTTAATTGCTTGAGCCAGTTTATCAACATTATCTTTGTCTCAGTTTTGATCTGAAGGTTTTGTAATTGATCCACTTGGTGCAAGAGCGGGAGCTAAGTTTTCATCACTAGGATTTTGATCTTTAAGTAATTGATCTGCTCCACTAATTAAATGGTCATAATTTTGTTTACTTGAATCAGTTGCATTATTATATTTGTCGCTTGTATGTACTGCCTCTTTAGCTTTAACTAAAGTATCAAGCACTCCCATAGCATCATCAAGATCTTTAGCTTTTTGTTTAACATCAGCAACATTATTTGAATTTGCATTTAGTGTAGCATCTAAATTAGCTTGCTTAATTTCATTAATTGCTGATGCTTTTTGGGTTTCGTTTAGATGTTGATATTTGTTAACTTCATCAATTACATCTTGCTTGTCGGTATTAATTTGTTTTGCATTATTACCAACGTTTTTGATTGCTTCTGGAGTTGTAGCTTTAGCAAGGTCTGATTTAAGTTTAGCTTTTTCTTCTTCAGAAAGATTTGGATAATTATCAATAGCACTTTCAACAGCTGCTTTTAAAGCGTTTTTGATTGCTTCGTTTAATTTATCAACAGCTTCTTTATTTCAGTTAGCATCTGCAGGTTTAGTAAATGAATCTTCAATTTGATTTGCTTGATCATCAGTTAAATTATTGTTATTAGCTAATTCTGAAGCTCCTTCAGTTAATTTGTTGTATTTGTCTTTTGAAGAATCAGTAGCTTTATTGTAGAAATCACTTCCTAAAACATTAGCTTTATCAGCAACAAGATCTCTAAGAGTTTTCATTGACTCATTTAAAGCGCTCGCTTTAGTATCAACATCTTCAAACGCAGGTGCATTAGGGTTGGTATCTTTATTTAAATTAGTTTCTTTAATTTCTTTAGCAACCGCATCTTTTTGAGATTGGTTTAAATATGGATAAGAAGCATCAATTGCATTAATTTTAGCTTGTTTTTGTTCGTTTAAGTTTTTACCTTCTTCAACAACATTATTAAGAGCTGTTTTATCTAAAGAATCATTAATTTTATCTTTAAGTTTAGTTTTTTCTTCTTCAGAAAGATTTGGATAATTATCAATTGCAGATTTAGCTGCTTCAACTAAAGCATTTTTTATTGCTTCATTTAACTTATCAACAGATTCTTTAGTTCAATTTGGAGTTGATTCATGAATATCAACGTTCGGTAATTTAGTTGCATCAGGATTGGTATTGCTTGATAATTCACTACCTGCTTCAGTTAATTTATCATATACATCTTTAGAATTTGGAGTTGCATTAATGTAAAGAGGTGTTTTGTGTACACTATCTTTAGCATTTACTAATCCTTGAAGAGTTTCCATTGCATCATCTAACTCAGTAGCATCTGAAATTACTTTAGCAGTTAAAGGAAGAGTTGAATTAGTAATTGGTTCTAAATTAGAATTAATAATTGCATCTTTTACTGCTTGTTTTTGAGCATCATTTAAATGTTCAAATTCAGGTTGAGTGTCAACAGCATTGTGTTTTTGTTCTTTTGTTGAATTTTTCACAGTGGCTTTATCTGATATTTCATTAACTTTACCAACGGTTTCAGCTGCATCTACTTGTTTTTTAAGATCGGCTTTTTCATCAGCTGAAAGATATGGTAATTTGTCAATAGCTGCTTTAGCGTTATCTTTAGCTTCTTGAAGATGTTCAATAGTTTCTTTAAGAGAATCAATTGTCCGTTTAAGTTCTTCTACAGCATCAAGAGGATAATTTGAAGTTGTTGGTTTTGTAACTGTATCTCTTCAATCGGTAATTCCATCAAGTACAGGAACTTTTGTGTTAGTTCCATCTACATTATCTGGAAGTGGAATTAAATCTTTAGCTGCTTGAATTGCAGCATCATATTGATCTTTAAGATTTTGTGGAGCATTAGTGTATTTTTCACCAGCAGTAAACTCTTCATTTGCATCCACACGTTCTTTGGTATCTTTCATTGCATTATCAAGAGCTTTTGCGTTTTGCTCAACTTGTGTAGTTGTAGGAAGGTTTGCATTTGATACTTCTAAAGTATTTGAGTTTTTAAGATTTTCTTTAACTTGATCTCTTTGAGCTTTATTTAAGTGTGGATAGGTAGCATCCACTGCAGCGATTTTAGCTCCTTTTGCATTGTCAGTTGTAGTAGCTATATTATTGATGGTTTCAATTGCTTCTTTTGCAGTATTGTAAGCTTCCTCAGGAGTTGATGTAGATTGTTTAAATGTATCTTTAACACGATCTAAATCAGCTTTAAGTTTTGTTTTTTCTTCATCTGAAATATTAGTTTTACCATCAATAGCATTTTTAGCAGTTTGAATTTTATTATCTAAATCTCTTTCGTAATTTAAGAATCCATTGTCATCTTTAGTGTTGTCAACAGCAACCTTAAATTGTTCTGCAGTAGGAGATACAAAGTTAGTATCTTTAAAATTATTTAAATCTTCACGAGCATTTTCCGGAACTAAAGAAGTATCCACATTAAATAATTCTGATGAAGTTTTTGTGGTGTTAAGTTTGTAATTTGCAGTAAGTGTTCCATCTTCGTTATTTGGATCTATGGTTGTATCAATTGTTGAAACTTTATTGTTTGTAGCAAAGGTATTATCTAGCACATAATCGCTACTTTGAACATCACTTGGGAATGTTGAAGCTTTTGGATGTTCAGAATCTGAATAAGTTAAATTATTATTAGCTTGATCTTTTAATTCATTTAATCTATCTCTTTCGGTTTTAAGACCATCAACAACTTTATAAAATACTTTGGATTCAGGTTTAGTTCCATCTAAATTAGTGTGATCAGGATTATTATCAACTAATTTATATGCAACCAATGTTTTACCATTAACATCATCATGTCCAACTACATTGACAATTTCAGCAACTAAATTCGGATCATCATTAGTTAAATTAATTGTGTAATTGTCTTTATTTTTACCTTCTTCAGAACTTGGCAAGGTAGTTGTTGGATTGTTATTGGTAATTGAGACGGTGTCTTTATCTAAATTGTTTAATTTATCAATTGCATCTTGATATGTTGTTTTAAATCCTTCTAAAGTAAAGGTTCTACTTTGTGTTGATTTGACATCACTCAAATTATCACGAGTTGAAGTAATTGGTAAAGTAATAGTTAAAGTACCGGCTTTATCATTTGGTGTTAAAGTGGCATCATCAGGAAGTAATTTATATCATTTATTTTCAGTTTCATCTTTTGAAAAACTTAAATCTGATTTAGTAACATTTGAAGGTAATTTGTTTGCTTTTGGAGCAGTTTCACTTGTATAAGTTACTTCTCCTGCATTAGCTTCAACTAATTTATCAAGTCTTTGAGATTCGGTTAAAAATCCGGTTACTTCTCTTGAAATACCTGCATTATCATCTGCGCCGCGAATGTTAAATGATGAAACGTTTTCAAATCCAGGTTCTGTTGAAGCAAGTTCAGGAACTTTTACCATCACAGTTCCCTCTTCATCGTTAAGAGATTCAATAGTTACGTTTTTAGCAATTGCGTTAACTGGTGCTCCAAATACGAATTCATTGTGATCATTTAATGTTCCGTTTACTTCTCTCACACTTAAGGAAATATCACTTAACATTAAGTTGCTTAAAATTGGTGTGTTATTTTTTCTAGCGATGTTAGCATTTATGTCTTCAAGAATTTTTGAAAGTCTTTGTCTTTCTTGCTCTTCGGTTTTAATTCCTCTCATTACATGGGTTTTTGTTTGTGTTGATCTTATTCCTTCAAGACCTTCTCGAGTTGAAGAAAGAGTATATGTAGCTTCTAAAACACCGGTTTTATTATTAGCTCTTAATCTTAAATTTTCAATATTTACTGAATGACCATCGTAATATGGTTGAATTAAGGCTTTAATTTCATCAGGAGTGTATGTGGATGCCGCACGAGTGGTTTTATCATTTGGTGAAAGAAAGTCTATATTTACTGGTAACGGAAATCTTTCTGTTTCTCCCACTAAAACACGATTTAAACGATTTACTTCTGTTGCGAAACCTTCTACAGTGGTTTTATCTTTAACTGATACAGTTTCAAAACCAGGACGAGTTGAAGTAAGTGTTAATGAAACATCAACAGTACCATTTCTGTCGTTTTTATTATCAAATTCAATTTCTGAAACTCTAACTTTATTTATGTAATCAGTAGCTAAACCACTTAAATCTTCACCATTAAGGTTAAAAAATACATCTTGTTTATCAAATGTAGTACCAGTTGGTCAATTTGTTTTATCTTCATAATCAACATTTTCTAGTGTATCAGCTAATGCAGTTTCTAATCTTTGTCTTTCTTGTTCGTATGTTATAAAACCAGTAAACACTTTAGTGTAAGTCTCATCTGTAGCAATATCACCTAATTGACGCTCATCTCTAGCTGAGTTTAATTTATATACTACAGTTGCAGTTCCGGTTTCGTTATTAAATTCAATACTTTGGACATCTTCTACACGAACTCTTGCATGATCACTTGAAAATACAGTTGATAATAATTGAGAAGCTTCGTCTTTTGTAAATTCTGAAGCTCCTTTTTTATTTGCGCGATTGTATTGAAGATTGTTTAGTTGAGTTTCCTTAGCAGATACTAGCTCAGAAAGCCTTGTTTTTTCTGTTTTGAAATCAGAAATTGTTTTAGTTGATAAATCGCTTGTTGAATTTCTTAAACCTGGTTTAGTAGAAACTAATTTAAATTCTAATTCTAAACTTCCATTGCGATCTTCAGTGTTATTGAAATAAAGTTCTGTTGCTTTGGCATTTAAAGTTGGAAAATCAATTTCTTCAGTTCTTGAATTATATGTTCCCACAACTCCGTTAATTGTCATTTTAATGTTTTCATTAGATAACTGATCACTTTGATAATCCGCAAGAATTTCTCTAGAACCATTATATTCAACACTAGTATGATTATCCACTAAATCTTGAAGTCTTTTTGATTCACCATCTGCTGAAAGGAATGAATTTAATTGAATAGTTCGTGAAGTTGAAGATTTAACATCTGTTAAACCGTTTTTGGTTGAAGTAAGTTTAAATTCTGCCCCTAGTGTTCCAGTATTGTTATTTGGTGTTAAAGTAATGTCATCTTCAGTAACTTTGGCATTAGCGTTTGTATTATATAAATCATTAAGCAATTTTGCTATTTCCGCTTTAGTCACTTCTGAAGGTGAACGTGTTTCTTTGTTTGTAACATTTACATTATCACTTGTTGCATGTTTTTGGATTTCTTCATCAAGACGTTGTTGTTCTGTTTTGAAGTTGCTTAAAGTTTTAGCACTCGAAGGATCTGAAACAACATTTTCAAAACCAGGCTCAGTTGAACGCAATTTGTATACTGCATCCACGCTTCCTGTCTTGTCATTTTTGTTTGATTCATCAACTGATTCTAATTTTGCACTAATTGCATCAATTACAACTTCATTATTTACAACCGAACTTGAAAACGCTTTATTAGGATCGTTTGACACTAATGTGTATTTTGCATCTTCAAAAGTGGTATCAGAAGGTAAGTTAGCTTTATCTGAATAATCTAAAGTTGTACTTGAGCTGTTAATAATTGCATTCAATTCAGTTTTAACTTGATTTTCATTTCTAAATTCTCTAAAGACTTTAGTAACAGTTTTTGAAGAGGTTTCAGATTCTAAATTATTACGTGTTGAATTTAGTTTATAAGTTACAGTTATTGTACCATCAGCATTATTTTTCGCAATCGAACCAACAATATTATTAATAGTAACATTTGAATTAGTATTATTTAATACCGAATTTAACTTATCAATTACATCCGCATCTTCAATGGTTGAAGGCGCTTTTTTCTTAGTAGCTGCATCAAAATCTAAGCCGTTAATATCAGCAGTTTTATTATCAATAACTTTATCAAGTCTTTGAGATTCAGTTAAGAAGTTAGTAATTTCTTTTTTAGTTGTATCGTTTGTATCTCTAACTTCAACATGTGAAAAGGCTGGATCTGTAGAAACTAAATCATATTTTACTTTTAGAGTACCATTTTGATCGTTTTCTTCGCTAAATTGTAAATTAATAGCTTTGGCATTAACTGGTGCATCAAAGATATATGAATCAGTAACTGAGTCATATCTTCCTCTAACGTTATCAATTGTAATGATTACTTTTGATTTGTCTTTAGTAGTTAATAAAGGTGTATTTGTTTTATCTTCATAATCAGCTGTAGATCTAAGCAATAAACCATTTAAACGTTCTTGTTCTTGCTCAGTTGTTTTAAATCCGCTAAAGCTTACATTTCTTGCTTTTGTAGAATCTACATCAGTTAAATTATCTCTAAGTGAAATTAATTTATATGAAACACCTAAAGTTCCATTAGTATCATTTGCATTTAGAGTAATTGAATCTAAATCAATTTTCGCTTTATCTTCTGCTGTATATAAATCATTTAACAAATCAAATACTTGTTGTTTTGTTTTTGTAGAAGCTGGAATTTCTTCGCTATCACTAAAATCACGAGGAGTAGTTCTTGCATCTAAAACATCATCAAGTCTTTGAGCTTCAGTTTTAAATCCATTTATTGTAAACTCTTGTGGTTCTGAGACAACATCATCAAAAATTCTTGATTTAAGTTTTAAGGTTGTTTTAACGCTTCCATCACGATCGTTTTTATCTGAATAATAAGAAGTATTTGAAGGAACAACTATAGCATTAATTGGTGCATCAAAAGGATCGCTAACAGTAGCTGATTTTGTTTGAGAACCGATTGTAACTTTTAATTTTGAATCTTCAAAAGTAGTCATTGAAGGTAAATTAGTTTTATCATCATAATTTACACTATCTGCTAATAAAGAATTAGCTAAATTATCTAAACGACTTTTTTCTTGAGCTTTTGTTAAAAATCCAGTAAATACTTTAGATACTTCTGTAGTTGAATAAACTCCAGTTAGATCATCACGAGTTGATTTGATAATGTATTTAATTTCTAATGTTCCGTTTTCATCATTTGACTTAAGCAATACTTCTGGAGTTGTAGAGTTAACATTTTTAAGAGAATTATTATTATCAAAAGTCGCTTTTGAAGAAGCGAAAGCTTGAGTTATTGCATTTGCTATATCTGCTTTAGTTACTGATGAAGCTGGTTTTGTTTTAAGCGCAGCAGGTAAATCTAAATTAGGATTAACATTATTAATTACTTCATTTAAACGATCTACTTCACGTTTAAACCCACTTGCAGTACCATTTTTGGTAACTTTAACATTTTCATATCCAGGTTTAAGAGAATATAAATCAAAAGTTAAATTAATGGTTCCATTTTCATCAAGAGCATTTGTTTTGCTTGCATAAACAACATTACGAATTTCAAATTGACCCTTGTTATTTGCTATTTTGAGTTTGTTTGGTTGTGATGCATCATAATAAGCAGTTACTTGCTCACCATTAACATTAAATTTTAAAATTGTATTTGCAGTTGTAAGGTTGGTATTGGTAATTAAGTTTTGTTTTTGAGCATAATCAGCTGAAACAACACTAATATTATTTAAACGATTAATTTCATTTTGAGCATTTAAAAATCCAGTTAATGTAGTAGTGAAACTTTCAACACTTTTTGTTGGGTGACTTGAAGAAACATTAAAGTTATTTCTGGTTGAATGAACTTTTCATGTTACATTAATAGTTCCGTTTGAATTATCACGATTTACAGTAATATTTGGATCCACAGTCGCAAGTTTATCACTTGGAATTAGTTTAGCAAGCGAAGCAATAATTTCGTCATTAGTTACTTGAGATACTTCACGATTACGAGCTAAATCAGCAGTGTTGAAATCAACACCATTTAATGATGTTTTTACTTCATTAACTCTTTGTTGTTCAGTTTTAAATCCACTTACAACTTTATATTTAGCATCACTAGCAACAGCAGTGTATTGATCAATGGTTGAATAAGCTTTAAAGTTTACTTTAACAGAACCAGTGTTATTTGCTCCGTTATTTCCTAAGTCATTAGCTTCAGTAAAGGTTATATCCTTTACAACCATATTTTGATTTGCAAAAACAAAACCATCGCGCGAAGCGTCTCATACACCTTGTTCATTATTTAAAGTCAATCTCAATTGTGATTTTTCAAAACTAGTTAATTGTGCAGTTTTATCTCCAACTGGGTAATTTGCAACAATTTGGTTTGCAAGTGTATTGACACGAACTTTTTCACTAGCGTTTGATCTTAAATTATTTAAAGTAATTGATTTAGTATCACTTGAAAGGACATCAGTAAGCGAAGTTCTCTTTGAGCGGAGCTGGTATGTTATTTTTAAAGTTCCGTTAGCATTATTTGCAACTAAATTAATTGAATTTAAATCAATTTCTGAAGAATCATGATTGTATCCAATTGTAAGAAGTCGTTTTGCTTCGGTTTTAGTTACACTTGAAGGAGTTTGGTTTTGTAAACCATTACGTAAGTTAGTGTTATTTTCTGGATTGTTTACCGCTGCGTTTAAAATATTATTTAAACGTTGTACTTCAGTTAAAAATCCTGGAATGATTGCTGTTCTAGTTTCTGTTTGAAGTTCTTCAAAACCTGGTTTAGTTGAAGCTAATTTGTATGAAATAGTTAAATTACCACTTCGATCATCTGTTGCACTAACAGTAACTGGTCCTGTTAATTTAACTTGCTCATTAGTATTGGTTGCATTACCCGCAATTTTTCCACTGCCATCTGCACTTGTACTTCAAAGTAAATTATTAACAATAAAACTAGTTAAAGCGGGAGTGTTTGTTTTAGGAGAATAATCAAAGTTAGCCCCGTCTAAAGAAGCAGCTATAAGATCAATTCTTTGTTGTTCAGCTGATTTGCTTAAAAATCCATTAAAAATAGCTACTTTTTGGGGTTCAGATACTATGTCAGTTAAATTAGTTTTAGCTGATTTAACTTTATAAGTGACAGTAATAGTTCCATTTTGATCATCTTTATTTATTGAAATATATTCAGGATTAGATTTATTGGCTCCATTGTTAAATAAAGCAAGAAACTTAGCTTTAATTAGTGAATCAGAAACTCTTGAAGGTAAATTATTTTTATCTGAAGCGGTGAATGTGATTGAATTGTGCAAGTTTCGATTAATTAATTCATTTAATCTTTGTTGTTCAGTTTTAAAGTTTCGGATTTCTTTATTTTGTACACTAGAAACAACATTAGTAAATGAAGATTTGTTTGAACGTAAATTAAAATCAACATTAGCTGTACCATTACGATCGCTGCTGTTAGTTGTAGTATCAACATTAAAGACAATATCGGTGATATCTAAATTTAATGGATTATTTGCAATAACTAATTTGTTTTCATTTCCAGCAACATATTTAGCTACATAGTCAGTATTATTATGTCTAATTGTAACTTCAAGTTGTTTATAATCAAGTGCTCTTTCACTTGGAAGATTATTTCTTGCTCCTTTGTAAACAACATTAGTAATTTTTGCTTTTAAATCATCAAGACGAGCTTGTTCTTGAGCTGCTGTGTTAAATCCAGATATAGTAAAGCTTCTTTTATTTGATTTTTTGTCAGTTAAGGAATCACGTTTTGACACAATTCAGAAGCTAACATTAATTGTACCATTGGTATCATTGTATGATACTTGAAACTGATGATCATTAACCGCTTGAGCTTTTTGTGATTCAGGAATAACTGCGTTAATAGCAGCGACTAACTCATCCTTAGAAACACTTGAAGCAAGGCGATTTTTATTGTTGATTTGATTTGAGATATTCGAATTATTAAGAATAGCTCTATCGTCAATTAAAGTATTAAGGCGTTGAGTTTCTGTAATAAAACCTTGAATTCTTTTAAGATAAATTGCTGCACTTTGATTATCTGATTGAGTGGTTGCAAAATCTTCTTTTGTTGATTGCAAGTTAATTCTTATGCTAAAAGCACCACTTGTATCTGTGAGGTTTGTAATTTGAGATGGTTCAAACCTAACTATTTTGGCATTAGCAGTAGGAAAAACTCATTCTCCATTTTGGAAAACTCCTTGATGTTGAACGCCTTTATCATCAGTTACTGAAAAAATAAATTTAGAATAATTAGCTATTGGATCAAATGTGGTTGGTCAATTTAATAAGAAGTTTTTAGGTGAATAATCAACAGTTAAAGTTCTCATCAAAGCATCTAAACGAGCTTTTTCTTTCGCTGCGGTGTAGAAACCAGTTTCGGCAAAAGTTTTATCTGCGGTTTTTACAGTATCAACACTTGAAAGTTGATCTCTAGTTGAACTAAGTGAGTAGGTGATATTTCATTGACCATTTATATCATCTGGTGTTGCTGAAAAAGGTTTAACAACTACATTTAAATTGCTATCATTGTAATAATTAGCTAATCTTGTTTTCACTTGATCAGCAGTATATTTTGAGGCTTTCAATTGTTTTTCATCGGCAGTAAATAAATTTCCTTCAAGACTTGGATGAATGTCTTCAAGAATTTCAGTAAGTCTTTGAATTTCGGTTTTAAATCCGTTTAATCTAATTGCATTAGTTGATGAGGTCGGAGTTCTTTCAATTAAGTGAGAATTTAAGTTAGTATTTAAAGAACCTAAAGTAATGTATGAATCTAAATGTCCATCTGCATCATTTAAATTAGTTAAATCTTTAAGGTAATAACTTTTTACATATGCATTTAAAGATTCAAAAACATGTCTTCCGTTTTTGTAAACCGAAGTATGAGTTGTTCCTGAAGCATCAGTAATTGTGTAAGATAATTTATTTTTTATACCTCTAGGTAAATTTGCTTTTTTATAAGCTCCGGTAGCAGTTTTGAAATCCTTAAATTCAATAGCAGCAAGAACATTTTCTTTTCCTTGATAATCAACAGCAGTTACTCGATTGTTTAAATCATCAATACGAGCTTGTTCACTAGCAACTGATAAAAAACCACCAATTGTAATTGAACCACTATCATTTGAAGATACTTGAGTAGTTAACTGATTTCTAGTTGAATTAAGTTTGTATGTAAAAGTAATTGTACCGTTGTCATTATTTGTAGTAAATGAAGTAATTAAGGTTGAAGTTACTTTAGCATTATCAGAAGCATTGTTAAATAAAGTAGTTAATTTGGCTGCTAAAGAATCTTTAGTTACTGATGAAGCTAAAGATTGTTTTTCACTTGTAGAATACAAGTTATTGATAATTGTGTTTCGTTTTTGAGCAAAAAGTTCATTTAAGCGTTGAACTTCAGTTTTAAATCCATTTATTTGAGAAGAAGCAGAAACTGAAACGTTTTCAAAACGAGGTCTTTTTGAAAATACATCAAAATTAACCCTTAGTGTTCCATTTTGGTCAAGGGCATTTGTTTTATTTTCAAAAGTAACATTTCTAATTTCAAAATCAACATTTGGATCACTTGAAACTAATTTGTTTACTTCTCCATTAGCAGAATCGTATCTAAAAGTTGCTATTTGTCCATTTTCTAACACTGCTTTTATGATAGTGTCTTTAAAAGTTAAGTTAGTAGAAGTAATTAAGTTTGATTTATTAGCATAATCAGCATTACCATTTGCGCTTCAAGAAGCATTTTTAATTTGATTTAAACGATTAGTTTCTTGAGTTGGATCCACAGGTTCTAAGAAACCATCTAATGTAATTGTATTTGTGGCTCTAGAGAATATATCAGGAGCACCGGTTTGATTACGCAAATGATCTGTAGTGTTTGAATCAGTTCTTGTACTTTTTAGTCTATATGTAATAGTGATTGTTCTTCCGTTTCTTACTACTTGAAAATCCTGACCCGGAGAGATAACTGCTTTATCAGAAGTTCTTTCTGCTTTTTTAACATAAGCCAATAATTCTTGGTCTGTTACATCACTTACGGTTCTATTTTTATCGATTTCACCTAAATCTCGCGTAGCCATTGATCCGTTAATAATCTGATCCAATCTTTGCTGTTCAGTTTTATAACCAGTAGTAACTCTATTTGTAGTGGAATAGTACTCAACTGCTGGATCTGTTAGAGACCTAACACTAATTATTCAATCTATATGTGCCGAATTATCTTTGTAGAATCTAGAAGAATTTTCTAATTCACCTCTTTCAAAAATTGTGGTTGTTCTTAGAATAACTTCAAATCCATAGTCAGTAAATTTAAAACTATCTCAAAAATTTCGTTGAGAAACAGTAGTAACTTTACCAGAAGGATCGGTGTATTTAGCAGACATCAAAGGCAAGTTGTCTGGGTTAGGATACCCTGAACCAGGAGTAGTTAAGAATATTTCGATGTTAGATTCAATCTCCTGCAAATGAGCTTTTTCTTGTTCTTGAGCATCAGTAAGAGACAAAGTACCTATAGATCCTAGTGCAGCAATACCTACAGCAACATTAGAACTTAAAACTCTTTTTAATCTTTTATTTTTCATAAAAACCTCTTTTTTCATTTACACAAATAAATAAACCTAATAAGGCCATTTATATAATGTATTATATAAATATTCCAAATAGAAATTAGGTTCAAAAAACATTAACACAAGTGTTTTTGCTCGTGTAATCGTGGTTATAAAATATTTTATAAAAAAAAAAAAAAAACATTCTGAAAACGGGTTAATTTTGCCTTTTGAAGTGTATTTTCACTTGTTAATTTAGGCACTTTTACAAAGCAAATACTTGAGTATAATTTATTATTATGAAAAGATGATTGAAACTATTGTTTCCGTTAATTACGACTACAACAGTTGTGACTTTTGCTGTATCATGCAATAAAACAAATGATGAAACTAATTTAAAAAAACAAGAAACAATATTACAAATTCTTTCAGAAACACCTTTAGTTAAACAACAACCGGTAATTAGATTTTTAAACAAGAACGATCAATTAAGTGAGTATACAGCTGAAGCGTTAGATTGTATGCATTTAATAAGTGGCGCTACAATAGTTGATTCAAAAACAAACCTAATACTTGATTCAACAGTTGAAGAAGTTATTCAATTGCCTGGAAATTCTTTTGCTGACATGAAAGTGTCTTGAAAAATAAGAAACGATTCTTCTAATGCAAATTACATTAGCAGATACACAATTGCTGGTTTTAAACAAATACCACCAGATCACTATCATTACATTCGTAGCAAAGAAATAGTTCCAAATAATGTTTGTTTATTGAAATATAATGGAATTTCAAGTGTAAATGAAAATAATTTATTAGTTAATGAAGATTATCCACAGCAAACAATTTTAACAACCAAGCAAAACATTGAGAAGTACTTATTAGAAGTTTCACAAAAATTCATTTTTAAAAACACAGATACTTTTGTCGAAGATCTCTTAAACAGTTCAATAAGTACTGTGATATCTAAATTTGAGCAAACACAATCAGTTACTAAAAAGATCTAAAAATCATCTTTTTAACTTTAGTAGGATCACAACTTGAAAGCGCATATGAAAACAGTCGCATTAAATCAAATATTTTAAACAATTACTTTGACAAAATTTCTGCTTATATTTTAAAACACAACCAAGTTTTAAACAACCAACATAAACAAATTCTCTTTGCTTTATTTTTAAAAATATACTCTGCATTAGAGTTGGAAATAAATTTTAGCGCTTTAAATGAACAAATGTTTGAAACTTGAATGAATCTTAAAATATTTAATTTATTAAAAGCGCAAAACAATCCGAATTACGTTTCTTTTAAATAAGAAGGTTTTATGCAAAGACTTGAAAAAATAATTTCTGAACATACCAATTACACACGAAAAGATATTAAAAATTTGATTTTACGAAAACAAGTTTTAGTTAATGGAAAAGTGGCTAATTTAGGATTAAAATGTGCTCCAAATGATCAAATATCAATAAAAAATAAAATTTTAAATCAAACTAAACGTTACTATATAATGCTAAATAAACCAAGTGGTTATTTAAGTGCAAATTATGACAAAAATGACAAAACAGTATTTGAGTTAATTGGAAATGAAATACCTAAGAAAAATCTTGCTCTTTGAGGAAGACTTGACAAAGACACCGAAGGATTAATTATTTTATCAACTAATGGAGAATTAGGTCATAAATTACTTAGTCCTAAAAATCATGTTCCCAAAACTTATTATGTGCAAACAAATCGAATTTTAAACAATAACATTATCCAAGAATTTGAAAAAGGAGTGTTAATTGATTTAAATCACTTAGCAAAAGGTACAGTCTCAAATCTTGATAAAAACACTTGCAAACTAACAATTTTTGAAGGCAAATTTCATCAAGTTAAAAAAATGTTTAAATCCTTAAATTATGAAGTAACTTACTTAAAAAGACTAACTTTCGGAAATCTTCAGTTAGATGATTCTTTAAGAATTGGAGATTACCGTTTGCTCACAAACGAAGAAATTCAACAATTAGAAAATGAGTAACTTTAAGCTATTAAAAAAGTATGATAGCTTATTGATACTTATTTTTTTATTATTTTTATTGCATAAAATGTAGGTATTATTTCAAACAAATCTTTTTAAAGAGAAATAATAATCAAATATATTTAACTTTAACTTAAGTATTTTTTACAAAAAAACATTTCAACTAAATGTTGAAATGTCTATAAATAATTATTGTTTATTTGATCTTTTGAAACGTTTTCCAGCAGCAATAGCTAGAGCTACTAGCGATGCTGAACCTACCGATAAAATTACATATCATCATCAGCATTTTCATCATGAGTTGTATCCTACTTTAAGAGGTTTAAAGTTTTTAAGTAATGCAGAACGAATCACGTTAGAAGCGTTTTCATCATCAACTTCTTTAATTAATTGATAAATTGCATTAATTACATGATTGTTATTTTTAGCAGCTTCTTTGAGTAAATCAAAGTAAGCAGATTTTTTAATTTTATCAGCTAAAGCATTGTATTTGTCGAATGCTCCAGCTGTTTGATTGTTTAACATTGATAAATCAAAGTTTTCTTTGTTAAGATTTACTAAAGCTTCAACTAAAGCAATTTCGTTATGTCCTTGCGCATTTAATGTTGTAGAAGCACTTAAAACATCTGATACTAAATCATTCATTTGTGAATATGGACTTTCAAGAGATACAACACCTTTGGTTAAAACGTTTTCTAAGTTAGTTTTAGCTTGTTCATAAGTATCACTTTGAATTTCACTATCACGATAAGCTTTTAAAACATCACTTAATTCTTTATTAGCTTTAATAGCTTCTTTTGTGTCTTTAAAATTATCTAAATTAACTTCAGGATTAACTTTAGCTAATTTATTTAATAAATCATTAATTTTGTCTGAATTTTCAGCATTGGTGTTTTTATTAAAGTCATTTAAAGCATCGATAGTTTGTTTAATTAAGTCATTTGTGGTTTTAGCTTTATTTAAGACTTTAATTACTTCATCTTGGTTTTTAGCTTTGTTTAACTCTTCTTTTAATTTATCTTTGTCTTTTTCAAGTACATAAGGTAAATTATCAATTGCGCTAAGAGCAGCTTGATCGGCTTGAATTTTAAGATTATCAATTAATGTTTGTACTTCATCAAGATTTAAATTAGGATCAAGATGTTTTCTTGGAGGCAAGTTGTCAACAGTTTTTTGACCATCACGAATAGCTCAATCAAAATCATTTTGTTTTGCTTCAGAAGCATTTTGATAAATTGGAGTTTTTTTAGTGTTTAAAGCTTCTTTTAAAGCATTTTTAAGCTCAAGCATTTTATCATCAAGTTTTTGAGTATCTTCTAAAATCTGATCCATTGATTTTTCACTTTGAGGATCTTTACTTTGAAGTGGATTTGCTTTTACTTCGTCAATATAAGCTTGTTTTTGTGAATCATTTAAATGTTTAAAATCACGAATATGATCAGCGATTTCTTTTTTAGCAGCATTGACATTTTTAGCTTCTTCAATGATTGCTCTAGCTTCACGATTTCTTTCAGCTTTATCAATTTGATTTTCAAATAGCTCTCTTTCTTGTGGAGAAAGATATTCAAGTTCATCAAGTTGAGCTTTATATTGAGCTTTAGCTTCATCACTTAAATGAGCTCTGTAAGGTCCAAAATTTTGCAATGCAGATTTTACAACATTAGACATTGGTGATTCTAAAGTAGGTTTGTATCTATTATACTCATCTTCATCTAAACCTTCATCATTATCAGATTTATCAGCTAGTGCTGGATAATTAATTTCTGGATCACGTAAATGAGAAAGCAAGATATTGTTTTTATCTTCTTCAGCTGAATCTAATTTAGCTTGAGCACTTGCTAAAGCAGCTTCAAAGTGTTCAGGATTATATGCATCATGAGCTAAATTAACTAACGCATCAACAATTTCTTTTTCAGCATCAGCTTTAGAAACATCTTTTTTGGCTTGTGCAAGCATTTGTGCTTTCACATCTTCAAGTCTTGGATCATTAAATGTTTGTTTTTCTAAAGATTCAATGTCTTTATTAACTTGAGTTATTTTAGACTCTAATTTGTTTTTAGCTTCGGAATATTCATCTACATTAGAAACATCAGCATTTAAGTATGCATTATAAGCATCTTTTAAATCAGCAATGTTTTTAAGAGCTTCAGCTACTTCTTTGTAATTTGAATAATCAGTATCTTTATCTTTGGTTTTATCGTCATCTTCAAAGGTTTTGATTAAATCTTGTAAATTTTGAAGTTCTTCTCTAGAACCATTAGTATCTTCACTTGTTAAATTGTTTTGAATGTAATCTTCAAAAGCTTTATCTAAATCAGCTTTTCTTGAATTATCTAAAATATCTTCAAGTTCATTTGAATTGTTAGGTTGATCATTTGGTTCTTCAGGTGAAGTATTTAAAGGATCTTGAACTTGATTTGAAGCAATCACATCATCAGTAAAACTTTGTTTTTCTACTTCAGATAGATGAGGAAGATCGTTGATTTTGTTAACAATTTCTTGTTTTTGAGCATTTACATCATTAGCTAATTTTAAGATCTTATCAACTTTAGCTTTATCATTTGTATCTGAACTTTTGAGTTTATCAACTAATTGTTGTTTTTCTTCATCTGATAAATAAGGTAGTTTATCAATATTATCTTCAACTAATTGTTTGTATTTTTCAAGCAATTGAGCATTTAATTTATCAACGTTATCTTTATCTCAATTTGGAGTAGTATTTGTTGCATTTAATTGTTTTGCTGAATCTGCAATTGTAGTGTTAACTTTATTTAAAGTATCTGCTTTAGGTGTTTGGTTATTAGCTAAACTTACTCCTAAAGATACTACATCATCAAAGTTTGATTTTGAATCATCAGTAGCATTATTGTAAGTATTACCTTGAAGAATCTCAGGATTTAAAGCAAGAAAATCTCTAAGTTGTTTCATTGAATTATCTAACTGAGTTCCTTTTTGAGATACTGACTCTGTTGAAGGATTATTTGAATTAGGAATAGCATTTAAATTAGAGTTAATAACATCTTCTTTAAGTGCTTGACGTTGAGAGTCATTTAAATGAGGTAAGCTGTCCAAATTATCATATTGAGTTTTCTTATCAGTGTTAGTTAATGAAGCTACATTTATAATTTCAGCTAAAGCAATGTCGTTATCTTCGTCGTTAGCTTCATTTGAATAATCAGTATCAACAATTTGCTTTTTAAAGTAATTTTTCTCATCTTCAGATAAGTATTTACCAGCAATTACAGCGTCAATTGCGTCTTGTTTTCTATCATTAATTTCTTTGGCTCTATTAGCAACTTTTTCAATATCGTCAAAAGTAGGATTTTTCAAGTTAGTTACTAAATCTTTAAGAGTGGATTTTTCATTTTCATTTAAATTAGACAAGTTATCAATGTAACTTTTAGCCACATCTTTAAGTCCTTCTTGTAAATTAGCTTTAAGTTTATCTACTGGATCTTTGACTCAATTTGCATTTTCTTGAGTGTTTAAATTATCCAAACCATCTACATTCGGATTTTGATCGTTTTGAAGTTGTTTTGATGCTTCAAGAGCTTTTAAATATTTAGCTTTAGATTCCTCGCTAGCTTTTGCGAATAAATCTGAAGCTTTAACATTTTCATCTTCATTGGTTCTATTAATTAATTCTTCCATTGAAGCATCTAAAGCTTCAGCGGTGTCTTTAACATTTTCTAAGGTTGGAGATCCTTCTTTAAGTTTTGGATCAACATTAGCTTTTTTAATTGCATCTCTAACTGCTTGTTGTTGAGAATCGTTTAAATGTGGATAAGTGCTTTCAACTGCATCAATTTCAGCTTGTTTTTGTTTATTTAAATCAGTTGCTTCTTTAGCGATAGCTTGTACTTCAGCTAAAGTATCTGCTTGAGCATCATCAAGTTTATTTTTGAGTGCTTCTTTTTCATCATCACTTAAGTTAGGAAGGTTGTCAATTCCTTTTTTATATGCTTCTTTAAGTGCATTAATTGTATCTACCTTTAAGGTATCCACACTGTTTTTTGGTCAGTTTGGAGAATCTTGTACAACATTAGGATCACTTGTAGGGTTATTATTATCTTGAAGTTCTTTAATGGCATCAATTAAAGTGTTGTATTTGTCTTGAGATTCTGGAGTTGCTAAATTAAATAACTCTGAAGCTTTGATATCATCTTGAGCATTTTTAAGATCATCAAGTTCTTTCATTGATTCATTTAAAGCTTTTCCATCATTAATTGCATCTTCAGTTGAAGGAGTGTCTTCTTTTCCTGGAATTTCATTTAAATTAGAATCTTTAATTGCTTGAGTTACTGCTGCTCTTTGAGATTCGTTTAAATATGGTAAATCTAAAGCTTGATCTTTAGCTTTTTTAGCATCGTTTGTTGCTTTAGCTTCTTGAAGATCTTGAGTTAATGTTTGATCTTCTGCTAAATTAGGTACATTTGAAAGATCTTCACCTTTAACATCATTGATGTGTTTTTCTTTTTCATCATTTGAAAGATAATCTAAAGCATTGATTGCATCAATGGTATCTTGTTTTTTATTATTAATTGCTTTAGCTTTATCAGTGAGATCCTTGATGTTTTCAAAACTAGGATCAATTAAATTAGTAATTGCATTTTTCAGAGCTGTTTTTTCAGCATCGCTTAAATTTGGAAGATTATCAACATAACTTTTAGCTACGTCTTTAAGCGTGTTTTCTAAGTTTGCTTTTAACGCATCAACTGGTTCTTTAGGTCAGTTAGCACTATTTTGAGGAGTCACTCCTTCAAGTTCGCTAACATCTTGAGGATTTTGATTACTTTGTAATTGTTTTGCTGCTTCAAGAGCTTTTTCGTATTTAGCTTTAGTGTCTGCAGTAGCATTAGCAAATAATTCAGAAGATTTGACTTTTTCTTCTTCAGTACTTCTTTGGTGCGATTTATCCATTGAAGCATCAAGCTCTGAAGCGGTGTTTTTTACACTTGCTACAGTTGGAGAATTTTCTTTAAGAGCTGGATCTAAATTTGCTTTTTTAATTGCATTTTTGACCCCGTCTTTTTGAGCTTGGTTTAAGTGTGGATAATTTGCTTCAACAGCATCAATTTCTTTTTGTTTATCAGCATTTAATTTTAAAGCTTCTTGTTCAATTGCTTTAATTTCTTCTAAGGTGTCAATTTCAGGATTATCTAATTTATCTTTAAGAGCTTGCTTTTCATCATTACTTAAATTAGGAAGATTATCAATTCCTTTTTTGTATGCATCTTTCAGAGCATTAATTGTATCTGCTTTTAAAGTATCTACGCTATCTTTTGATCAATTAGGAGATGTTTCGTTAATGTTTGGATCATTTACTTTATCTGCATCAGGATTTGTGTTATTTTCAAGTTCTTTGATAGCTTCAATTAAGTTATTGAATTTATCTTTAGCGTCTTGAGTAGCTAAATCAAACAATTGAGAAGATGTTACTTCTGGTTGAGCGTTTTTAACATCTTTTAAGTTTTTCATTGATTCATCTAAGGTGGTTCCGTTTGCAATAGCATTTTCAGTTGAAGGAGTATTATTTTTACCTTCAATAGATTCTAAATTAGAGTCTTTAATTGCTTGAGTTACCGCTGCTCTTTGATCGGCATTTAAATGCTCTAAGTTTAAAGTCTTATCTTTGGCTTTTTTAGCATCATTTGTGGTTTTAGACGCATTTAAATCATCTGTTAATGTTGTATCAGTATCAAAATTATCAACACCTGAAAGATCTTCAGCTTTAACATTGTTGATATATTTTTCTTTTTCATCATTTGAAAGATAATCTAAAGCATTAATTGAATCAATAGTTTGTTGTTTTTTATCATTGATTGTTTTAGCTTTGTTTAGAACGTTATCTAAATCATTTGAATTAGTATCTTCAACAGCATCGACTAAGTTATTTAAAGCGTCTTTTTCAGCTTGAGAAAGATTTGGTAATTTATTAATTGCATCTTTAGTAGCTTGTTTTAAAGTGTCCTCAATTCCTTGAGTGAGTTTTTGAACATCTTCTAAAGATCAATTCGGAGTTTCTGGTTTTGTTAAATTAACAAGTGGAGCTAAATTAACATCATCTGGATTGGTGTTATTTTTAAGTTGGTTTCCAGCCTGAACTAATTTATCGTAATTATTTTTGCTTTCGTCAGTGGCATTGTTGTATTTATCTTGAGTGTGAACATTATCTTTGTTATTAACTAAATTCTCAAGTTTTTCCATTGCTTTATCTAGCGTAGTTGCTTTCGCTACCTCATCAGAGACTTTAGGAGATTGTGGATTAAGATCCGGATCTAAGTTAGCATCTTTAATTTTTTGAATTATATTTGTCTTTTGAGAATTGTTTAAATGTTCGAAAGCATTGATTTTATTAATTTCACCTTGTTTATTTGCATTTAATGTTTCAGCACCATTAACAACTGCTTGCATTTGTTCAAGCGTTTGGTCTGAATTAATTTTATTTTTTAAATTATTTTTTTCTTCTTGAGATAAGTTTGCTAATTGATCAATAATTGATTGAGCCGCTTCCGCTTGCGCTTGTTTAATGGCTGAGTTAAGTTTATCTACATTTTCTTTATCTCAAGCTGCATCACTTTGAGGAGCAATATTTGTTGAATTCAGATCATTAGAATCAGGATTTATGTTATTTTTTAAATTGTTAGCAGCGTTAAGAAGTTTATCGTATTGAGCTTTAGCCTCAGGAGTTGCTTGAGTGTATAAAGGTGACCTTTTAAATGCATCATCATTATTTGTAAAATCTTTTAAAGTACCCATTGAATCATTTAATTGTGAACCTTTGCTTAAAGTATCAGCCACTGTAGGACCACTTGAGCCTTCAATTGAATTTAAATTAGAATTTTTGATAGTTTGAGCTAATTGTTCTTTTTGGTTAGTATTTAAATTTGGGTATTGATCATCAATTTGATCTACTTTAGCTTTTTTGGTATCATTAACACTTTTAGCTTCATTTTGAGCAGATGTTACTTCTGATGGAGTTGTAGCATTGTCAACATTTGCTTTAAATGCCTCTTTTTCTTCGGGTGAAAGATAATCCATATTATCTATTGCATCTTTAGCTGCTTTTTTAGCTTCATCAAGCTCATTCATTTTTGTTTTTATTGCTTGTAATACTCTATTTAATTCATCAACTGCATTTTTAGAATAATTAGAATTTTCAGGCTTAGCAACAGAATCACTTCAATCAGTTAAAGTACTTAAATCAGGAGTTGCTAAATTTTCTCCAGTTTCTGCATTATTAGGTACTAAATTTTTTGATGCTAAAATTGCAGCATTATAAAGATCTTTCAAGTTTTGTGGTGCATTTGTATAACCATCAGTAGTTTTAAAGGTTTCGTCATTATCAATGTTATTTTGAGTATTTTGCATTGAGTTAGATAAATTTTGAGCTTTTTGTCGAATATATTCAACACTTGGATTTTGAGGATTTTCAATTGTATCTAATAAATTTGAACTTTTTAAATCAGCTTTAATTTGGTCACGTTGAGCTTTATTTAGTAACGGATAATTAGTTTCTACATCATTAATTTCGCGCTCTTTAGATGTATTAGTATTATCAGTAAGTGTTTTAATATTTGTAATTGCTTCTTTGGCTTGGTTGTATTTTTGCTCAGAATCAAGTTCTGATGTATTATATGAATTTTGAATTGCATCTAAGTCAGCTTTGAGTTTATTTTTTTCTTCATTACTTAAATATGGTTTGTCATCTATTTGTTCTTTTAAGGCTACAATAGATTTTTCAATATCTTTATCACGTGTTAAAAATCAATTAAATGTTTTTGTAACTGCATTATCTTGAGAAGAAGTTTGATCGGTTAAATCATCACGAGTTGAATTTAATTTAAAAGTTACTGTGATAGTACCGTTAATGTCATCTTTTACTATTTTTCCTATAATGTTTTCAGCTTTAATTGTAGCTAAATCATTTGTTATTAAAATAGTATTTAATTTTTGAATAACTTCTTCATCTGTCACAGAAGATGGTAGAGCATTATTGCGTCTTGATTCTTCAAATTGTAATGCGTTGATTGAATCATTTTTAGAAGCTAGAATTTCGTTTAAACGCACGGTTTCAGTTTTAAAACCAGTAACCTTTTTAGTAACAATTTCTGATGTTATACCTTCAAATTGCTCTCTAAAAGATGTCATTTGTGCTCTTACTGAAAAACTTCCTGTAGCATCATTTGTGTTTGAAATAGTATCGACATTTTCAAATAATGTAATTTTTGTTTTAAGATCTTCAAAAACATATTCTCCGTTGTTATAAACAGAAGTGTGTCTTACACCATCTGAATCAGTGGTATAAAATACATAATTTGGTTTTGTTTGATCATTAAAAACGTATTGATTTGGGTAATTAAGCATTATATCATTTGGTGAATACTCAATTTCTAAATTATTCATTAGAGTTGCTAGTCTTTGCTTTTCTTTAGTATTTGATCAAAAGCCACCTCTTACCGGCATACTAAATGTAGAAGTACTGATTTCTTGAAAACCATCAGGTCTATTACTACGAACCCTAGCCGAAATTCTTAACGTTCCTGCTTCATCATCGAATGAACTGGCTCTTGTAGCATCTTCATAATATTCAGCCATGGCTTCTGGGTGATTATTAGCTAAAGCAACCACTCTTTGTCAAATATCATCTCTTAAACGATAAGTTGTTTTCCCGTTTACAACATTTTTTACAATAAAGGTGCTAGCTTTTAGCGCTCTTTCTTGTGGAGTAAAAATTTCAGTAGCTAACTTTCCATTTAGTATTCCTACTTGAACTTTGTCTCTAAGTCTAAATCTTTCAGATAAAAAGCCATTAATTGTAATTTTTTGAGACGGTCTCTCAGTTAAATTAGCATCAAAAGTTTCACTTAACGATCCTAAAGATACATGAATGTTCATGTTTGCAGTGTATCTATATTGAGGAAATTCTGTTGTAGGGATGTTGTTATCTGGAGGTCTACTAGCAGTTCTATCGTTTATAGGACTAAAATCACTAAAATAGTAGTGTTTTACATAAACGTTTAAGTCCTTAAAAATATGTTTTCCATTTTCGTAAACTGAAGTATATGTTTGACCATTATCAGTAATTGTAAAACTAAGACCAGCTTTTTGAGCTTCAGTAAGTTCCTTAATCATTGGAGTTGTTGTTGGATTTAGTGCATTAGAAAATTCTAAAGCAGGTGTATTTTGTTGTTTATTTGAGTAATCCGCACCAGTGACTTTTGCCACCAAAGCATCAACTCTTGCTTGTTCTTCAGCTTGAGTATTTGCTATAGGTGAAACGGATATAGAAGAAACAGCAACAGCAATTATAGAAGCTGCTGTTGTAGATGTAGTTAAAATCAAGCTAATTTTGTTTTTCTTCTTCATGATTTCTCTTTTCCATAGATGATTAAATCTTTTAAATTCAATTTAAAACATCAAATAAACTGATGAATATTATCAAAATTAATATTTGACACTTTGTTTCTTAAATTAATTTCTCTTACATAATATTAAAATCGCTTCTTAAATATTGTTTTTTTTTTTTTTTTTTATAAATCTTTTTTTAGCAATAATTGTGTTCTTAAAACTCTTTTAAGATTTTTAAAAAAATAAAATCATGTTAATAAATCAAAATTTTTCATAAAATTCATAAATACTTTTATGAAAAAATATAAAAAAAACACTCCTAAAGAAAAAGGAGTGTGAAAAACAATTTTATTTTTTGTTTGTTTGTTTAAAACGTTTTCCTGCAGCTACAGCAAGAGCCACTAGCGATGCTGAACCTACTGATAAAATTACATATCATCATCAGCATTTTCATCATGAATTGCATCCTACTTTAAGAGGTTTAAAGTTTTTAAGCAATGCTGAACGAATTACATTAGAAGCATTTTCATCATCTACTTCTTTAATAAGTTGATAAATTGCATTAATTACATGATTGTTATTTTTAGCAGCTTCTTTTAGTAAATCAAAGTATGCAGATTTAGCAATTTTATCTGCTAAATCATTATATTTATCGAATGCTCCAGTTGTTTGGTTATTTAACATTGATAAATCAAAGTTTTCTTTATTAATGTTAACCAAAGCTTCAACTAAAGCAATTTCGTTATGTCCTTGTGCATTTAGTGTTGTAGAAGCATTTAAAACATCTGATACTAAATCATTCATTTGTGAATATGGACTTTCAAGAGATACAACACCTTTGGCTAAAACGTTTTCTAAGTTAGTTTTAGCTTGTTCATAAGTATCACTTTGAATTTCACTATCACGATAAGCTTTTAAAACATCACTTAATTCTTTATTAGCTTTAATAGCTTCTTTTGTGTCTGTAAAGTTATCTAAATTAACTTCAGGGTTAACTTTAGCTAATTTATTTAATAAATCATTAATTTTGTCTGAATTTTCAGCACTAGTATCTTTATTAAAGTCATTTAAAGCATCGATAATTTCTTTAATTAAGTCATTTGTGTCTTTAGCTTTGTTTAAGACTTTAATTATTTTGTCTTGATTTTTAGCTTTGCCCAACTCTTCTTTTAATTTATCTTTGTCTTCTTTAAGTACATAAGGTAAATTATCAATAGCACTAAGAGCAGCTTGATCGGCTTGAATTTTAAGATTATCAATTAATGTTTGTACTTCATCAAGAGTCAAATTAGGATCAAGATGCTTTCTTGGAGGCAAGTTGTCAACAGTTTTTTGTCCATCACGAATAGCTCAATCAAAATCATTTTGTTTTGTTTCGGAAGCATTTTGATAAATTGGAGTTTTTTTAGTATTTAACGCTTCTTTTAAAGCGTTTTTAAGTTCAAGCATTTTATCATCAAGTTTTTGAGTATCTTCTAAAATCTGATCCATTGATTTTTCACTTTGAGGTTCTTTACTTTGAAGCCGATTTGCTTTCACTTCGTCAATATAAGCTTGTTTTTGCGAATCATTTAAATGTTCAAAATCACGAATATGATCAGCGATTGCTTTTTTAGCAGCATTGACATTTTTAGCTTCTTCAATGATTGCTCTAGCTTCACGATTTCTTTCAGCATTATCTATTTGACTTTCAAATAACTCTCTTTCTTGTGGAGAAAGGTATTCTAGTTCATCAAGTTGACCTTTATATTCAGCCTTAGCTTCATCACTTAAATGAGCTCTGTAAGGCCCGAAGTTTTGTAATGCAGATTTAACCACATTAGACATTGGTGATTCTAAAGTAGGTTTATATCTGTTGTATTCATCTTCATCTAAACCTTCATCATTATCAGATTTATCAACTAATGCTGGATAATTAATTTTTGGATCACGTAAATGAGAAAGCAAGATATTATTTTTATCTTCTTCAGCTGAATTTAACTTAGCTTGAGCGTTTGCTAGAGCCGCTTCAAAGTGTTCAGGATTATATGCATCATGAGATAAATTGACTAACGCATCGACAATTTCTTTTTCAGCATCAGCTTTAGCAACATCTTTTTTAGCTTGTGCAATCATTTGATCTTTCACATCTTCAAGTCTAGGATCACTAAATGTTTGTTTTTCTAAAGCTTCAATGTCTTTATTAACTTGAGTTATTTTAGACTCTAATGCATTTTTAGCTTCGGTATATTCATCTACATTAGAAACATCAGCATTTAAGTATGCATTATAAGCATCTTTTAAATCAGCAATATTTTTAAGAGCTTCGGCTACTTCTTTGTAATTTGAATAATCAGTATCTTTACCTTTGGTTTTATCATCATCTTCAAAAGTTTTGATTAAATCTTGTAAATCTTGAAGTTTTTCTCTAGCACCATTAGTATCTTCACTTGTTAAATTGTTTTGAATGTAATCTTCAAAAGCTTTATCTAAATCAGCTTTTCTTGAATTATCTAAAATATCTTCAAGTTCATTTGAATTTTTAGGTTGATCGTTTGGTTCTTCAGGTGAAGTATTTAAAGGATCTTGAACTTGATTTGAAGCAATCACATCATCAGTAAAACTTTGTTTTTCTACTTCAGAGAGATGAGGAAGATCGTTGATTTTGTCGACAATTTCTTGTTTTTGAGCATTTACATTATTAGCTAATTTTAAGATCTTATCAATTTTAGCTTTATCATTTGTATCTGAACTGTTGAGTTTATCAACTAATTGTTGTTTTTCTTCATCAGATAAATAAGGTAGTTTATCAATATTATCTTCAACTAATTGTTTGTATTTTTCAAGCAATTGAGCATTTAATTTATCAACGTTATCTTTATCTCAATTTGGAGTAGTATTTGTTGCATTTAATTGTTTTGCTGAATCTGCAATTGTAGTGTTAACTTTATTTAAAGTATCTGCATTAGGTGTTTGGTTATTAGCTAAACTTACTCCTAAAGATACTACATCATCAAAGTTTGATTTTGAATCATCAGTAGCATTATTGTAAGTGTTACCTTGAAGAATCTCAGGATTTAAAGCAAGAAAATCTCTAAGTTTTTTCATTGAATTATCTAACTGAGTTCCTTTTTGAGATACTGACTCTGTTGAAGGATTGCTTGAATTAGGAACATCATTTAAATTAGAATTAATAATATCTTCTTTAAGCGCTTGACGTTGAGAGTCATTTAAATGAGGTAAGCTATCTAAATTATCATATTGAGTTTTCTTATCAGTGTTAGTTAAAGAAGCTACATTTATAATTTCAGCTAAAGCAATGTCTTTATCTTCATCGCTAGCTTCATTTGAATAATCAGTATCAACAATTTGCTTTTTAAAGTAATTTTTCTCATCTTCAGATAAGTATTTGCCAGCAATTACAGCGTCAATTGCGTCTTGTTTTTTGTCATTAATTTCTTTGGCTCTATTAGCAACTTTTTCAATATCTTCAAAAGTAGGATTTTCTAAATTAGTTACTAAATCTTTAAGAGTAACTTTTTCATTTTCATTTAAATTAGGTAAGTTATCAATGTAACTTTTAGCCACATCTTTAAGACCTTCTTGTAAATTACCTTTGAGGTTATCTACTGGATCTTTGACTCAGTTAGCATTTTCTTGAGCAGTTAAGTTATCTAAGCCATCAACATTAGGATTTGAATCATTTTGAAGTTGTTTTGAAGCTTCAAGAGCTTTTAAGTATTTAGCTTTAGATTCTTGGGTTGCTCCCGCAAATAAATCTGAACCTTGAACATTTGCATCTTCGTTGGTGCGGTTAATTAATTCTGCCATTGAGTTATCTAAAGCTTGAGCTGTATCTTTAACACTTTCAAGAGTTGGAGAGCCTTCTTTAAGTTCTGGATCTACATTGGCTTTTTTGATTGCATTTTTAAGAGCTTGTTGTTGAGAAGCATTTAAATGAGGGTAAGTAGTTTCAACTGCATCAATTTCGCCTTGTTTTTGTTTATTTAAATCAGTTGCTTCTTTAGCGATAGCTTGCACTTCAGTTAAAGTGTCCACTTGAGGATCGTCAAGTTTATCTTTAAGAGCCTGTTTTTCATCATCACTTAGATTAGGAAGATTGTCAATTCCTTTTTTGTATGCATCTTTAAGAGCATTAATTATATCTACCTTTAAGGTATCCACGCTGTCTTTTGGTCAATTTGGAGAATCTTGCACAACATTTGGATCGCTTGTGGGGTTGTTATTAGCTTGAAGTTCTTTAATGGCATCAATTAAAGTGTTGTATTTATCTTGCGATTCTGGAGTTGCTAAATTGAATAATTCTGAAGCCTTAATGTCATCTTGAGCATTTTTAAGATCATCAAGTTCCTTCATTGATTCATTTAAAGCTTTCCCGCCATTAATTGTATCTTCAGTTGAAGGAGTAGCTTCTTTTCCTGGAATTTCATTTAAATTAGAATCTTTAATTGCTTGAGTTACTGCAGCTCTTTGGTCGTCATTTAAATATGGTAAATCTAAAGCTTGGTCTTTAGCTTTTTTAGCGTTATTTGTGGTTTGAGCTTGCTGAAGATCTTGAGTTAATGTTTGATCTTCTGCTAAATTAGGCACACTTGAAAGATCTTCGGCTTTAACATCATTGATGTATTTTTCTTTTTCATCATTTGAAAGATAATCTAAGGCATTGATTTTGTCAATGATATCTTGTTTTTTATCATTGATTGCTTTAGCTTTATCAGTGAGAGCTTTGATGTTTTCAAAACTAGGATCACTTAAGTTAGTAATTGCATCCTTAAATGCTATTTTTTCAGCATCACTTAAATTTGGAAGATTATCAACATAACTTTTAGCTACATCTTTAAGGGTGTTCTCTAAGTTAGCTTTTAACACATCAACTGGTTCTTTAGGTCAGTTAGCACTATCTTGAGGAGTTACTCCTTCAAGTCCGCTAACATCTTGAGGATTTTGATTACTTTGCAATTGTCTTGTTGCTTCTAAAGCTTTTTCGTATTTAACTTTAGCTTCTGGAGTAGCATTAGCAAATAATTCAGAAGATTTGACTTTTTCTTCTTCAGCACTTCTTTGGTGCAATTTATCCATTGAAGCATCTAGCTCTGAAGCGGTGTTTTTTACACTTGCTACAGTTGGAGAATTTTCTTTAAGATCTGGATCTAAATTTGCTTTTTTAATTGCATTTTTAACCCCGTCTTTTTGAGTTTGATTTAAGTGTGGATAATTTGCTTCAACAGCATCAATTTCTTTTTGTTTATCAGTATTTAATTTTAAAGCTTCTTGTTCAATTGCTTTAATTTCTTCTAAGGTGTCCACTTCAGAATTATCTAATTTATCTTTAAGAGCTTGTTTTTCATCACCACTTAAATTAGGTAGATTATCAATTCCTTTTTTGTATGCATCTTTAAGAGCATTAATTGTGTCTACTTTTAAAGCATCTACGCTATCTTTTGATCAATTAGGAGATGTTTCGTTAATGCTTGGGTCGTTTACTTTATCTGCATCAGGGTTTGTATTGTTTTCAAGTTGTTTGATAGCTTCAATTAAGTTATTGAATTTATCTTTAGCGTCTTGAGGGGCTAAATCAAACAATTGAGAAGATGTTACTTCTGGTTGAGCATTTTTAACATCTTTTAAGTTTTTCATTGATCCATCTAAGGCGGTTCCGTTTGCAATAGCATTTTCAGTTGAAGGAGTATTATCTTTTCCTTCAATAGGTTCTAAGTTAGAGTCTTTAATTGCTTGAGTTACCGCTGCTCTTTGATCGGTATTTAAATGCTCTAAGTTTAAAGTGTTATCTTTAGCTTTTTTAGCATCATTTGTGGCTTTAGCTGCATTTAAATCATCTGTTAATGTTGTATCAGTATCTAAATTATCAACACCTGAAAGATCTTCGCCTTTAACATCATTGCTGTATTTTTCTTTTTCATCATTTGAAAGATAATCTAAAGCATTAATTGAATCAATAGTTTGTTGTTTTTTATCATTGATTTCTTTAGCTTTATTTAGAATGTTATCCAAATCGTTTGAATTGACATCTTGTACATCATCCACTAAATTGTTTAACGCATCTTTTTCAGCTTGAGAAAGATTTGGTAATTTGTTAATTGCATCTTTAGTAGCTTGTTTTAAAGCATCCTCAATTTCTTGAGTAAGTTTTTGAACATCGTCTAGAGATCAATTCGGAGTGTTAGGTTTAGTGAAATTATCAAGCAAAGCTAAATTAGTATCGTCTGGATTAGTGTTATTTTTAAGTTGCTTTCCAGCTTCAACTAATTTATCATAATTATTTTTGCTTTCGTCAGTGGCATTATTGTATTTATCTTGAGTGTGAACATTATCTTTGTTATTAACTAAATTCTCAAGTTTTTCCATTGCTTTATCTAACGTAGTTGCTTTTGCTACTTCATCAGCTACTTTTGGAGATGTTGGATTGAGCTGCGGATCTAAATTAGCGTCTTTGATTTTTTGAATTGCATCTGCTTTTTGAGAATCATTTAAATGTTGGAAAGCATTAATTTTATTAATTTCTGTTTGTTTGTCAGAATTTAATTGTTTTGCTTCATCAACAACTACTTGCATTTGTTCTAATGTTTGATTAGAATTTAATTTATTTTTTAGATTATTCTTTTCTTCTTGCGATAAATTAGGCAACTGATCAATAATTGATTTAACAGCTTCAACTTGGGCGTTTTTAATAGCTGCATTTAACTTATTAACATTGTCTTTTTCTCATCCTGCATCAGGTTGAGAAGAAATGTCTGTTGAATCAATGTCGCTAACATTTGGATTGATATCATCTTTTAAATTTGTTGCTGCATTTAGAAGTTTGTCATACTTAGCTTTAGCTTCTGGAGTAGCTTCGGTGTATAAAGGAGATGCTTTAAATGCATCTTTAGAATCAACAAATTCATTTAAAGTTCCCATTGAATCATTTAATTGCGAACCTTTATTTAAAACATCGTCAACACTTGGATTATTTGAACCTTCAATTGTGTTCAAATTAGCATTTTTAATTGCTTGAGCTAACTCATCTTTTTGAGTTTGATTTAAGTTTGGATAATTCTCATCTATTTCATCAACTTCTTCTTTTTTCTGTTTATTAACACTTTGTGCTTCGGTTTTAACTAAAGAAACATCATTTAAGTTTGTTGTTTTATCTACATTAGATTTAAGAGCTGTTTTTTCCTCTTCAGAAAGATAACCCATGTTATCAATAGCTTCTTTAGCAGCTATTTTAGCTTGCTCAAGTTCATTTATTTTAGTTTTAATAGCTTCTAAGTTCCGATTTAATTCATCAACAGCATCTTTAGGGTAATTAGAATCGGTTGGCTTATCAACATTAGTATTTCAATCTGTTAATGCATTTAAATCAGGAGTTTTTGCATTTTCTCCAGTTTCTGCATTTTGAGGAACTAAATCTTTAGTCGCTTGTAGAGCTGCTTCATAAAGGTCTTTAAGATCTTGTGGGGCATGTAAATAAGCATCAGTTTGTTTAAAAGGTACATCTAAATCAATATTATTTTGAGCATGAGTCATTGAATCATCAAGTGCTTGTGCTTTTTGTTTTACTTGCTCAACTGATGGATTAGTAGCATCTGAAATACCAGTAAGTAAATTTGCATTTTTAATATCGGATTTTACTTGAGATCTTTGCTCATCATTTAAATGTGGATAATTTGTATCTACATTATTTATTTCAGTTTCTTTATTTGAATCAATTGTGCTAGCTATATTTGAATTTGAAGAAATTGCATCTTTAGCTTCTTGATATTTTTCGTCATCAGTTAAAGTTGAATTATCATACTGATCTTTAATTGTGTCTAAATTTGCTTTTAATTTATCTTTTTCTTCTTGTGTTAAATAAGTTTTGTCTTGAATTTCTTGCTTTGCTGCTTGAATTGATCTTTGAATATCTTGGTCATATGTTAAAAATCAATTAAACACTTTTGTATAAGCATTTTCTGAAGCAGAAGTTTGATCGGTTAATTGATCACGAGTAGAATTTAATTTAAATTTAACAGTAATTGTACCGTTTGCATTGTTTTTTACCAAACTAACTATGTTATTTGATTTAATAATTGCTAAATCTGTTGAAGGAGTTATTACTTCGTTTAACTTTGCAACAATTTCTTCATTTGTAACAGAAGAAGGTAAAGAACCATCTTTTCGATTTCTAGGGAAATCCAATCCTTCTAATGATTCCCTTTTAGAAGTTAAAACATCATTTAAACGCATTGTTTCAGTCTTAAATCCGTGAGAATGTCTAGTTATAATTTCAGAGTTATTATTTTCGAATTGCTCTCTTATAGAATGCATTTGCACTCTATAATTAAATCCACCATCAGCGTCATTTCTATTTGTAATGACGTCATTCATTTCAAATAAACTGATTTCTGCATCTAAAGTTTTAAATACAAATTTACCATCTTCATAAACTGCAGTATGTTTATTACCTTGTTCATCAGTAGTAGAAAATACATATTGAGGTTTGGTTGAATCATCCAAGGCATATGTTGTTGGATAATTTAACATTGTTTCATTTGGAGAATATTCAACATCTAAATTATTAATTAAATAATTTAGTCGGTTTTTCTCTTTGGTATCTGTTCAAAAACCTTCTGCTATACTTTCAACATCTGAAATACTCACTGAAGTTTGAAGTCGAGAAAAATTTCTGGTGCTTCTGATAGCTACTGAAACACTCAAACTTCCATTTTCATCATCAATTAAGTCACCTTTTGTATTATCTCTATAAACTTCGAATTCTAAATGATTTTCATCACTATAATTTTTTAATATATCTTGAACTCTTTTGTAGATTTCTGGTTTTAAACTATAAGTAGTTTTGCCATCAACTTCTTCTTTATTTGTAAATGAACTTGGTCTAAATTTTTTGTCTTCTTCAGTAAAAATCGAATTTCTTAATATGTTCAAATATTCAGTATTTAAATCGTTAATAATTGTTGTACCATCTTCACCGTTTCCAAAAATTATTTTTCTTAATCTAAATCTTTCTGTTAAAAAACCAGAAATATTAATAGTGTTAGAAAGAGTGTCGTTTAAACTGGCATCGTAAACTGAGTTTAATGATCCCAGAGAAATACTTATATTTAAATTTCCTGTGTATTTATATTCATTAACCCATCTACTTCTAGGAGGATTTACTGCACGTCCTGCAGAATTTCTATATATTTTTGTTAGATCGTTATCATTGCTAAAATTATTAAAGTAATATTTTTTAACATATACGTTTAATTCTTTAAAAACATGTCTTCCATTTTCGTACACTGAAGTATAGGTATTTTCTCCATCAGTAATTGTGAAACTTAACTTAGATTTTTGTTCATCGGTTAAAGTTTTCTCCATTGGTGTGCTTGTAGGATTTAAAGCATTTTGGAAAACAAACGCTGCGGATACTTCTTTTTTGCCTTCATAGTCTGCTGAAGTAACTTTTGAAACTAAATCATTAATTCTGGCTTGTTCTGCATCTTGTGAAGATGCAATTGAAGAAGCAGATAAAGAAGCAATAGCTACTGTAGCAGATGAAATTGTTGCTATTGATGTACCTAGAATCAATTTAACTTTATTATTCTTTTTCATAAAGACTCTTTTCCAAAGATTCAAAAATCTTTTAAAACATATTTTAATTACTAGGGAAAACGTATTTATTTTTATAAAAATAAAAAAGTTTATAACTAATAATTTTAAAACAAAATTTCTTTTTTATGTTATAAAAAAATATCTGATGTTATTTTGTTTTTTTTTTTTTTTTTAGACATGATTTTATGCTTAAAATGTGAACAAAAGTTTTTAACATAAAAATATTTTATTAAATCACATTTTAAAACAATGAATTTTGCCATTTTAAGAACTGGATATTTTTCACATTTTTTGATCTAAAATAAAAAAATCTCGTGCTAAATGCACGAGTATTTTGGATCTTATTCTTGCGATTTTATAACATCTACAGCAACAATTTCATCGTTATCTTTAAGGTTAATTATTTTAACTCCTTTAGTGTTTCTAGATGCAAGCGAAATTTGGCTAATAGCAATTCTAATGGTAATTCCGCTGCTAGTGATGATAATTAATTCGTCATCTTGAGATACAAAACGAGCAAAAACTAAATGTCCAGCTTTTTCAGAATTAATTCCTGAAACACCTTTGGCATTTCGATTAGTTACCCGATATTCTTCGCTATTGGTTAACTTACCAAACCCTTTACTTCCAAGTGAAAGAATAAATTCTCCATCAGCACTTGAAGAAGCTGAAATAACATGTTGATTTTCTTCAAGTCTAATTCCTTTAACTCCAACTGCAGTTCTTCCCATTGGACGAATTGAAGTAGCAGGGAATTTGATAATGCTTTTCTCATTATTAGCAATTAAAATATGATCTTGATCCGAAACAATAAAGGCTCTTACTAATTCATCATCTTCATTTAATTTAAAGGCATTTAATCCGTTGCGACGAACATTTTCAAATGACACAATTGTGCTTTTCTTAATAATTCCTTTTTTAGTTACGGTAGTTAAATATTTATCTTCTACATAATCAGGAACATCAAGCATTGAAACAATTTTTTCGCCACTTTCCACATCTAATGTAGGAATAATGTTTATAAATGGCATTCCTTTAGATTGTTTTGAACCTTCAGGAATTTGGTGAGCTCTTACTTTATATGCTTTTCCTTTGTTTGAGAATAAAAGTAAGTCAGTATGAGTGTTTGTATGAATGATAGTATTAATATCATCATCATTGTAAGTTTTCATACTTCTTGAACCAACACCTCCACGATTTTGAGTGTTGTATTCTGAAAGTGCAATTCTTTTTACATAACCATTAACACTGCTGGTAATTACGATATCTTCTTGAGCTATTAAATCTTCATCAGAGATAATTCCTGCAGCTGAAGAGTCAATTTGGGTACGACGTTTGTCATTAAATCTTGTTTTGATATCTTGAAGTTCTTCAATAATTAACTCAACCAATTTCTCATCAGAAGCAAGTATTGATTTATAATACTCAATTTCTTTTCTAAGCTCTTCAATTTCTTGAGTCATTTTTTCAAAATTAAGACCAGTTAAACGTCTTAAGTTCATATCTAAAATAGCTTTAGTTTGTTTTTCAGTTAATTCAAAGCGTTTAGATAATCTTTCTTGAGCAATTGCATCAGTGGCACTAGAACGAATAATAGCAACTACTTCATCGATATTTTGAATTGCAATTTTTAATCCATCAAGAATATGAACTCTTTCTTCGGCTTTATTTAAATCAAATTCTAATCTTCTACGAACAACAGTTTTTTGATGATCTAAATAAACTTGCAATGCTGATTTTAAGTTTAATAATTTTGGTTCACCATTAACTAATGCAACCATATTAACATTAAAATTAGTTTGTAAATATGACTTTTGGTAAAGTTTATTTAAAAGTATATGAGGATTATGTCCTTTTTTAACATCTATAACAATTCGAATTCCTTCACGGTTTGATTCATCTCTTAAATCGGAAATACCTTCAATGACTTTGTCTTTGTGTAACTCAGCAATTTTTTGTACAATTGCTGATTTTTTAATTGCATAAGGAATTTCGGTAATAATAATTTTAGCTTTACCATTTGAAAATTCTTTCACTTCACAACGAGAACGAACAGGAACTTTTCCTTTTCCAGTTTCATAAGCATCATAAATACCTTTAGTTCCTAAAATAATAGCGCCAGTAGGAAAGTCCGGACCTTTAATGTGTTCCATTAATTCCTTAGTTGTAATATCAGGATTTTGAGCCAAAGCAATAGTAGCATCAATTGCTTCTCCTAAGTTGTGAGGAGGAATTTCAGTAGCCATCCCTACTGCAATTCCAGTTGCTCCAGAAACAAGTAAATTAGGAAAGCGTGAAGGTAAAATTTCAGGCTCTTTTTCACTTGCATCGTAGTTATCAACAAAATCAACAGTATCTTTTTTAATTCCTTCAAGCATTTCCGCAGCTACTTTAGACATTCTTGCTTCAGTATAACGCATAGCAGCAGCTTCATCACCATCAATAGAACCAAAGTTACCATGTCCATCTACAAGAGGATAGCGCATTGAAAAATCTTGCGCCATTCTAACCATAGCTTCATAAACAGAAGAATCTCCATGAGGGTGATATTTCCCAAGCACATCTCCAACAATCCGAGCACTTTTACGATGTTGACTTCCGGGAGTGATGCCAAGTTCGCTCATATCAAATAAAATCCGACGATGTACTGGTTTTAAACCATCACGTGCATCAGGAAGAGCTCTTGAGACAATAACACTCATTGCATACTCTAAGAATGAGTTTCGCATTTCACTATCAATAGTTACAGGAGCGACTCCTTCGCTTGCCTCGGTAATAATTTGAGATTGAACTTGATATTCCTCTTTGCTTTGAGGAATTTCTTCTTCAACATCATCTTCAATTACTACTGGTTGTTTCTTTTTAAAAACAACACGATTATTTTCTTCGTAATCATATTCTTTGTCCTCTTCTAAAGATACTTTAAGTTCTTCTTCATTTTTGTTCTTGTTTTGTGCCATAAAATGTCCTTTATAATAAAATATAATTTTATTATACCATTTTTCATTTTTTGGCTTTGGAAGTAATAAAAAAACCTCTATAAAAGAGATTTTAATGAGTGTGAGTATGGGTTGAATTGCATGAGCATGCATATGGCTCTAACAGCGGTTCTTTTGCAAGTAAATCAAGTAGTTGATGATACTTGTTGCAAAAGTCTCTATTGATGTAATAATACACATAAATGCCCTTTGTTTTGGTTTTGATGATATCATCATTGCGTAATACGCTTAAATGTTTTGACAAATTTGCTTGTTTGATATTAAAAAGTTCACTTAAGGTCTGAACATCACATTCAGCTTTTGAACACATGTATAAATGAATGATAATTTTGAGTTTTGATTCACTGGAAAAATATTTAAATAAATTAGTTAATTCCTTCATTTGTTTCCTCACTAGACTCAACTACTTCTTGAGTTAATTTAGTATTGTTAATTTCATTTAAAGTGTAATAAGCGGTGTTAAATTCTTTGGTGTGATCTTTAAAATCAATTAAGTTTTTGTCTTTGATTCAACCTTCAAATTCTCTGAGTAAATTCACATAATTAAGTGGATTTAGTAATTCCACGTCATAATTTTTGTTTTTTAAGAATTTGACTTTATCTTTAAGTAATGCGTAATCAGCATATCCATTATCGTAGTTAAATACATCAACAACCAAACATTTGTAAGGAACACGATTAAAAGTAATTACATAATCAATGGTTAAAGAACCAATTGAATAATCTTTAAAAACATCAAATCCTGGACGATTGCTAAAAAGTGAATTTAATCGTTTGTCCACAATTTTAGTGAATCAAACTTTTTCTGAATTGCTTGAAAGTTTTTCTTTGTGTTTGGTAAATGATTCATTTAATAAATTAAGTCTCTTTTCTGGAGAAGATTCTAAAAATTGTAATCATTTTTTAAAGATGATTAAATCATCTGAAGAGTTAGGTAAAATAGTAACTTCTTCGGATTTAATTGTTTTAATTACAATCAATTTTTCTTTAGCTCTACTTATAGCTACATTTAAAGCATTTCTTCCACCTTGTTTAGCAATGTATGTTGAAGTTAATTTTGCATTTTTATCATAAGCAACAGTGGCAATAACTAAATTAGCCTCATCTCCTTGAATGTTTTCAAGATTTTTAACCATCAATTGCCCGTTACGAATTGCGTTTTCAAGCTGTGGATATTCAACAAAAATCTTATCTTTAAGATAATTAAATTGTTTAGCGTTAAAGGCAAGTAAAATGATTTTTGAGTAATTAGGTAATTCTTTGAGTGTAATTTCTAAAGCTAAATTAGCTTCCTTTTCGTTTTTATTATCGTCTCAAATCCCATCCACTTCATAGACTTCAATTGGATTTTTGTCGCTGTTTTTAGCATTATCCACAACATCTAGTTGCGAGTTATAAAAGTTTTGACTTGAGAAAGTCATTAAACTTGCATAATCAGAACGATAGTTTTTATTTAATAAAACATGATAAACTCCAAGACCCATTGCATAATCAAGCATCGATTCAACATGTCCATAAATTGAATCGTCAGTAACTCTAGTTCCAAATCAGTTGCTTGGACGCATTTGCATTTGATCTCCAGCTAAGATTTTAGTTTTAGCTAAATACAAGAAAGTAAGTCCATTTTCAATGAAAATTTGACTGGATTCATCCAAAATACCATAATCAAATTCTTTTTCTTCTCAGCCAGATAAATCTGAATCAGGGGTAGCAATGATAATTGGGAAAACTTTTTTAATAATTGAAGTATAGCGTTTTACAAAACGGTGCGGATGTAGATTTTGAATTCTAACTGAAGCTGAAAATTCTTTATATAGTTGTTTATCTTCATCGCTGAGTTTTTCTAATTTATCACTAATACGTTCTAAAATTACTTTTTTTATTTCTTCAGCATCAAATGTATCTACTGGAGCATTTAAATGTGAATGCATTTCTTCTAAGTTTTTAAGTTTGTATAAAACATTATCATCATTTAAAGCGCCCTCTTGATAAGGGATTAAGTTTTTAAATTTCAATTGCAATTCTTTAAGTGAACCTTTATATTCACTTAGATTCTGATCGATACTAATTCCAAGCTCTTTTAATGCACGATATTGTTTGGTAAAAAAGAATTTACTTCCAGATAATTCAAGTAATTTTTTCGGAGTCAATCCTTGCTCAACATAATCTGGCATTACTACATTTTTAGGTAATTTTGCTGCATATAAAATATCTTCTTCACCTTTAAAATCAAGCTTATTTTCCGCAAGATAATAAATAGCTTCTAAAGCTTCACGAATAGCTGGTTTTTTAATTTCTCCATTTGCATGTTTAACAAAGTTGATTTCGCTTTCACTTGCTAATTGTGGACGAACGATCTTAGTAGAAGTTTTGTGATATTCTAGTTCATTTAAATATGATGCAATTGGTTTGTAGAATTCTCGTTTGCTCATGTCTTTAGAATTTAGGACAAACAAACAAAACATAGCAAGCGATTTCATTCTTTTACGAATAACTTCTAAGGCCACTTTCTTTTGAGAACCCACAATAGCAGTTTTGTTGTACACTAAAATATTTGTTAATAAATTAACAATGGTTTGCGATTTACCAGTTCCGGGCGGACCTCAAATAATGGTGTTTTGATTTAAAGCCGAAATAATAGCCTTATCTTGAGAAAGATTTGAAGAAGTTAACCTAAATAAAGATAATTTAGGATTAAAAATCGATTTATCAACAACTTCTTGATATTTAGTTTTATTAATTTCAACATCAATGATGCTTTCCAGCTTTCCACTTTGGATAATTTGTTTCATCCGATTTCTTGGATAACCACCTGAAGGTTGAAAAATTCCTAGAACCCCTCCTGGGTGAAATTGAAGATTCTCATTAACAATATCTTCATTTTTATATTCTTTAAAAGGAGCAACAATATTAGCAGGAAGTGAATAAATTCCTCTTCATTGAGTTCTTAATTCATCAATTAAATTGGTTATTTTGAATTCTTTAAAATTATCATCAATGTCAATAGCAAAACCATAGTTGTTTAATAAAAACAACAACTTATCATTAATTTTAATTTCACCATTACTATAAAGCACCGGTTTTCCGTTTTCAAAATCAATTTGCACTTCTTTAAGTAAAAGGGGTGCATAAATACTTTTATCATCTTTTTTTAAGGACACAAACAAGAACCCAATATGTAAAGGTCAAATGTTAGTTTCTTCTAAAATAGTGTCTGCACGGTCTTTAATTCTCTTTCATCTAAATAAAGATTGTTGAATAAGTTTTTCTAAGTGCTCGGTTAATTTTTGTTTAATTTGTTCAAAGGTTGGATATTGCTTACGGATGTTTCGGTCTTGAACAATTTCGTATTTATAAAGATTTTCTAATAAAAAATCCAAATCGTTTAAATTAGTAGTTTTTTGAATGTTCTCATAAGCATTAACAATAGTTTGCTCCACTAAATTGAGTTTGAATTTTTCGTTATTTAAAATATGGTGAAAATTCTCTTTTCCAAAGAGACGAAAAATATCAAAATAATTACTTTGTCCTAAAGTGTTTCGAGTAAGTTTAGTAAACACTGAAGAATCAAGCGGATCAATATCGAGTAAATTATCTAAAATAGTTTGGTATTTATCTTTTTTCATATTTATCCTTTATGTTGCAAAAGTAATTCATAAGTTGCTTTTGAAAATTCTCCTAAAATCAAGGACATTTTGTTGCTATTAAGCATAATTCCGCTAATTCCTTTAAGTTGTTTTAACTGATCAACATTAACTTGTGGTTGTTTTTTAAACAAAATTGTTACTCGTGATGGTTTGAGTTCAATTGATTCAATATCTGTTAAGTTTGAAAAACAATTTAGAAACACTTCTAAATTAAAAGGTAATTTATCAACTTGATAAATAGTGTTTTTTTGGTGTTTAGTTTGTTTGTTTCACTTGATTCAAATTAATCCAAAGGTAATAATGGTAAAAAATACGATTTTAAGCTTGCTTTTTGTATACATATTTTAATTATATTAAAATAATGTATAAATGAACAAATAAAGCAAAAAGCAGACCAATAGGCCTGCTCAAATTATCAAATTTTGACTCTTTTTTCTTTTGGTAAATACATTTTATCTTCTTTGGTTATGCCATATACTTCATAAAATAAATCTGAGTTCTTAATATGTACATTTGCCCGTGCTTTTCCTGGAGCGTGTACATCGGTTTTTAGCAATAAGTTCATGTATTCTGCTTTAGCTTTGATTCTTCAAATACGAGCTCAGTTTTCAAAGAAATCTTTAGCGTTAAAGTCTTTTTCTTGCATTGCAGCTTCCAATGCACACGAAAATCCACCTAAATCTGCAATATTCTCTGAGACAGTTAAAGCTCCATTTACAAGTCCCATTCCAGTATCAAATCCTTCAAAAAGTTCAATCACTTGTTGCTTACGTTCTTCAAATTTAGCTCTATCTTCATCGGTTCATCAGTTATTGAGTGAACCTGTTTCATCAAATTGAGACCCATTATTGTCAAATCCGTGCGAAATCTCATGAGCAATAACCGCTCCAATTCCACCATAATTAGCTGAAGAAGATTGGTTGATGTTATAAAAAGGTGCTTGTAAAATTCCAGCTGGAAAAACAATGTGGTTTTTGATTGGATGGAAGTAAGCATTAACAATCGCTGGAGACATTTCTCAGTATTCTTTTGATTCATTTTTTAAGTAAAATGAGTCTTGATATTTTTGCAAGATTTCTTGGAAGTTTAAAACATTAGCAAAAAGATTAGATTTTTGGGCGTATGTTGTTACTTTGTATTCATTGTAAAATGGTCTAATTTTTTCTGGGTAACCAACCATAACATCCATTTTTGAAAGTTTTAAAATTGCTTTTTCAATAGTTGGTTTGCTTAATCAATTATTTTCTTTTAAACGATTGGTATAAATTTCAATCATTCGAGCAATCATTTTTTGTACATCTTCTTTAGCTTTTGCTCCAAAGTATTTATCTGCATAAGCTAGTCCTAAAGGTTTTGAGAATCAACTTTCTGCTTTTTTGAAAGCGTATTTTTTATTTGAAACCGGTTTATCAATTCCTTTAAGATGTAATGCTAATTTTGAAGCTAACACTCTTAATTCATCTGATAAATACGCACAAGCTTGTTGAATGTTTTTAACAATAAGCATAGCTTTGTAGTTTTCAAAAGTATCTGCGTTATAAATTGCATCTAAATTTTTAACATATTCTCTGTTAGTTACTACAATGCTATCAATGTTATTTCCTACTATTTCTTTGGCTAATTTTTCTAAGTCAAAGTATTTTGAAGAATTTTGAAGTTCTTCAAGTTTAACAACATTGTATAAACTTGTATAATCAGCTTTTTGCAAAGAAGATAAAACATAATCTTTAACTAAATTATCAAATTCTAAAGCTTTTTTTACAATGGCTGTGGCTTTGTTTAGTGAATAACCAAATTTGTGCAATAACTCAATTGCCATGTCTTTAAAAACCTTTAAATGTTTGCGAGAATCAGTTTTTTCATAATACTCTTTTGAAGGTAAAATGATTGATTGTTCACCCATTCAAAGAACTTTGATATTTGGATTAACAAAATCACTATCCACTTCTAAGTTAATTGGTAAATAACTTCAAGTGGCACGTTTTGAAACTAGTTTTTCAGCTAATTCTTCAAAACTTTTTAACGATTCAATTTCAGCAATAAACGCTCTAATTGGTTCAAAACCTAACTCATTTCTTTTTTTGTAATTTTTAAACATTTTGTAAAATTTTGCAAATTCTGCAAGTGGGCCTTGTAGATTGTTTGCATCTTTGACTAATTCATCAGCTAAAGACATAAGTTGCTTTTCAAGTTGTTTATCCAATTCTCCAAAAGCTGAAATAGCTGGTTTATCTGAATCGATTTTTGCTGTTTTTAATCAATCTTTATTGATGTATTCGTAAAAATCATCTTTTAATAATTGTTTTTGGTTTGACATAATTTCTCCTATTTTTGTGGGTCAGTATTGGTTTTTAGAATTGATAAGAAAGCTTCTTGAGGAACTTCAATTGATCCAAGTTTCTTCATTCTCTTTTTACCTTCTTTTTGTTTTTTCAACAACTTTTGTCTTCGAGTAACATCTCCTCCGTAAAGCTTAGCAGTAACATCTTTACGGTAAGCTTTAATTGTTTCACGAGCAATAATTTTTCCACCAATTGTTGCTTGTACTGGAACTTCAAAGTTTTGTCTTGGAATAGCATCTTTAAGTTTTTTAGTTAGTTCTCTAGCAGCTTCATAAGCTTTATCACGGTGAGTAATAATAGAAAAAGCGTCAACTTTATCTCCGTTTAATAAAATGTCAACCTTAACTAAATCACTTGTACGATATCCAATTCACTCATATTCAAAGGATGCATATCCTTTGGTTGAACTTTTTAAACGATCAAAGAAATTAAAAATAGTTTCCGCAAGAGGGAGTTCATAAATAATTCTAGTTCGTTTATCATCAATTACTTCAAGAGCTTTATATATTCCCCGTTGATTTTGACACAGTTCCATAACATTCCCAATGTATTCATTAGGCACAAAAATGCTTGCTTCAATATAAGGCTCTTCAATGTATTCAATAAAAGTTCGATCTGGAAGTAAAGTAGGGTTAGAAATAAATTCGTGAGTTCCGTTTGTCATATGTACTTTATATTCAACAGAAGGGGATGTCGCTATGATACCTACTTGATATTCACGATCTAAACGCTCTTGTAAAATCTCCATGTGTAACATTCCTAAAAACCCAACTCTAAAACCAAATCCTAAAGCTTTAGAGGTTTCTTGTTCTCAGGTTATTGAAGAATCTGAAAGCGAAATTTTTTCAAGTGATTCTTTAAGCACTGAATAATCACGTGTATCAATTGGATAAAATCCAGTAAATACAACTGGTTTCATTTTTTTGTATCCAGGAAGAGCTTCTGAAGTGGGATTATCCACTAAAGTGATGGTATCTCCTACTGAAACTTCTTTAGCATCTCGAATAGCCGCTGATACTCATCCAACTTCTCCAGCTTCAAGGTATTCTTTTTTAGATTCATGAGGGTTTCTTACTCCTAAATCAATAACATGATATTCAGCTTTAGTGTTATGTGACATGAATTTAAATTTATCACCGACTTTTAACTTACCTTCAAAAATTCTAATTAAAAGCACCACTCCACGATACGGATCAAAATAACTATCAAAAATTAAAGCTTTAAGCGGTTTATTATCATCAGCATGCTTTGGTGAAGGAATGTATTCAACAATAGCATCAAGCAACTTATCAACTCCTAAACCGGTTTTAGCCGATACAAGAACAGCATGGTCGGTTGGAATTCCAATCACTTCTTCAATTTCTTGTTTTACCCGTTCAACATCTGCACTTGGTAAATCAATTTTGTTAATAACTGGAATGATTTCAAGATTGTTTTCAATAGCTAAATACACATTCGCTAAAGTTTGTGCTTCAATTCCTTGTGTGGCATCAACAAGTAAAAGAGCTCCTTCGCTAGCTGCTAGCGAACGAGATACTTCATAAGTGAAATCAACATGACCTGGAGTATCAATTAAATGAAAAGTGTAATCCTTGTATTTAAGTTGCACTGCATTTAATTTGATGGTAATCCCTCTTTCTTGTTCTAAATCCATTGAATCTAGAAATTGGGCTTTAAGTTCTCTTTGCGAAACAGTATTTGTTAATTCCAAAATCCGATCAGCTAAAGTACTTTTACCATGGTCAATGTGAGCAATAATTGAAAAGTTTTTAATCTTATCTTTATTCATATTTTTATATTTTACTAAATTTATAAAAATTGCTCTCTTATTAAGAGAGCATGTTGTTTGACTTATTTAGAAGTTAAAAAATCCTTCATAAGTGGAAACTCCTCCACCTTTGGGAAAGCTTGTGTTTGAATAAAGTATTGATAAACACTATAAAGTTGTTGTTTATTTGTTTTATACCCTACTTCATCATTAGATATGGAAGCTCTATTTATCATGTTAAAGGAACCAGCAAGAGGAAAATTGTTAGGATTAACAAACAATAACGCTTTAGTTAAATCGATGTTAAATTGAGCCTGAAGCATCACCAATGTAGAAAGCAGCACTGTGGTAGTAGGTTGAAAGCCAAAAAGCATAGTTTTGGATGTGTTTGCAATAAAATCATCTTTACTAAACAAAATTGATTCATTATTTTCTAAAGCTTGAAACTCTAAAGTAAGCATATTTTCTCAAGAAATGCTTGGATCTAAAATAATAGCGTTTTGATCATGATTGTTAGTGATTAATTTAACATATTCAATAGCTTCTTGATCTTTATACACGGGATGAAGTTTATACAAATAGTTATATTCACTTTCAGGATACAATTGACGAATTTTCTCAAAATAAGCGTGTACTTCTGCTTTTATTCTTGGATCAGTAACTACTTTAGTGTTTCCATTTTGATCTTTTTTAAACAAACTTGATCCAATGAAAACAATGTTTTTCTTGTTTTTATCTAAGTGCTCTTTACCATGAACTATTAAATCTTGAAATGTTTTTTTATACAAGTGATTTAATTGTTGATAATCTAAAGTAAACTCTTCTTGTGAAAATTCTTTAAAATCTTTAAGTAAAGTTGTGTAATTTAATGGACTATTGTACACTTTTAATTGAGCTCAGCTTCTGTTAGCTTTTTGTAAATCTTTGTTGAAAAACTCAATGTATTTGTTGCTTAAATTATAAATTCTTACCTTATCAGTTAAAGTGTAATAGTATCTAAAATCAATTTTGTTTGGAGTTGAAGTTTTTAGTGAGTTTCATGATGCTAACAATTCTTCCTTAGAATAACTTTTGCTTTGTTTTTTTGCTCAAGGAACGTAATTACCATTCATAAAATAGTATGGTTGAGCATTTCCATCACTTAATATCACTAATTTATTGGCATGAGCAAGCATTCAATCCCTAACATTATTTGGCATATCAATTAATGAAACATCTGAGATGTAAAAATCAAATAAATTTACTCCTGCATCTAAATATGGTTTTAAATATCCTTGGATTTCATCTAAACTTTTAGGAAATAATCAATAATTTTCACTTGAATTACCAATGTATTTAGGTGAATCTAAAAGCAGTATTTTTCCGTTTTTAATGTTATACTCATTTATATAATTTTTCAAGGCCTCATCGCCATATTTTTCTAATATAGGATTGAAATTAAATCTTTGTTTTTCTCCTTTAATAGTTTTTTCATAATTGTTAGTTTGATTATAAATTAAATATAAAACATCATTGTATGGATTAGGTTGCGGATTTTTATGTAAAAGTTGCAATTGCATAAGAGCTTGCATAAACGAAGCAGTATATACTTGTGCGGCATTGCGAGAAAAAAATACGCTAGGATATTGATTTTGTGCTGATTCAATTGCTTCATGAACAAAAGAACTATAATCAATCAAATGTGTAGAATCATTCTTTAAATCATTACTATCATATTGTGTAGCCACTTCAACGGTGATACTTTTTGGATTTGTAGAGCAAGAAGTTAAAACAAGTATCGGAGCAAAAAATGTGAGTTTTAACATAGATGAGACAATTAAATTAGTTTGTTTCATAATTTAATTATAAACTTATTTAATTAATTAAATAACAGGAGAAATCTTAAAAAAATATTTGTTTTTTTCCTTTTTGTATGCTATACTTTAACTAATGCTTGTGAAAACAAGAATGGGATTCGGAAAGAATCGCTGCTTGCCAATTATACAAAGGCCTTTCACGTAATAATTTAACCTTCGGAAGAAGGTTTTTTTGTTGTTAAAAATCCGTTTTAAAAAAGTGGCAAATTTTTCACATTTGAGATATATACTATATAATTAAAATATGAGTAAACAAATTTCATATAAAGATATCTCCGAACAAGCTGGAGTATCTATTTCAACAATAAGTAGATATTACAATAATGGTTATGTATCAACAAAGACTCGTAAAAAAATTGAGGACGTTGTTAGAGAGCATCAATACTATCCAAATCATGGAGCAAGGTTAATTAGAGGTAGAGATCAATCAATTTTTATTATCATGCCTGAATGAACTCAAAACTTGTACTTTTCAATTGTAAACGGGATTGTAGCAGCATGCAAAAAAAACAATCGAAGAGTGACAATTACTTTCACTGGTAAAAGTAGTGAAGAATATATTGAAACTGTTCGTTATATTCTTTCTTGAAGACCAACCTCATTAGTAATTTTTAATCCTGAATACGATTCAAAATTGTTTGATTTTCTTAAAACTGTAGAAGATGTTTCAATTGTAGTTTATGAGCACCAAGTAAATGGTTTAAGCTGAATTAAAGTAGATGAAACAGCCGCCTTTTATGATGTAACTAAAGCTTTAATTAGTACAGTTTCTCATGAAAGAAGTAGTATTTTATTCTTAGAAGATGCTAAACTTTCACTAACTCAAAAAGAAGATCGTTATGCCGGATTTATGCGTGCTTGCCAAGAAAAAGGATATTCATTCCAAAAATACGAAGTAGCTTTTAACAATTCAAAAAATGTCTCTGACTTTATTAAATTAACCAAAGAAAAAAACATTTCAAACATTGTGTGTTCTTCACATGAATCATATATTGCATTAAGTGTGCAAGTAACTAACAACTTGAGATTAACCGATATTGGTTATCAATCTGTTTATGACCGTATCAGTAGTTATCGTTCAAAAATTTTCATTGATTACCCTTCAATTGGAATCGAAATTGAAAAAATGTTACTTCTTCATTCAGTAGAGAAAAAACCACAAACTAAATCTGTTAAAGTTAAAATCTTAACTCCTGAACAAAAATAATCACCAAAATAGGTGATTATTTTTGTTCAATTTGAGAAAGTAAATAAAGAGCGGCAGTTTCTGCACGTAAAATTCTTTTTCCTAGTGAAATTGCTTTGATATCATGTTGTTCGGCTAAAGAAATTTCAGCGTCTGAAAATCCACCTTCAGGCCCTACAAATAGCAAGCATTCATCATCAATTGACACTCTTTTAGAATCTTGAACGCTTACTTTTTCATGAGCAATAAATTTGTATTTACTTGGTATTTTAACTGCTTGTTCAAAATCAGTAATTGGTAGCAAAACAGGAATTTTGTTACGGAAAGATTGTTCAGCTGCATTTTGTAAGATTGTTTCAAAACGCTCTCTTTTTTTATTAAATTTGTATTTAACCAAATCTCCATCACAATATTGACTAGCAATTGGAATAATTTTTGTAACTCCAAGTTCAGTAGCTTTTTGGAGCATTCATTCAAATCGATCCAACTTAATAATAGACATAGCCAAAGTTACTTCAAAATTAAATTCATGATTTAAATTTAGTTTAGACACAATTTTAGCTTTATTTTCTTCTAAAACACAAACATAAAAATTTTCTTCAAACACACAGATAAACTCTTTATTTTTAACTCGAATTACTTTTAAATGTTCTAAGGTTGCTTTAGGCAAAATAAAGTAATCATTTTGTTTTTCAAAAACAAAAAAGCGATTCATTAATACTCCATTGCTTCTTCGTATTCTTCAAGAGTTCCTCTAAATAAGAAACTTTCTTGAGGGTTTTTAAGTTCTAAAATAACATCAGCACATTGATTAACGAAAGCACGGTTATATGTGGTGAAAATAGCCCCTCCACGGTATGATTTAACCCCCTCAATTACTGAGTCAATACTTTCAGCATCTAAGTGATCAAGTGGTTGATCCAAAATAATAAAGTTACTTTCTAAAAGCATCATTCTTGAAAACATTAAACGAGCTTTTTCTCCTCCACTTGTAACATTAACTTTTTTAAATACTGAATCATTTGAGAAAAGCATTCTTCCTAAGAATCCACGCATTCTTGAATCGGATACATCTTTGTTTTCCTCTAAAGTATTTTCAAGTGGTCATTTAGAAATTCACTCTAAAATAGTCATATCTGAGTTAAAGTATTTAGCATTATCATTTGGGAAATAACTGGTTTTAATAGTTTGTCCTCATTCAACAGTTCCGCTTGTTGGTTGCAATTCTCCAGCTAAAATAGCTAGTAATTTGGTTTTAGCAATGTCATCTTCTCCAATAACAACCATTTTTTCACCAGGTGTTAATGTAAATGAAAGGTTTTCAAAAAGTACTTCCCCGTTTTCATTTTTGTAAGTAAGGTTTTCAACAGTTAAAATTTGTTTACCATGATCACGATTCATGTCTCAGCGAACATAAGGATATTTACGATTAGAAGGTTTAATTTCATCAAGTTGAATTTTCTCAAGTGATTTTTTTCTTGAAGTTGCTTGACGAGATTTAGAAGCGTTAGCACTAAAACGAGCAATAAATTCTTTAAGTTTTTCAATTTGTGCTTCTTTTTTCATGTTTGATTGTTTCATCATTTCTCTAGCTAATTCAGATGATTGTTTTCAAAATGAATAATTACCAGTGTAAATTTTAGCTTCATTGTAATCAATATCAACAATGTGAGTACAAATTGAATCAAGAAAATCGCTATCGTGAGAAACAACAATAACAACGTTTGGATAGTCAATTAAAAAGTTTTCAAGTCATTTGATACTTCTTAGATCTAAATGGTTAGTTGGCTCATCCATAATTAAAATATCTGGATTTCCAAATAAAGCTTTAGCAAGAAGTACTTTAATTTTTTGATTGGCTGTTAAATCCTTCATTAAAGAATTTCATTTATCTTTAGGAATGCTTAAATTTGAAAGTAACTCTTGAGCATCGTTTTCAGCGGTTCATCCACCAAGTTCTCCGAATTTTTCTTCTAATTCGGCAGCTTTTTCATAATCTTCCATTGTTGCTTCTGGATTGGCGTAAATGGCATCTTTTTGTTCCTTAATGGCATATAAATCAGTATTACCCATGATTACTACTTCAGTAACTACAAAATCATCATAAGCATTATGATCTTGAGAAAGAACTGAAATCCGCTTGTTTTTTTCAATAATTACATTTCCACTAGTTTGTTCAACTTGTCCAGAAAGAATTTTTAAAAAAGTTGATTTCCCAGCTCCATTTGCTCCAATAATTCCGTATGTATTACCTTCAGTAAATTTTAAATTAACTCCTTCGAAGAGTTTTTTATCACTAAAAATTTTGCTTAAATTTTGAACTTCTAACATGTTTACCCCTTAAAATACAATTACTTTTTATTATATTAAAAAAGTGCTAAAAATGTAAAGAAAAAGTCTGTAAAACAGACTTATTTGACACAAAATTCATTCGAATCTCGATGTCGGCTCTTCTAAATTATAACACTAATTAGCACAAATAAGTATTATTTATCAACGGCTTTATCCTTTGAAGTTGTTCTCTTTGTTGATGCTTGAGTTTTTTTATTTGTCTTAGTTTCTGCTGTTGATTTGTTTTTGCTTGCTTTTGGTTTTGATTTAGTTGATTTACTTTCTAATATTTCTGATTGTTGAATATCTTTATTTTTTGGAGGTCTTCCTCTTTTACGTTTTGGTTGCTCTGCAGCATCATTCTCAATTTTTTGAACTGTTTCTTTTAAAAGAGTAATGTCATTTTGAGTTTCAACATTTGAATCATCTTGCAATTTTTCTTGTTCATTAAAAATAAGATTATGGACTTTAGGATCCAAGGTAGTTTCTTCAAATTCTTCTTTGAGTGTTTCAAAATCTCTTTTTAGTAATTCAAGCATTTCTTCATCAGAAGTTGTTGAAGTCTCTTTTTCTTCTTGAGCTGAATTTTGTGGTTCAACACTTTGAATACTTTGAGAATTGCTTTGTTCACTTATTGGAGGTTGTTCAACTGGAACTTCTTCATCTTCTTTATCATTTGTAACGTTGTACATATTCAAACTCATTGCTATTTCTTCCATTCGAGCTTTTACACTATTGTAAACGTTAATGATTTCTTGTTCTCTTTCAGCTGGAGATTTAGTTAAATCATTGTTAAAACTTTGCATAATTTCTTGGAAGATTGGATCGTTTTCCATTTCACGAGTAATTAATGAACGAGCTCCTAAACGGTTTGAGAAAATTCTTAGCATCACATCAAAAGCAATATTTTCAATCATTGCTTCAAACATTTTAGTTCCTTCTTCGGTATAAATTTGATATGGATTTTTTTGTGAATATTGAACTAAGTTAACATTTGAACGCAACTTTTCCATACGATTAATATGACGTTTTCACTTTTCATCTAATGTAGATAAAATAATTTGTTTTTCAATGTAATTTACTTCTTCTGCTGGAGCACTTTTTAAAGCGTTTTCTCTTCATTTGCTAAATGCTTGAATAATAACGTTTGAGATATATTCAGGAAGATCTTTTTCATAAATTCTACTGATTTCTTTTAATGAAAAATTAAAAGCAATTAAGTTACCAATATTTTCATTTAAGAACTTTACAAGTTCAGCGTAATTATAAGAATGTTTGCTTTTGTACGCTGGAAAATTAACAATTGAATTAGTAGTATGCTTAATCATTCTTTCGATGATAAATTCAGGATCGTCTGCATCTAAAATCAGATCTCTTTGAGAGTAAATTAAATCTCTTTGTTGACGAATAACGTCATCATAATTAAGAACTGATTTACGTGAATCGTAGTTAAATCCTTCGATTTTCTTTTGAGCATGATTGAAAGCAAAACGCAAGTTTTTATTTGTAACTTCTTTCCCATGAGAATCAGCATACGCTTCTTTGAAACTTTCATAGTTAGCAAATCTTTGCATAAGTGGATCATCAATTGAAACATAAAATTTACTGGTTCCCACATCTCCTTGACGACCTGAACGACCTCTAAGCTGATTGTCAATTCTTCTAGATTCTGCTTTATCAGTTCCAATAACGTATAAACCACCTAATTCTAAAGCCTCTTTTGATGGTTTGATATCAGTTCCTCTACCTGCCATATTTGTGGCAATTGTGACTGATTTAACTTGCCCTGCTTTAGAAATAATTTCAGCTTCTGAAGCATTTTGTTTAGCATTTAAAACTGTATGAGGAACTCCTGCTTGAAGTAAATGTTTATGCAATTCTTCAGAATCTTCGATTTGAGCTGTTCCAATTAATACTGGTTGTCCTTTTTCGTAAAGTTGTTTAACTTTTTCAGTAACAGCATTTCATTTATCAAGCGAACTAGCAAAAATAGCGTCCGGTTCATCTACCCGTTGAATTGGTTTGTTAGTTGGAACTACATTCACCCGCATGTTGTAAATATCGATAAATTCTTGCTCTTCGGTTTTTCCAGTTCCTGTCATTCCACATAGCTTAACAAACATACGGAAGAAGTTTTGGTAAGTAATGGTTGCTAAAGTTTGGGTTTCAGGTTCAACTTCTACCATTTCTTTAGCTTGAATGGCTTGTTGAAGTCCTTCTGAATAACTACGTCCATCCATGATCCGTCCGGTAAAACTATCCACAAGTTCAATTTTTCCATCACGAACAATGTATTCAACATCATTACGCATAATTTTATGAGCTCTAAGAGCATTTTGGATTAAATGCACAGTTTCAGAGTTTTCAATGTGATAGATATTATCAACTTTGAAAAATTTGTTTGCCCTAGCAATTCCTGAGTGAGTTAAAGTAATAGCTTTAGATTCTTCATCGATTAAATAATCATCTTTAGTTAAAGTTCTCACAAATTGGTCAGCTGCAAAATATGTGGTTGCATCTTGTTTCTCACCACCAGAAATAATAAGCGGAGTTTTAGCTTCATCAATTAAAATCGAATCAACCTCATCAACTAAACAAAATTGCAATCCTCTTTGCACTTTTTCACTCATGTTTTCAACCATGTTATCTCTTAGATAATCAAATCCAAGTTCTGAGTGCACTGAATATGTGATGTCAGCTGCATAAGCTTTTCGTTTTTCGTTTGGATTCATTTGGGCTTTGTTAATTCCTACAGTTAATCCTAAAAAGTTAAATACTTCACCCATTTCGACAGCATCACGTTCACTTAAGTATTCGTTAACTGTTGAAACAATGGCTCCTTTACCTAAAAGCGCATTTAAGTAAACCGGAGCTATTGAAGTGATGGTTTTACCTTCTCCAGTTTTCATTTCAGCCACAGAACCTAAATCTAAAAGTAAACCACCTAAAATTTGTACGTCATAAGGTCTTTTCCCTAAAACTCTTTTGGTCGCTTCACGAGCAACAGCAAAAACATCATTACGAATTTGCTCTAAAGTATACCCTTGAGAAAGTAATTCTTTAAAGTTAGTAGTTTGCGATTTGAGTTCTTCATCGCTCATTTGAGCCACAAAAGATTCAAGTTTGTTAATATCTTTTAGCGCTCTTTCGGCAATACGCATTTCAGTTGTTTTAAAGTCAAATAAGTTTTTTGCAGATTTCATAGTTAATTTTAATTATAACTTAATATTAAGTTATAACGTTCATTTTAGTGTCTTAAAAACAACAAAAAAACTCCACTGAAGGAGTTACTGTGATAAAACACCAGAGATTTTTTTCTTTTCTAAGTCTACAGTCTCAATTAAACAATCAAGTACCATTCCTGGATAATACACATCTGCTGGTGTTTGTTCTTTATTTAAATTAAGTTTTGAAGAGTGAATAAATAAACTATTTTTAACTCCAATATAAAGAAAAATTCCAAAATCAGTTACGTTTGAAACTGTTCCTTGAACTTGCATTTGAGGACGTAAATCCTCATCATACATAATAGAGTCTTTTAAAATAAATCCGCCTTTGTAATTACGAATAATTTTGCTTGGGGAAGAAAGAGCGTTTAAAATTAGTTCAATATCATACACATTGCTGTTGTATTTACTTGCTAATTGTTGCGCACTTAAATGTGATACATCAATTCCTTCTTCAGTTGGAACTAAATTGTAGTCTTTAATAATTGATTTGGTTAATTTATATGATTCTGGGTGAATAAATGTTTTATCTAAAAATTCTTTTGAGTTGAAAATTCGCAAGAATCCAATGGCTTGTTCAAAAGTTTTCTCGCCAATTCCTTTAACTTTTTTAAGAGCATTTCTACTGGTAAATACACCATTTTCTTTTTTGTGATCAATAATGTTTTGAGCATGTTTTTTTGATAAACCAGGTACATAAGTGAGGATTTCTTTTGTTGCGGTATTTAAATCAACTCCAATTGAAGATACAACTTTTTGAACTTTAAAATCTAAATAATTTTGCAATTCTTTTTGATTTACATCGTGTTGATATTGACCCACACCTAAAGACTTAGGATCGATTTTAATTAATTCATTAAGTGGATCAAGATATTTTCTCCCTATATTGATTGCGCTTCTTTGCTGTTCATCTAAATTTGGAAATTCTTCTCTAGCACTTTCGCTAGCTGAATACACACTAGCTCCTACTTCAGAGACAACTGCATATTCGACTTTTAAATTGTGTTTTTTAATTAAGTCACTGATGAATTTTTCAGTTTCTCTAGATGCTGTCCCGTTCCCAATTACAATAATGCTAATGTTGTGTTTTTTAATTAAGTCAAGAGTGATTTTTTCAGCTAATTCCACATTTTTCGCAGAAGTAAATTTAGCAGCAAAAGGAGGGAAAATTTTAACAACTTCATCCAAAACAACTCCATTTTGATCAAGTGGTGCTAACTTACATCCATTTGCAAAAGCTGGATCGATTGCAATTATATTGTGCCCTTGGACAGCAGGACCATTTAGCATTTTCTCAACTAAATTTGAAAATAAAACAATCGCACTGCTTTCAGCTTTAGCAAATAAATCACTGAAAATTTCTCTTTCCAAACTTGGTAAAATCAATCTCTTAAGAGCATCTTCAACCGAAATTTGCATTGAAGTACGGTTAATTTTCTTACGATCGTATTTTCATAAATAATCATCTACAATATATTGTTTTTGATATTCAAAAGACATCTTTAAAATTTTAGAATCAACTCCACGATTAATAGCCATAATGTTGTGGTTTTTGATGTATTTGATTAATGAACGATATTCATAATAAATTTTAAAAGTTTCATTTTCATCAACTGCTTTAGGATTTTTAGCAGTGACAATAAATCCATATTGTAAAATTCGATCTTTGGTTTTTTTACGTAAATCTAAATCTTGAGCCAACATTTGAGCAATAATGTAATAAGCATATTCAAGAGCCATTTCCACTGAAGTAACTTTTTCATTTAAATACTTTTTAGCTTCTACTTCTGGCTGAAAATGTGGATCTTTGTTGTTAAAAATGCTTTTAGCTAATGGTTCAAGACCCAAAGCAATGGCTTCAGTTGCTTTGGTGATTTTACCTTCTTTGTATGGTTGATACAACGCTTCAAGCTCACTTTTGGTTTGAGCTTGTAAGATATTGTTTTGTAGCTCTTCACTTAAAAGATTTTTTTCTTGTAATGTTTTTAAAATTACTTCTTTACGTTTAAGTAATTCATTTTGGTATTTATAAAGATCTTCAATTTTGTAAATTTGCTCATCAGCAAGTCCGCCAGTGGCATCTTTTCGATAACGTGAAATGAACGGAACAGTGTCTCCGTTAGCTAACATATCTAAAACCACTTGCACTTGGTCGGTTTTAATATTTAACTCTTGAGCAACAATTTCAATAGCGTTAGTTTTATTCATGTTTGTCCTTTTGTATGATTTGGTTAAATTTTTGTTGTTCCTTTTTTGATCTGATTTTCATTGCTTTTAAAGTAGTTAAAAAATCTTGTTTATTAATTTGAGGAACCAAACTTTTAGCTGATGTTTCCAAGGTACTTAAATTAGTTTTAATATCATTTAAATTACTTAGTAGAACATGCGAATCCAAATTAGAAATATTAAATTTTAAATCATCTGGAAAAATAATAAAAGAAGCAATCGGCACTTTCTTACCAATGGTATTTCACAAGTGTTTAATGTGTTTTTCGTTTTGTAAAATCGGGTTTTTAAAACGAACTTTTTTTCCTTTTTTAGAACTTAAAAATATGTATTCACTTGCTCCGTCCCCTGACATATATCCTGAAAAGGCCTTATATTCTAGCACAACAATTAAACTATCACTTACTAGCAAACCATCAATTTCATACATTTTAGAATCATATGAATAAATTCCTCCGTGTACATAAGTAAATGAAGTTGATTTAGCGTAATCTTCAATTAACTCGCTTACTTTATGTTCGAATTTGAACCCTTTGGTTTTAGTTTTTGTGTTTTTGAATTTAAACCAAACTCATAAACTAATTAATGAAATTAAAATAAGTGAAATTAACACAATTGCAACAATAGCTGATACTTTACTTGAGTAATTATTGGTTAAAATCTTATTAGCTTCTTCATGTAAAAATGTTATTTTTTGTATCATATCTTTCCTTGTTTTTTAATTATAGCAAAGGTATAAAAAAGAAGGTATTTAATACCTTCAAATTAATTAAGGATTATTTATCTTTTTGATCCTCTTCTTTGTTGTAAAGTTTCTTGAAATCATTGCTTGAAATCATTGATTTAGCATGATTGTTTTTGTATAAAATGATTTTGTGAAGCATTGGATTGAAGTAATGTTCATTAAATCCTTGCATAAATACATAAAATACGGTTGAAAATAAATCTCCTAAAATCATTGTAATAGTTGCAACAGAAACTTCATTAATGATTTTTAATGCGTTTTCATTTTGAGCAGCAGCCAAGAATAATGTTGGAAGTTGCTGTGCTAGCCCTCTAGCTGGATTAATAGCTGCACTTCCTCCAAAAATACCAAGTCAAACTGACATTGAAATGATAAATAAAATCATAAAATCACGATATTTAGAATGAATTGTAGGTGAGAAAATTGAAAATAATAAAATGGCTGAAATAAATACTTCGGTAAAGAAGATAACAACTACTCCAAGACCCATTGAAGGTTCAATGGTTGAAACTTCAGTCAAGAATGTTTTTTTAGCAGAAGCTAATGCATTAATTGGTGCATTTGGCAAATCATTACTTGAAGTAAAGTGTCCAATTAATAAAATAATTCCCCCAGCTGCAAATGAACCTAACACTTGAATGAATATTTTGTATGAAGCATATCATCCATTATGCAATCCCTTTAAGTATCTAGTAATAGTTACAATTGGATTTAGATCGCAACTTCAACGTAAGAAAATAAATAAACAAAGTCCTACAACTACAAATCCTGCAAAAAATCCAACTAATCCATCTGATAATAAACCTCAATGTTCAACAGTGTGATGTCCAACATAAATACTAAGTCCTGCTAGACCCATTGAAATAAAAATAGTTCCAATAAATTCACTAATACCATGAATAATTCAGGTTCTTAAATCAATTGGTTTAAGCGCTTCACCACGCTGGGAAGCTGATAATTTAAAAAATGAAAATAAGTTCTTTATAATTGAGCTTTTCATATTATCCGTTCTTCACTCTACCATCTTCCATAAGTTTTAAAGCGTTGGTAAAGTCTCCTTTTTGAGCTGCGTCAGCATTATCTAAAGTAGTTTTAGCAATTTGAGTTAATGCTAAATCGGTTAAAAATGCTTGGTGTGATGTAATTAACACATTATCCATTTCAATTAATTCTTTTCATTGTGGATCAAGTTTTTGGAATTGATCTTTAAGTTCTGAAATATCTTCGTAAAATCTTCCTTCTTCTCTTTCAAGCACATCAGTTGCAAGTCCACGAATTTTTCCAGATTTAAGTCCTTCAAGAACAGCAGTAATATCCATTAATTCTCCACGTGAAGTATTAACAATAATTACTCCTTGTTTCATAATTTTAACTGCTTCTTTGTCAATGATATATCTTGTTGAAGGTAAAAGTGGTGCATGCAATGAAATAAAGTCACTTTCTTTGAATAATTCACTAAGTGAAACAAACTCAAATCCCATTTTATCGGCTAAATCAGGAAAGTTATCTTGAGCAAAGGCATCAAATACAATAACTCTTGCACCCATTCCTTTAGCAATTTTAATGAAAGTTTGTCCTATTTTTCCACTACCAATAACTCCAATGGTTGAGTTGTTAACACAAATTCCATCAAGTCCATTAAGTGAAAAATTATAATCAGTAACTCTTTTGTTAGCTCTAAGTAAATTTCTATTTAAAGCCATTAAACCAGCCATCGCCATTTCTCCAACACTTTCAGCTGAGTAATTGAAAATTCTAAACACTTCAATTCCTAATTCATTGGCTTTGGCAATATCAATTTTGTTATACCCCATTGATCTTTGAAGTCAGTATTTAACACCTAATTTGTGTAATACTTCTAAAATAACTTTGTCACCGTAAGTGTTAACAAATCCACAAACTGCGTCGAATCCTTTAGCTTTTTTGACAGTATCTAAGCTAAGGTTTTCTTTAAAATATACAATTTCATGTCTACCATCATTAAATTGATCAAAATATTTAATATCGTAGTCTTTCGCATCAAAAAATGCAATTTTCATAATCTCTCCTATATTGAAATAAATAAGCATGCAAATTATATTAAATTATAATTTAACTAAAGTCACCCCATCTGTTTTGAATTCTATTGTGTGGAATTTTTCCAGAAAATTCAAAATAATCAAAAATGCATTCTTTTGCTTATAAAAAAGGAATAATAAGCATTTTTTGTTATATAGCTTAAAATGAAAAAATAATTTATTTTCTTTTTTTGACTTTTTTATTAGAATTTTTATTTTTTTAATAGGGAGAAAAAAATGAATTGATTATTACAATATTTAGCACATAAATACAAAAATAATGTAAGCTTAATTTTTCAAAACATTAATCATTTTGATGAAAAAATTGAAAATGAAATTAAACAAGTTAAACTTTTATACCAAAAATACAATGTTAACTTTACCAACTGCTATAGCAACATATTTCCAATTGCACTAAATTACCAAGAGTTTGCTTTTTTAGGCTTTTGAAGTATTGGGAACATAAAAATACTGGATAATCCGCACCGCTTATATTTAGTAGCTGAAGATAACTTAAACGAGTTTACAAAAGATAATATTAATAAATTAACAACTCAAAACACCATTGTTATTAACGGATATAAAAGCGAGCATAAACTACTGCAATACTTAATTGAAAAACAAGCTTCAATTATTTTAATCCACAAACAAGGGTTAGATAAGATTCCGGCCAATTTAATTGCACCTAATGTATTACACATTAGCTTGTATCCATTATTTGAACATACTCGAAAAAAACATTTTAAAGAAAGTAATTATTTATCAGCTGTTTTAAGTGAGAAAATTATTATCTTTTCAACTACTTTAGAAACTAAAATCAACGCTTTAATTGAAGCCTTTGCGTCTTTAAATAAACAAGCATATTCCTTCCCTAGTGATAATGACAATTCCTTTAATAACGAATTAATCAAACAAGGAGTACAATTAATTACTTTTATTGGAGAATGTCAATATGTATAAAAAAATAAAATGTCCTGAGACATTTTATTTTTGTTTTTCTGGGTAAACTGAAACAAATTTTCTGTTTCTTCTGCTTTCGTATTTAACGTAACCATCAATTTTGGTAAATAATGTATCGTCTCCACCACGTCCAACATTTACACCTGGGAAGATTTTTGTTCCTCTTTGACGGTAAATAATTGAACCTGCTGTTGCGTATTGTCCATCACCTAACTTAGCACCTAGTCTCTTACTATGACTATCACGACCGTTCTTAGTAGAACCACCGGCTTTTGTTTTTGCCATTTTCTAAAACCTAACCTTATCCTTGAATAGATGTAATTTTAATTCTTGTGTATGGTTGACGGTGTCCAAGTTTTCTTTTGTGAGTAGATTTTGCATTGTGACGATATACAACGATTTTTTTCGCTTTACCTTGTTTTTCGATTACACCAGTTACGACTGCATTTTGAACGTAAGGTTGACCAATTTTTGAATCAACAAGTAAAACTTTATCAAAAGTTACTTGTGAACCTTCTTCGCCTTCAAGTTTTTCAACGAAGATTGTTTGACCTTCCTCAACTAATAATTGTTTACCACCTGTTTCGATAATTGCTACCATTGCAATACCTCCGAAGTTGGCTCGTCCTGAAGGTGCATAAAGATGCTTATAAAACCTTTTTGGTACGGTTACTTAGAGTAACATTTGTTATTATACATCACTTTAAAAAAATCAGTTTTAAAAACTGATGTATTTATTTAAAGTGTTTGTGGATGTTTTTTCTACTTTTTTAGAGTTGTCTCACTTAAAGCTATTATTTTTGTCTTTAATTTCTCCACTAATGGCCAAACTTGATTTTATTAATCCGATAATTGGGGCAATTGCTTCAACAATAAGTGGTAACGCCGTAGCTAAAGCCACCAATGAAAAACCTGGATTTATGTGGTTTAAATCTTCTTCTGAAACTTGTGGTAGCTCGTTTATTTTCATTTAACCTCCTCATATTAGTAATAAGTTTTTTAATAGATATTAAAAAAATAATTAATTTAAATGCAACAAAAAACAATCCAAGTTGGATTGCTATTGTTCGACAAATTGGGTGTTGAATTTACCAATGACTTGATGTACCGGAATCATTGAAATTCAAATGTTTGGGTCAATTAATTTTAAATCATTGATTAAGTTCTTTGATTCAAGAAGCAATAATACTGTTTCAACTTTATATTTAGTTTCTCCATTGTATCCTGAAGTAAAACTAACAATCTTGTAACTGTGTCAATATTCGATTAGTTTTAAATAAGCTATTACTTTATTAATATCACTTGAAATAATAGTCATTTTCATTTTTTTGTATTTTGGATATAAAATTCCAACTACTAAATTACTAATTAAAATGTATAAGAAAGTTGAAAGTTCTCTGGCTCCAATGAAGGTTCCTGGATCGCGAATAAGTAACTCATCTTTATATTTATCGCTATGCTCTACAACACCTCAAATAACTAAGAAAATCATAGCTGTAGTAAAACCAAAAATTGACAGCATAGTACTAATTGATTTCTTAGATTTGGTTACATAATAATACGCAATAATATCTGTTCCACCAGTTGAACCCCCTGCTTTTCAAGATAAAGCAAGTGCCACTCCTACAAAAAATGCTCCAATTGAACAATAAAGTAAAATGGGTCAAGTTTTGTTTTGTTCATATCATTGCTTTTTAAGTAATTTTAAAGCAACTTCAATATGAACAGGATTTCCATTTTCGTCTTTAGTAAGTAATTTATCACCAACTAAGTCAAAAAAAGCAGTGATATGTGTAAAAATAACATCTTGAGTGAAAATTAAGTTGGCCAAAATTTGTGAGACCATAAACAATAAAGTTAAATAGAGAAAACTCTTTTTTATCTTTCTTCAAAAAATAATAAATAAAGGTAAATTAGCTCCAAAATAAATTAGTGCAAAATAAGGACGAATTACTGGAAGTAAGTTTTGTAGCAAAGTTGGAAACCCTGTTCATCCCGAAGGAACCGTATCAGCACGAGAGAGAAAAATTTGAATTGAAAAGTTAAATAAAAACGCTGCAAAAACGACCAAACAAATTCTTCACGAATAGCGTTTGAAAAACATCTTGCTTGTTAATTTAGCTTCTTTATTATTAGCTAAATACTGACCCATTTTGTAATTTAAAAGCGCTATTTGTTTTTCCACATCAGTGCAATTCATCGGGTCTAAAGGTAGTTCAGCTAACTTTAAAGATGGCTTTTTCATTTTCATGAAACTAAGCGACATTTTAAAGATATTTTTCTGGTTATTTTCAGGTTTTAAGTTTTTATTTAAATCTGCCATAATCATCCTATTAAATGAAAAAATTATACTAAAAATAACAAAAACTCTAATAGAGCATTAGAGTTTTTTGTGGTTTGAAATTTTAGAACTTCTACGACTAATTAACATTTTAGAATTACGACGATTAACTTTGATTCTTGCGTTAGTTAAAAATTCAATCTTTTGATCAGCGGCTTTAATTTGTGCGATCATTTTAGTGTCTTCTTTAGCTTGTTCTTGTTCTTCTTTGGTCTCTTTTTTTCAATCTTTAATAGTAGCAATCACTAAATAAATAATAATGAGAGCCATTCCTACAATGATGGCTACATCAGCGAAATTGAATGTTCCTCTATCAAAAAATGGTAAGTAGAAAATGTCTTTAACGTGGTTGTTAAAAATAAAACGATCGAGTGCATTTCCCATTGCTCCAGCTGAAACAATAGCTAAAAATGCGATTAAAGTTTTACGATATCCATTAACCATAAATAAAGGAACTACAAAAGCAAACAAAACAATTAAAACACTAAGTCCTTGAATTAACTCAAAGTTAGGATTTTTCAATAAAGTAACACCATTGTGTCAAACGCTTCTAAAACCAATAATTTTATAATCGGCTCATTTTGAAGGATCTAAAGGATAAATATCACTTGGTTGGCCTCTGCTTCCGTCTGGAAGTTCAAAAAATCCTTGTGCATCTAATGTAAATACATCACCATGATGAAAAAGATAAGTTTTAGTTAGTTGATCAATTAAAAGTAGAATTCCAAAAATTAATATCAATACTGCATAATTGAATAAAATTGTTTTTCAATTATGTTTAACGTGATTGAGAAATTTTTGATAATAATTTTTACTTCTCATCAGTTAACCCCATTTCAGACACAATTTCAGCACATGAGTGACAAAGATCGTTTTGCATTTGTTGAGCGTAAAAATGGTTTCAACATCTTTGGCATTTTAGTGAATCAAATTTAGATACTTCTAGTAAATCTCCAAATTCAACGTCTCCAACTTGTAATAAAGTTTTTAAATCTAACTCTTTTATAAAAGTTGGTAAATTCTTTGGTAAAGTAACTTTTAATTCATTTGAACGTTTTACTTCTTGTTTTTGAATAGCTTGCTCAATTAAAACATTTACTTGATCTTTTAATGTGAAAAACTCATTAAATGTATTTAATAACTCAACATTAACATTCTCTTCTTTGTTAAAGAACATTTCAAAAAATACTGATTCTTGTTTATTTTCTTTATCTAAGAAACTATATGCTTCTTCAGCTGTTGTAGGTAAAATTGGTGCAAGTGCTACAATTAAGAATTCTGCAATTAAATAAAGATTGTGTAATGCCATTAAACGTTGTTCGTCATTAGCTTTTTTAACATATAAAGCATCTTTAATTATTGAAAGATAAAAAGCCGATAACTCAACAACATAGTTGTTAATTAATTTAATTACACTAATAAATTTAAATTCATCATAAGCTTGCAACACTTTATTTTTTACTTCTTTAAGCTGTTCATTAATGTATAAGTGAATTCCGCTTAACTTGGTATTTGGATTAAATTTGTATCCGTTAATATTAGCAAGCAAGAATCTAATTGTGTTTCTTAACTTACGATATACTTCGGAATTTTGCTTTAATATGTCTTTAGAAATGCTAATATCGTTTGAATATTCACTATTAGCAACTCATAAACGTAAAATATCAGCTCCAGATTCAGTAACTACTTGAAGAGGTGAAATGGTATTCCCTTTTGATTTTGACATTTTTTCACCTTTAGCATCAACAACAAATCCATGTGACACTAAATTTAAGTAAGGAGTTTTGCCATTTCAAGCCACTGCATTAATAATTGAAGAGTTGAATCATCCACGGTATTGATCGGTTCCTTCTAAATATAAATCATAAGGAGTTGCAAATCCATCAATATCTACAGCAAGTGAAGATACCCCCGAATCAAATCACACGTCCATAATATCCATTTCACGTGTGAATCCTTTATTTTGGTATTTAGCTGGAAGTAACTCTTCAGTATCTCATTTAAATCACACGTCACTTCCATATTGTTCAACTAAGGCAATAACATGATCAAAGAGTTCTTCTTCAAAAACTGGATTTTTATTAGCATCATAAAAAATGGTAATTGGTACACCTCATGATCTTTGACGTGAGATTGTTCAATCATGACGATTTTCAATCATATTCATTAAACGCTTTTTACCTCAGGACGAATTTGAGATAACGTGGTTATCAATTTGCTCTAAAATTTGTTCTTTGATTTTTTCAATTGAAACAAATCATTGAGGTGTTCCTCTGAAAATAATTGGTTTATGTGTTCTTCAATCGTGCGGATATGAGTGTTTTAAGCGAGCAAAAGCCAGCATTTTATCACCTAAAAACTCAGAGATTTTTTTGTTGGCATCTTCATAAAAAAGTCCATCAAAAATTGTGTTAGTTTTTTCAATAGTTCCATCATCAGCAATGTGCATGATCATGTTTAAATTGTGTTTTTTACCAATTAAGAAGTCATCTTCCCCAAATAAAGGAGCAATGTGAACAAGTCCAGTTCCACTTTCGGTGGTAACATGATGACCAAGTACAACAGGAGCAATATTATCTAAAATAGGAGTTTTATACTCAACTTTAGTTACTTCTTTTCCTAAGAAAGATTCAACTACCTCATAATTTTCTCATTTTAGTGCTTGAGCTACTTTATCAAGCAATTCAGAAGCTACTACATAATTTTGTTGATTAACTTGAACTTTAAGATATTCAATATTTTCTCCTAAAGCAACTCCAGCATTAGCAATTAAAGTTCATGGAGTAGTGGTTCAAATAATTACAAAATCACCTTTGTTTAATTTCGCAAAATCTGAAGATACAATCTCAAAAGCCACATAAATTGAAGGTGAAACAACATCTTGATATTCAACTTCGGCTTCCGCAAGTGCACTTTGAGAAGAAGGTGATCAATAAACAGGTTTGAGTCCTTTATATACTAAATTGTTCATCACCATTTTTTTAAAGAGCATAAGCTGTTTAGCTTCATATCCTTTATCCATTGTGACATAAATTTTTTCTAAATCACTAAGAAGTGATAATTGTGCAAATTGTTGTTTTTGGTTTTGCACTTGTTTTAAAGCATATTCACCAGCTCTTTTTCTAAGTTCTACTACTGAAAGAGATTTTTGTGAAAGATTTGCTTCAGCTAACATTTTATGTTCAATAGGAAGTCCATGGGTATCTCAACCAGCAATAAATGGTGAATAAAAACCTTGCATTGTTTTATAACGAACAACAATATCTTTTAAAATTTTGTTTAACGCGTGCCCTAAATGTAAATCACCATTAGCATATGGAGGACCATCATGCACAATAAAAGGTTTATTATTTTTGTTACGCACAAGTAATTTTTTATACACTTGCTTATCAAGCCACATTTGACGGTATTTTGGTTCTTTGGTTGTTAAATTAGCTCTCATTTCAAAATCAGTTTGAGGCATGTTCAAAGTTTTTTTATAATCTATCATTTTTTACTCCTAATTTCCATTGTATTTAGCTAAACATTCTTCACAAGAAAGTTTTTGATCACTACGTACATAATGCACGTGATTGAGCGGAATTTGTTTAAATCCGTTCAATTTAAAAGTTATGTTGTAGTTAATAAATTCTGGTTGATTGGCTATTCATCATTGAGTTTTCACTTCAGCATAATCACTTAGTGGCTGTTGCAATATTGAAATTATTTTTGAATGATATGTAACTCCGTTTGAATCTGTAAAGGTATTTCCTTGAATAAATCCCATACAATCCAGTGCTTCTGAAGTATAATCACTTACTTGTTTGTTTTCTTGAGGGATAAAAACAATTGGACGAATTTGATAATACGGCACATTATTTAAAGCACTAGCAATTTGTTCTTTAAGCTGAAATTCCTTATTGCTAGCACATGAAATTACACTAAAAGACGAAAAGCTTAAAAAGCCACCAAGTAGCAACGTTTTAATCGTTTTTTTCACTTTTCCTCCTAGGTTTATAATTTATTTTAAATTATACTAAAAAAGAAAAAATACTCTTTAAATAGTTATTTAGAGTATTTGTTGTATATTTCATTAACAGCTTCAGAAAAGCAAATATATGAGCTGTGATTTTTATCACCTCTTGATAAATACAAATTCTTTTTGGTCAAGTAAGCTTGTCTTGTTTCTAATCATCATCCATTCTTTTTCAAAATTTGTGCTCTTTTGATTAATTCATTTGAATTAGGACCTTTCTCTCATTTTCATTCATCTTTGTCAGTATCACCTGTTTTCTTATGAATCAATCTATATCAATCAGAATTTTTTTCAACTTTAACAATAGCTATATCTATTTTAAATTCTCTTGAACTTTTTTTAATTTTTATTAAATGAGTAGTTAACGATGATGTAGAGTCTTCGGAATCCCTATAACCAAAATCGGACAATTTTTTGTTTAGATGCATTCTTACATAATCCTTTAGCTTCTTAAGATCTTCATATTGAGGCTCTTTTATTTTATTGATTATTAAATTAAAATCGAAATCTATTTCTTTTTTTCCGTTTTCAGTAATCAAATTTCTTGCGCCGCTACCCACTAATCTTCATTGCACACTTATTTTCTTTTCTTTATTTATGGATACAACTAATTTATTTATCAAATTTAAAGAAAAAGTTTTTATTTCTTTAATACTTTTTTTATCAGTAACAAATTTATACATATTAAATCCTTTCTTTTTTTATAAATGAAATCATAAAATTATAACAAAAAAGAAAGAAAAAAAATACTCTTTTTTAGTTACTATTAAATAGCAAGTAAAAAAGAGTATTTTTTATGGTGGCCCCGGCAGGAATCGAACCAGCGACACACAGAGCTTCAATCTGTTGCTCTACCAACTGAGCTACAGGGCCATAATGGCGGTCCAGACGGGGATCGAACCCGCGTTCTCCTCCGTGACAGGGAGGCGTATTAAACCACTTTACCACTGGACCGTTTGGTTGCGGAGACAGGACTTGAACCTGTGACCTTCGGGTTATGAGCCCGACGAGCTGCCAACTGCTCCACTCCGCTATAATAAATAATCAAAGAACATGGCGGGTGATGAGGGATTCGAACCCCCGCGGGCCGTGAAGCCCCTGCTAGTTTTCAAGACTAGTCCCTTCAGCCAGACTTGGGTAATCACCCACTTGGTGGACCCAACAGGACTCGAACCTGTAACCGACCGGTTATGAGCCGGTTGCTCTAACCATTGAGCTATAGGTCCTAAAGACCGAGTTGGTTTGTTGTTTGTTTTGGTAGCACCGAAGAGAGTCGAACTCTTGACCTTCCGGGTATGAACCGGATGCTCTAACCAACTGAGCTACAGTGCCATAAATGGTGGAGAGTATGGGATTCGAACCCACCACCTCCTGCGTGCAAGGCAGGCGCTCTAGCCAAATGAGCTAACCCCCCATAAATGGTGAAGAAGACAGGATTTGAACCTGCGACCACTACGTCCCAAACGTAGCGCTCTGCCAAGCTGAGCTACTTCTCCAACTTGCTTTTTGGTGCATATTAATTATATAGAACAATTAATAATTTCCAAATATTTTTTTGAAGTTTTTTCTTTGCTTTATCAGCTTGCTTGATTATTATAGCACAAATGTTTTTTATATCTATATCAAAAGTTTATTTATTCCAGAAAAAAATATTTTGCAAGTAAGAAAAAAGCAACCTTTAAAAGGTTACTTTAAAAGCTCGTTAATTTTGGCCTTATATGCATGCATATCAACTTTTTCAATTAAAAGATGATCAATTCCTCATTCTTTGAGTAATTCATAAGTTTTAGGAATGATTTCATTGTCATAAAGTTGTTTACGATGATGGGTATCTGATTCAAGTAAAATTTTCACCCCTTTGGCTTTAACTACTTTTCAAAATTCATGAATTGGATATTTATTACGAAAGGCATTTCCAATTTGGCGAGGACCTTTTCAAAATCCATTAATATTAAAACCAAGCGGGAAATCTAGCTCTAAAGCTAAATCACAAATTTTTTCAGCTAATTCTTGGCAGTCGTCATCTCAATTTTCATATGATTTCATGTAAAAATCTGGATGCACAGCATATAAGAACAATCCAGTGCGCATTCCTTCGTTTAATGATTTTCAATAGCGCTGAAGTTCATATTTATTGGTACAGTTTTTGTTGTAATTGTTTTGTGGATCGAGATTTTCAACAGCATGAATACCCAAAATTAAATAATCAACATTTTCATTTTTAAGTACTTGGCGATACCAAGCGTCTTGATTTGGAAAATATTCACTTTCAAATCCAGCATAAATTGTAACTTTATCTTTGTGTAATTGTTGTTGAACTTTAATTTGTCTTAAGTATTCACTCATTTCACTTAAATACATTCGAGAATTATCCTTAGAATCTAATTCACCTGGATATGGAATGTGATCTGAAATTCCAATTTCTTTGTATTGTTGGGATACATAATGCGAAACTAGTTCAGCTGCTGAAACATCTGCATGCTTGCAAAAATAAGTATGATTGTGGTAGTCATATTTCATAAAAGACCTCCATTGTTAAATAAATGAATTATAATTTTTACATGATTAATAATATTAAAGAATCTGCACTTATTAAAAAGTTACTTAACATGTCACATCGTGATAATGCTAGCGGGATAATTGCTAAAACAATTTTAACTAATATCTTCCAAATTGAAAAACTCAATTCAACTGATATTGCTGATTTAGCTTTTACCACTCAATCTACCATTTCTAAATTTGTTAACAATTTAGGATATGAAAGTTTTAGTGAGTTTAAAAGTAACTTACTTAAATATCGTCAATTAATTCAATATTCAAGCAATGACAATAGTGTCAAAAATTCTAACTTAATTGCAGCTAATATTGAATTTTTAAAAAATGTGGCTGCTTTGGATTTAAATGAAGTAATTGAGTTGATTAAATCATCTAAAAAAATTATTTTAAATTCTTCCGGGGGTGCATCACGTACTCATAATGAGTTTGTTATTCAACTCCAAAGAATGGGATATAACATTTTAGCACCTGTAAGTTTTTCAGATCGTTATCACCAATCAGTTATTAGCGATAAAGATACTTTAGTTATATTAATTTCACGTTCTGGAGAAACTGCTGAAACTTTAATTCCTACTTTATTATCTTTAAATAAAGGACTTAAAGTTGTTTATATTAGTGCTAAAGAAATTCCAGATCTAGATAAAGCACATTTGAAAATCAATTTACAAAAGTATTGTTCAACTAAAATTGATGCTTTATCATTTAATTTACATTTAGCTTTAATTTATACTTTATTACTTAACTCTATTTAATTTATGGCAATAAAGCTTTAATAAAGACAATAATACATACAATCCCTACCAAAGAGAAAATCAGTGGTAGTTGTTTCATGAATGTTTGATAAAGAGAATGGGTGTATTTTCCATTTTCATCTACAACATACTTAATGTTTTTGACCTTGCGACGATGATAAATCCAAAATGCAAGACTAAACATCAATGTCGCAATAACTGCACACATAATTCCAAAAATTAACATTATCTAGCTTTCTTAATATTATTCATAATCCGAGCGTAAACCATAGCTTTAGCTCCAAAGACTGATTGAATTTGATCTCCAGATTCAACCACTCCAGCTGCTCCTAAAGCTTTGATTTCGTCACGTTTAACTTTTTCTTTATCATTAACTGAAATTCTAAGTCTTGAAATACATGCACCAATTTCAAGCATGTTTTCAAATCCTCCATAAAGTTCAATTAATTGATATGCCATTGTAATATCTTCAGGTTTTTCGCCTTGAAGCGCTTCTGCTTCAGCAGAGTTAGTTTCATGTTGTTTTTCTCTAGCTTCACGGAATTCTTTTTTGGTCATTAATTTAATTACCATATCATTTCTACCTGGGGTATTAAGATTCATTTTGGTAATTAATAAGTAGAATACCACGAAGTATTCAACAAAGAATACAGGTCCTAATGCTCAAAGCATTCATACTCTTGAAACAATTTTATATGCTGGTGCGTTGTAAATGAATCAAGTAATTAATCCTTCACCAGTTCCAGATACCATTCCAGCTCCAGCTAGATACATAAACATGTATGTAAATCCTGTCATTAAACAGTGAGCCAATCAAAGTACTGGTGCTGCAAAAACGAATGTAAATTCAATTGGTTCGGTAACTCCTGAAAGTACCGCTGAAGATACTGCTCCAAAGATAATAGGAGCTGCAATTTTTCTTTTATCTTTTGGTACAGCTAAGAACATAGCAAGAGCAGCTCCTGGAAGAGCAAAAATATTTGTTGGGTATGTACCATTTGAAATCATTGAGTCTTGAGCTGAAATAGCTTGACCGTGTTGCAATTTAGCAAGTAAAATTGCATAGAATCCTTCATAAGTAGTACCATCAAAAGTTCATGTTCCACCAGCAGCGGTGTAACGTAAAATTGCATTAGGCACATTGTGAAGACCAAAAGGAAGTAACAATCTATTAGTTAATCCATAAAGGAATGATCCTCCAGCACCAAGTGCTCTAATTCCTTGTCCCATTTTTGCAATTGCATAGTAAATATAAACTCAAAAATAAGTAAAAGGAAGTCCGATTAAGAAAGAACATAAAAAAGTAGCAACTGGAGAAAATTTAGGTCCTCCAAAGAATGCAATCGCAGTTGGGAATTGTAATTTGTAAGTATATTTATGTACAAAGTATCCTAGATACCCTGCTAGAATCCCCCCCAGTGCGTTTAAATTAAATGAATTAGAATCTTTTCCAAAACGTTCAATAGTTTGGAGTTTTCCAACTAAGGTTTTAGGAAGAACAGATCCGATGTTAGCGTATTTAAAAAGAACATTACCAGCAAAGTAGAAAGCAATTAAAGCTGCAATTCCACAAAGGGCAGCTGAAACTTTTTCATCTTTAGCTAGTCCAGTGGCTAAACCAATAGCAAAAAGAATGTCTAGGTTGTAAATTGGAGACATTCCAATGAGCTTGATGGCATTAGCAATACCTTTATAAGCTTTAGAAGTGTGATAAATTGCATCTTTTCCTGCAGCGCTACCCGCAGAAATCATAATGTATCCAATTGCTCCAATTATGGCCATAATTGGAAGAATTGAAACTGGAACAATTAAACTTCTACCAAAACGTTCCAAACCTTTTCTGAATTTTTGAAAACCATTCTTTAATCCAGAATTGATTTGACTTTGAGTAATACTCATATTTCACCTCCAATTTAATTTTATTAAATTAAAGGTGTCTTTTTTTATTCCTTTAAAGAATAAAAAAGTATAAAAAAATGTGCCAAGAAGGCACTTATGCGCTTTGAAAACTGAATAGTAATATAATAATTTATTAAAATGTTTTGAAGTACATCTTAACTTTTAAACCTATCAATTTATTAGTAATGGTCAGCTGAATGTATTACTACACTTACACTTCCATCCTATCAACCTCGTAGTCTACAAGGAATTTCAAGGGAATACTTATCTCTGAGGAGGCTTCCCACTTAGATGCTTTCAGCGGTTATCCTTTCCGTACTTAGCTACCCAGCTATGCTCCTGGCGGAACAACTGGAACACCAGCGGTACGTCCACTCCGGTCCTCTCGTACTAAGAGCAGCTCTCATCAATATTCCAACGCCCACATCAGATAGGGACCGAACTGTCTCACGACGTTCTGAACCCAGCTCGCGTACCGCTTTAATTGGCGAACAGCCAAACCCTTGGAACCGACTCCAGCTCCAGGATGCGATGAGCCGACATCGAGGTGCCAAACCTTGCCGTCGATGTGATCTCTTGGGCAAGATAAGCCTGTTATCCCCAGGGTAACTTTTATCCGTTGAGCGACTGCCGTTCCATGACGTACAGCCGGATCACTAAGTCCTGCTTTCGCACCTGCTCGACTTGTAGGTCTCGCAGTCAAGCACACTTCTACCTTTGCGCTCTACATATGGTTTCTGACCATATTGAGTGTACCTTTGAACGCCTCCGTTACCTTTTAGGAGGCGACCGCCCCAGTCAAACTACCCACCACGCACTGTCCCCCTACCCGATTCAGGGTAGCAGGTTAGAAACTCAACATACCAAGGGTGGTATTTCAAGGACGACTCCATCAAGGCTAGCGCCTTGACTTCAAAGTCTCCCACCTATCCTACACATGTTAGGCCAAGTTCCAATACGAAGTTGTAGTAAAGCTCCATGGGGTCTTTTCGTCTTGATGCGGGTACCCAGCGTTTTCACTGGGACCATAATTTCACCGAGTCTAGTGTTGAGACAGTTGAGAGATCATTGCGCCTTTCGTGCAGGTCAGTATTTAGCCGACAAGGAATTTCGCTACCTTAGGACCGTTATAGTTACGGCCGCCGTTCACCCGGGCTTCACTTCAACGCTTCGCTAAAAGCTAACGCATCCGCTTAACCTTCGGGCACTGGGCAGGCTTCACCCCCTATACTTCACCTTGCGGTTTAGCAGAGAGCTGTGTTTTTGATAAACAGTTGCCCCTCACAATTTACTGTGGCCTAGTAAACTAGGCACCCCTTCTCGCGAACTTACGGGGTCATTTTGCAGAGTTCCTTAACACTAGTTTTCTCGCTCGCCTTAGAATACTCATCTTGGGGACGTGTGTCCGTTCTCGGTACAGGTACCTATAACTTTAACGCTTAGAAGCTTTTCTAGGAAGCATGAAATCACACAATTTGGCATAAGCCTATGCATCACTTCTCCCGGTTATAGAACACGCATTTAACTATGTTCACCAGTAAAAGCTTACCCCCAAATCCATTAATGGGTAGTGCTATCCTTCTCCGTCACTCCATCACTGGTTATAGATAGTACAGGAATATTAACCTGTTGTCCATCGGATACGCTTTTCAGCCTCTCCTTAGGTCCTGACTAACCCTGGGTGGACGAACCTTGCCCAGGAAACCTTCCCCAATAGGCGTCGTAGATTCTCACTACGAATCGTTACTCATACCGGCATTCTCACTTCTAATCGCTCCACCAGTCCTCACGGTCTGACTTCGCCGCAATTAGAACGCTCCTCTAACGTACTTTCGTACCCGTGGCTTCGGTATTGTGTTTACTCCCGTTACATTATTGGCGCAGGGTCTCTTGACTAGTGAGCTATTACGCACTCTTTAAAGGATGGCTGCTTCTAAGCCAACCTCCTAGTTGTTTATGAAACCCCACAACCTTTCTGACTTAACACAATTTTGGGACCTTAGCCGACGATCTGGGTTGTTGCCCTCGCGAGCCGGGACGTTAGCACCCCGGTTCCGACTGCATGACAATACACAATGGTATTCGGAGTTTGATTATAGTCAGTACCGCTAGGCGCGGCCATTCCATATTCAGTGCTCTACCACCAAAGTTTAACATCACACGCTAGCCCTAAAGCTATTTCGAGGAGAACCAGCTATCTCCAAGTTCGATTGGAATTTCTCCGCTATTCACAAGTCATCCGGGCACTTTTCAGCGTACTACGGTTCGGCCCTCCACTTGGGATTAACCAAGCTTCAGCCTGCTCATGAATAGATCACATGGTTTCGGGTATATGTCATCATACTAAACGCCCTATTCAGACTCGATTTCTCTACGGCTCCGCTTTTCTCCACTTAACCTCGCATGATAACATAACTCGCCGGTCCATACTGCAAGATGTACGCCATCACCCATTAACGGGCTCTGACTAATTGTAAGTAAGTGGTTTCAGAATCTATTTCACTCCCCTCCCGGGGTTCTTTTCACCTTTCCCTCACGGTACTAGTTCACTATCGGTGTCTGGTTAGTATTTAGCCTTACCGGATGGTCCCGGCAGATTCAGACAGGGTTTCACGTGCCCCGCCCTACTCAGGATACTATCAGAAGATTTTGCCATTTCGCATACGGGAGTCTCACCCTCTGTGCTTTAGTTTCCCAACTAATTCTGCTATAACAAAATTTTGTAACTTCATGTAGATAGTCCTACAACCCCAACATATGTTGGTTTGGGCTCTTCCACGTTCGCTCGCCGCTACTGATGGAATCATTATTTATTTTCTCTTCCTGTTGCTACTAAGATGTTTCAGTTCACAACGTGTCTCGTCTGCAGCGACTATATATTCATCGCTGAGCAGTTAGGCTTTCCCCTAACTAGGTTTCCCCATTCGGAAATCCCCGTATCGTAGCGTATATCCAGCTCCACGAGGCTTATCGCAGGTAATCACGTCCTTCATCGACTTCCAGACCCAAGGCATCCACCACAAACTCTTACTTATTTAAAAGTTATGTATTTTCCTATTGTTGATGTATTCAAAGACATTTTAATAAATTATTATTGCTAATAATTATCAACTCGGTATCACAAAACAAATTGACTAATTGTTTTTTTGATGTCGTTGTTATATTAATTTATCTTTACTATTCAGTTTTCAAAGAACATAATGAGAGAAAGTTCTCTCAAAACTAGATATATCATTGGACTACTTCAATGTACATGATCAAATGTTAATAATAGTCTTAAGGTAAAGTTAGTTAATTAATTAACTAATAATTGTACTCCGTAGAAAGGAGGTGATCCATCCCCACGTTCTCGTAGGGATACCTTGTTACGACTTAACCCCAGTCACCAGTCCTGCCTTAGGCGGTTGTTTCCGTAGTTAACAAAACCGACTTCGGGCATTACCAGCTCCCGTGGTTTGACGGGCGGTGTGTACAAGACCCGAGAACGTATTCACCGTAGCGTAGCTGATCTACGATTACTAGCGATTCCGACTTCATGAAGTCGAGTTGCAGACTTCAATCCGAACTGAGAACGGTTTTTTGAGATTTGCTCCACGTCGCCGTATTGCTTCTCTTTGTACCGTCCATTGTAGCACGTGTGTTGCCCCACTCGTAAGAGGCATGATGATTTGACGTCATCCCCACCTTCCTCCCAGTTACCTGGGCAGTCTCCTTAGATCATCTAACTAAGGACAAGGGTTGCGCTCGTTGCAGGACTTAACCGAACATCTCACGACACGAGCTGACGACAACCATGCACCATCTGTCATTCCGTTAACCTCCACTATATCTCTATAGCTTTGCGGAAGATGTCAAGAGTGGGTAAGGTTCTACGCGTATCTTCAAATTAAACCACATGCTCCACCGCTTGTGCGGATCCCCGTCAATTCCTTTAAGTTTCACTCTTGCGAGCATACTACTCAGGCGGATGATTTAATGCGTTAGCTGCGCCGATGGTGTCCATCAGCTAATCATCATCGTTTACGGCGTGGACTACCAGGGTATCTAATCCTGTTTGCTCCCCACGCTTTCGTCTCTCAGTGTCAGTGTATTCCCAGTTAATTGCCTTCGCCATGTTGGTGTTCTTCCTTATATCTACGCATTCCACCGCTTCACAAGGAATTCCATTAACCTCTAAATAACTCTAGTTTGCCAGTATCCAACGCGATTTGGGGTTGAGCCCCAAGTTTTGACGCCAGACTTAACAAACAACCTACAGACGCTTTACGCCCAATAATTCCGGATAACGCTTGCAACCTATGTATTACCGCGGCTGCTGGCACATAGTTAGCCGTTGCTTTCTGACAAGGTACCGTCAAGGCAATAGCATTTCCTCTACTGCTTTTTCTTCCCTTATAACAGCAGTTTACAACCCGAAGGCCGTCATCCTGCACGCTGTGTCGCTCCATCAAGCTTTCGCTCATTGTGGAAAATTCCCTACTGCTGCCTCCCGTAGGAGTCTGGGCCGTATCTCAGTCCCAGTGTGGCGGTTCAGTCTCTCAACCCCGCTAAACATCATCGCCTTGGTAGGCCATTACCCTACCAACTAGCTAATGTTCCGCACCCCGATCCTCTAGTGAAGCAAACGCTCCTTTTATATTATCAACATGTGTTAATAATAAGTATCCGGCATTAGCGCTAATTTCTCAGCGTTATTCCAATCTAGAGGGCACGTTAAGTACGTGTTACTCACCCATTCGCCGCTAAGTTCTAAAAGAACTCCGCTCGACATGCATGTATTAGGCACACAGCCAGCGTTCATCCTGAGCCAGGATCAAACTCTCGAAAAAATTGACTGTCATGTATTTTGTATATATCTAGTTTTCAAAGAACTTTTGCAATGTTTGCTTTCTAATTATACATAAAAAATATTTTTGCAAAATTAATTTTGAATTTTTTTCTTAATTTTTTTTCAAAAAAAATATTAGCCTAAGCTAATACATTTCTGCGGTTAATAACTTTTATTTTTGCTTTCTTTTTATTAGTATTTAAAGTTAAAAAAACAGCATTTAGTTGAGTGTTGTTGGGACTAACTTTAAAACGCATACGAGTTCCAAAACGCATATTGCTATACACTTCATCATAATTAGCACCTATAGCACTATCTTGCGGACCACACATTCCAACATCGGTGATAAATAAAGTTCCATTAGGAAGTTGACGAGCATCCGAAGTTTGGACATGAGTGTGAGTTCCGCACACTGCATCAGCAATCCCGTCCACATATAATCCAAAAACATTTTTTTCGCTGGTGGTTTCACCGTGAAAATCTACAAAAACAAAATTGTAATTATGTTTTTTAATTTCTTCATCAAAATAATCAAAGAAATTATTAGGAGCATCTTGTTTTCAAGGAGCTAAAAGCGGATTAAAAGCCACTCCCATAAGAGAAATAACTAAAAGTTTTTTTCCTTTAATATCAAAAACTTTAGCTCCTACTCCTGGATAATCACTATCAATATTTAGAGGTCTAATAATGTCAGAATTCTCAATGTAATCAAAAATTTCTCCTTGAGCTCATACGTGATTTCCCATTGTAAAGGCATTTATTCCAAGCTCTTTAAGTTTTAAATAATCTTTTTGTTTGAGTCCTTTGCGTCCAGAGATATTTTCTCCTTGAGCAATAATAAAGTCTGGTTTGAATTTGGCTTTTAATTCAGGAAGGCATTTTTCAACTGTATCAATACCAGGTTGACTAAAAATATCTCCAAAAAATAATACTTTGAGCTTTGACATAGTAAAGTAATTATAAACAATATTAACTATCTTAAACAAATAAAAAAACCAAGCATTAAGCTTGGTAAAATTATTTAACATGAGCAATATCATTAAATGCTTGATCAATTGTATATCCACTTGGTAAAGAAGTATAAATTTCTTCTTCAGGATTGTAAGCAAATGAAGAATCAGCTTGATATGATAAAAATCCTTTATAGATATCAACCATGTATCATTTATTAGTTTTTTTATCATAAAATTCAAGTCAATAAGTTTCTCTAGGCTCACTAGCATTTGGATATGTATATGTTCCTTTGATAATTTGAACTTGATATGAACCCATAATAAACATAAAGTATCCATAAAGTTCAACTAAGTGATATAAATTGGTTTTAGTTTGTCTTACAGCGTAATTTAAATTATCTCTAACTGTATTTAAATCAGAAGCAAAGAATGTTTTATACTCTTGCAACTCTTGCATTTTTTGAGCAAGCTCTTGTTCAGAAGCATTATTTTCTTTAAGTTGTTTGTATTCGCTAAAAACTTCAAAGAATTTATTTAATTTAGTTTCTCTTTCGTTAAATGAATTTTGCAATCTAACATATCTAGCATAGTTTCTTTGCTTATCAGCTTCAGTTTTAGAATTTTCGTAGTTTACTTTTGCTCCATTAAGAGTATTTTGAGCATTTATATATGAAGCGTAATTAAGTAATTCGTAATGATTTTCGATAAATTCAGTAGGATGAGCTAAAAACTCTTCACGAAGTAATGCTGCTTCTGGGGTATTTTCATTTAACACAGAAGGTTGAGCAAAAACAGCATAACGATCAGATTTAGCATTATCTTCAGGGTTAGTTGAAGTTAAAACTGATACAGGTCCAAATCCAGCTGCCATTCCTGAATTAGAAGAGTCATCAAGTTTGTATTGCTGAGTTTTCATGTACTCAAACATTTTTAAATATACATTTTTAGAATCTTCAATTTCATTTGCAGTTAAAGGATTTTTTATTTGGTTGGCAACGTGCATGAAACGATCATATGGAATTGCATTAAAAGGAACTCTAAAATTGTATTCAAAAGTAATTGCTGAAATATCCCCTAGGTCATCTCTAACAACTTTAAGCATTGATTTAGGATCATCTTCAGGATATTTAAGAGATTCAATAAATTTGGTATATAAAGGGGTTCCTTTTAAATAATTAGAAACTACTTGTTGGAATTTTTCAACAGTTAGAACTTTATTATCGTCGCTTTTGTTTAAATAAGAAAAACTATTAATATTGTTAAATAAAGTGTAAATCTCCTTTTCTTCTGGAGAGTATTGAATCTTGTTTGGGTTTGTTTCGTTATAATCAATTTTTAAAAGATCAGCAACTGTTTTTCCATCTGGATGACTTTGATAATATTGCTTAATTTTTTCTTTTAAATTACTTAAAAATTGGTTGTATAACTTAACGGCATTATCATTTTGAATACCATTAATAATTTCTGCGTTGGCATTAACATCTTTTGTTTGAACTGATAAAGTATCATTCAAAAAGACTCTGATGTGGTTGTTGTTTGCACTAAAAGAATTCTCAATCCCTAGTGAAACGTTTTTAAGGTTTAAAGTTAAGATTTTACTTTTAAATAGTTCATTTTCAGCTTGAACAAGTGATGGGATGTTGTATTGTGTTGCTACTTTTTGTTTGTTTAAAAATGCATTATTGTCTCTATAACTTTTTGCGTATACAACAGTCGGATGATTTTCATATAAACATGAAGCTACAAATGCTGAGGTCGAAGTTACAGCAACGCTAGCAAATAAAAATTTAAATAGATTTTTCTTTTTCATAATCTAAAACATTTCAGCGTATTTTCAAGATCTAATTCCAGCATATGTAATGATAGAACCAATGACAAGTAAAATACAGCAAAACGCTAATCCTCCTATCGCATAAGCTTTGACAAATCTATAAATTGATAAAATTTGTTCATCTAAATTAACATTAGCAGTTGAATCTAAAGTAGATTGTGATAAGTTAACCAAATATGAAAGCAAAATAATTCCTATAAAGGCAACTACGCTAAGGATTGATCAAATAATTACTTTTCTTTTATAATTTTTCATTTTTACCCCTTAATTGTAGATCCTTGTCTTGATACAGCTCTCATGATTCATTTTCTAGCAAATAAGTACACAATAAACATCGGTAAAATAACAATAATACTTGCGGCTAATTTAACGTTAACAGCAATGTTAGCTCCTGAGTTTGGATCATCTGGGTTTAATCCAGCTTTAAATAATCACACTGAAATAACTTCAAATTTAGTATCACCAATTGTTGAAATAACTGATGGTCACAAGTAAGCATTTCATGATGAAAGTGAAGTTAAAATAACAATAGTTAATGTTGTTGGAACAACCATTGGTAGAGCTATTTTAAAGAAATATTTAGCTCCTGAAGCTCCATCAACAAGAGAAACTTCTTTAATTCTTCCTGGAATTGCTTCAAAAGCATTTTTGTACATAACTGTATTGAAAATGCTTGCACTAAAAGGAGCAGCTACGGCAATAACGAATAAGAAGAATGTTTTAAATAATCCAGTTTTTAAAACAACAATGTATTGACCTGATAATAATGCTACTTCTGGAAGCACTAATAAAGCAAGAGCTAAGAATCAAATAAGCCCTTTACCTCTTCAAGTTTTAAGTGAAAATGCATATCCCATTAAAGAAGTAATAAACACTTTTAAGAATACTGATACAAATACGTTAACGGTGGTTAAAATGAATGAATCTCAGTATCCACTTGAAATGGCTTTATTATAAGTGTTGGCTACAACAGCACTTCAAGTGTCTAAATTTACATTACCTTCACCATAAACATATGAAGTTCCTCCTTTAAATGAAGGGAGTAAAGTGAATGTAGTTTTTAGAGAACCAGCTTCTGTATCGTTCATAAATGAGATTAAAATCATAAAAACGAACGGGAAAATAACTGCTACCCCAAATAAACATAAAACAAATAGTTTTAGTAAGCTAGATAAAATAACTGAATAAAGGTTTTTTTCTCTAACTTGTGAAGAAACACGTTCTTGGTTTCTTTTTAATTTTTTACCAACAAAATAACGATTAGCTCTTAGTTTTAACTCAAACATTTCTTTCTCCTAAAACATTAAGTGTTACTTGAGCCATGAAGAATCCACCACGAATAATTGAAGAGAAGGTTACTCCAATGATAAATAGCGAAATACTTGAGGCTCCAGCTAATGCAAGTTGACCTTGAGTTGTCATCAAGTATACATAAAGCATAATTGAAGCCCCACCATTGTTAAAGGCATTAAGTGGTTTGTTTTCAAATAATGCAAGTGGGAATACTTTAAGTCCACCGATGATTCCTAAGGTAATAATAAAGTTAATTGTTCCTTTAATTGAAGGTAAAGTGATGGTAAAAAATTGTTTAATTTCTGAACATCCATCAATAGATGCAGAACGGTATAAGTTTTTATCTACTGATAACATTGCAGTTGTGTAAATAAGAATGTTAAACGCTAAACCATTTCAAATTCCATTAATCACAATCGCAACTAAAGCATTAAATGAATTTTCATCTCCAGAAGTTAATCATCCAGTTTTAGTTCCAAGTACTGAGTTTAAAATTCCAGTTGGACTAAATAATTGGATAAATACAAGAGAAACAGCAACACCATTAGTAACATAAGGCATGAAGAATACTGTTTGTCAAAATCCTCTTGCATAATTACGATATAACTTGGCAATAATTGATGAAACTACCAGCGAAATAATCATAACCATTGGTAGTGTGAAAATTCCGTAAATAAATGAGTTTCTTACCCCTAATGCAAATTTTGTATCAGTAATAACATTAACATAGTTTTGCAGAGTAAAGTTCCCTTTTGCATCAGTAAATGAGCTATAAATGTTTAGCCCCATAGGAACAATAGTAAACATTAATAACAAGATAATTCCAGGCATTAAAAGCATAAGTGGAATTAACATGTTACTTCTTCTATCTAAAATAGAATAAGATAATGTTCCTTTAGCAGAAGCAAGTTTTTTTAACGCTCAATTGTATGTAAAAGGAAATACTTTGGTCAGAAAATTAATTCTTTCTGGACTAAATAATTTCATACTCGAGCCTTTCTTCTGTTAGAGAGTCAAAAACATGAAGTTTTTCAATTGGTAAACTAAAGTAAATTTTGTCATTTACACTGTAGTTGTAATTGTTATCTAATAAGAAGTTAATTTTACCTACGTTTTCAATTTCAACTACAAGTTTACTTTCTTTACCAAAGTTTTCTTGAACTAAAACAGTTCCAACAAAATCATGTTTTTCTTTAGCTGTTTTAATAAGGAAGTCTTCTGAACGAACACCCACATTTAGTGAAAGAGCATCTTTGTCTTTAAAAGTAACTCCTTTAATTTCTTTACCAGCTACAAAAAGTTTGTTGTTTTTGTATTCTGAAGCAAAAAGTCCCATCTCAGGCATTCCTAAGAAACGAGCAACAAATTGATTTTTAGGTTTGTTATATAACTCAAGTGGGGAACCCATTTGTTGAACTTTTGCTGTAGACATGCAGACAATAATATCTGAAATAGACATCGCTTCTTCTTGGTCGTGAGTAACAAATACTGTGGTAATTCCAAGAGATTGTTGAATTTGTCTAATTCATTGACGAGTTGAAATTCTCAACTTAGCATCTAAGTTTGAAAGAGGTTCATCCATTAAAAGAATTTGAGGTTTTTTAACAATAGCACGAGCAATTGAAACCCTTTGTTGTTGACCACCAGATAATCTGGTTGGTTTCTTTTGTAAAATTGGAACAATTTCAACTCTTTTAGCAACTTCCATAACTTCATTATGAATTGATTTGCTTAAAGGAATATCTGCTTTAGAAATTTCTTTTACTTGTTCTTTTTGCTCAGCAGTTAAGATGCTTTCTGAAGAATTTCTTTCTTTTTTAAGAGCCTCTTTAAGTGCATATTTAGTTTCAAGTTCCTTAACTAAATTTCTAAAGTGTTTTTCAGCGTAAAATTTAAGGTTTTTATCTAAGTCTAATAATTTTTTGTACTCAGCATCAGTTTTTAAACTTTTATTGAAGGCATCTTTAGTTTCTTTGTTTTTAAGATGAGTTTCATGTTTTAAGACTTTGTATTTGGCAATTATTTCTTGTACTTTAACTTCATAACGATATCTTGTTATTAAATTAACAATTTTTTCTTCTAATTTAATTATTTCAATTCTATCTTTTAAAGTTAAGTTATCAAAATTTTCATTTAATAACTGAGCATTTAAATCAAGAAGTTCTTGCACTTTAGCGTCTGATTGTTCCTTATTAAGATCTTTTTGGAATTTTAAAATGTTTTTATCAAGAGATGCTAAAATTTGTGATTTTTGAAGTTCTGATTCAATTAATACATTATTAGCAATTGCTTGTTTGTAATTGTCTTTTACAACTTGAATTTTGTTTTTAGTATCTTTTTTAGTTAAACCGTTAGTTTTAAGCACATTTTTAGCTAAAAGAGATAATTCTGAAGTTTCATGAACTCTAACTACTTTGTACTCAGTGTTTGCTTTTTCATATTCGGCAACTAATTCAGCATATTTTTCATCTAATTTAGTTTTTGATTCTCTTTCAACAATTTTTCAATCAAAATACGCTTGTTGTAATTGTTGAATTTCTTCTTCAGAAGCTCCCAAAGCTTTTAAATAGATACATCTAATATCATTTTTAGCTTTTAAACGTTTCATGAACATTTTCTTTTGTCATTCCATGTCATTTTTAAGAGGGAAAGCAATATTAGCGTAAACACTCATGTGTGGGTATAAAGCATAGTTTTGGAAAACGAATCCGATTTTACGTTTTTGAGGAGTATAATCGGTAACATCTTTACCACGGAATAAAATTTTTCCTGATGTAGCAGTTAATAAACCAGCAATAGCATTTAAAGTAGTAGTTTTTCCACTACCAGAAGGACCAAGTAAAGTAACTAGTTTCCCTTCTGGGATTTTAAAACTAACATTATCAACAGCAAGAGTTTCACCAAAATCGATATTTAAATTTTTAAGCTCAATAGCGGGAATTGATTGATGGTCTCTTTTGTTGTATTCTTCTCTATATTGCTGAAGAGTTTGAACATATAAATCAGACTCAGAAACTTTTAAATAACTAACTAAATCATTAATTTTCTTTACTATTTTCATAAGTTCCTTTTATTTAGTTTTTAGTAATTTTTGTTAAGACATTATCTTCTGTTTGACTTCAGAAAGGTCTTCATTCATTGTTTGGTTTAATTAAGTACACAAATTTTTGGACATCTTCAGGAGAATTAAAGAATCTAAAGAATCCTTTTTTGTTTTCGATTGCTTTATTAAAAGCGTCATACATATAAGGATAAAGAACATTTTCATAAGTATTAGCTTCGTTGATTTTATTTACTCAACCAAAACCATTAATATATGGAAGGGTGTATCCTTGACTAACAATTGAAGTGTTGTATGAATATTCGTAATTATCACCAAAGAATACATCAGCTAAGACTCTACCATATCCGTCTTTACCTTCAACAAATCCAATTCTAAGGTTTTGTTTAACAACTTTGCCTGCAGAAGTAGTTTGTTCTAAAACATCCTTTGCAAATTTTGAAGATATTACGGCAAAAGAGTTTTCTAATGGTGCTGAAAGTTCAGAGCTTACCGCTTTTTCAGGGGTGTCAATTCCAGCCAATCTGATTTTAACAGTATCTCCAACTTTAATATTTTGAGAATCTAAAGCTGTTCTTGCAGTTACAGTAATTGTATCTCCATCAGAAGTTCCTGATAAATAAGCGTCAAAGTATTTAGCTTTTACTGTTTGGTTATTTCAATCGATATTTAATTTTGGTAAATCACTTAGATTTGCTGTTAATTCTTTATAAGCTTGCCCGATTGTTTTAGCTAGTGATATATTTGCGTTTTTTTCTAAGGTCAATCCAATGTTAGTGATTTTTTTATCATCAAGAAACATTTCGTAGCTAAGTTTTACAACAATACCAACACTATTGGCATTTTCTAATTCGGTTGTTAAAGAATCTCTTTTAGCTTGAGGTAATTTCGGAGTTACATAATCTGTATTTTCAATTACGTGTGATAATTGAACGAATTTTAAAGTAGCTTTTTTACCATAAAAATCGATTTGAATTTCTTTTTGAAAATCCTTAATGTTTTCTGAAGATACAGAAAATGTATCTAAATTTTGAAATTCTAATTTGCTTGAATATTCTTGAGAAAACTTAGTTTGAAGCTCTTTTGCTTGTTGTTCAAAAGCAGCTCTTCAAGCAGATATATATTCATTTCTACGCTTTGAGATATATGAGTTTCTTTGATTTTGATCTGAAATAGATTCTGAACCATAATTAATATAAGCATTTAATGCATCTCTGTTATAGTCAATTCTGTAATTATCAGAAGAACCATTTTGACGTAATGAATAATCAAAACTTGTGGTGCTTTTTCCAGGAAGTGAAGGACCACTAGTTTTTTGTTCTGGTTTTGCACATGTGGTAGCTGAAAGCGCGAAAACCACAGGCAAAAATCCGCTTGAAAAAACTAGTAAGTTTTTTCTAATTTTTCTATTTAATTTCATAAAAATCCTTTAAGTTTAAAAAATAGAATTTACTTAAAAAGTAAATTTTATTTTTGGATAAGTTCAATTAGTTTTTAGGGAAAGAAATTTTGCTAATAAATTCGGTAAATGATTGAGTTTTCTTAGAAACTGCTGCTGTTTGAAGTGAATCAAATCCGGCTTCAATTGATTTTCTAAATAATGAAGAGTGAATTGATGAAGGTTCTTCAAATACAACGTATTCTTTTGGGTTTAATGTAGCAGTTTTAAATAAGTCAGCTGCTGTTTTTAAGTACTCATTGTCACCATATAATTCGCTTGAATCTTGTGTTTCAAATCCTTTGTAAGGGGTTACATAAGAAGCGAATTTATTAAAGAATTGAATTGGTGTTAATGTGTATGTACTGTCATCTGAACCAACAGGTGAAGCAAATGTATATGTTTTATTTGTGAATAATCATTTAACAAATGCTTTTGTAGCTTTATCATCAGTATCATTTGCGTGAATTCCAATTAAAGAAGGACCTTGACCGTAAATAACTTTAACTTTATTTTCTTTTCTTCATTTAAGAGGAGTATACATTGAAACTAGTTCTTCTCTATTAAGTTCTTTAGTTCTGTCTTTTCCAGATTCAACTAATTGTAAGTCATTAGTTAATAAATCTTTAGTTTTTTGGTTAATTGTTAATGAATCTCTACCTTCTTTTACATAAATAAGCATGTATCTTGAACCAGTAGTAGCATCAACATTAGCTTGTCTTACAAGTCCTCCAAAAACACCTTTTTCTTTAACTAATTTAAGGAAATCTTTGTGTTCTTGAACATCTTCATTGTATAAAACTTTAATTAATAAGTCTTTACCATTAACTGTAGTTGAAGCAGCTAATTGATCTGTAAATGCTTTTTCATTTTCTGCATCCAAGAAAATAAGCCCATATTTATCGTCTTTATCAATTTTGTGAGTTGATTTGTACAATGGGTTTCCAAATCTTGATAAACGAGCGACTTCATCAGTTCCATTTTTTCTGGTATTGATACTTACCATTGTTGATCTATCTTGAATTAAATCTCCATTAAATTTAATTGATGAACCTTTTGAATAAATTTTAGTATCTGCTATATAGTTGTGGGTGTATCCAGCAGTTGAACCAGTTGAAAAGGCAATTCTGTGGTGTGTTTGGTCTCCAGAAGAGAATTGTCCACCAGGGAATAGTTTTAACCCTCCACTTTGAACTGCTTTAGCAATTTCTGAATAAATTTCAGATGATTTTGTGTAAGCGGTACTTGCGGTGTTTTTAAGTGAACCAAAGTTTACTTGTGTAATTCCTTCAGATTTAGTTGCATAAGAGATCATTTTTAAATCTTCTGCATCAATTTCTGAGTAAAGAGATTGGAATAATAATGAAGGTGAACCATCCACTCCAAATACGTGAACTTGAGCATTAACCGGATCATTGTTATTGTATGAATTTTCAAAAAGTGATTGAGCTTTGGCTGCAAAGTCTAAGGTATCTTTGTAGATTTCAAATGTTTGTTTTGAAATAGTAACATCACTCATTGAAACTCCACTACGTGGATTTCCTCAAATAGAAACAACTCCACTTCTATCTGCTTCTCCTTTTGCTTTAATAGTGTCAACAAATTCTTTTGTTTCTTGATCATCAGCAAGTTTTGCTCCAGCGCTTACCATTGAGTCAATAAGGTATGAAAGAACTGGCGCATTAACAGCTAAAAAATTAGTACTTTTAGCTAAAGGAATTAAGTAAGTAGATTCATTACGCACATTTTCAATGCTTGTATTAGCTTTTGCAAACACGCTTGAAAAGTCATCAATATCTACGTTATATCCGTCTAATTCATCATTGAAACTTAAAAGCATGTTTTTTTCTGCTAATTTAGCAGCAACATCTCCATAGTTCATGATTAGGTTGTAGAAATTATCAGTGTTTCTAGCATTTAAGTCACTAGTAACTTTTTCTGACCCTTTATCATATCCTGAACCAAGGTTTTTTTGTTCTACAGCTTTTGCTCCTTCAGAAAGATCTGCAGATTTATCAGAAACTAATTTATTATAAACTTCTAGAATTTTGTCAAGGGTTTGAGCTTGAGCACCTCCTGAAGAGAAAGTTGTTCCTAATTTAATTGTGTCTTGAACGTTGGTGTTAAATCTTCCGTCTGCTGAAGGATTTGCTCCATTAGAAGCGTTATCAATTCTAAGTTGTTCAGCTTCGCTGATTGTTTGATTTGAATTGCTTGAACCTCCGCTTGTGTTTCCTCCTTCTTTAATAGGTGTATCAGCATTATTTGATGAACCACAAGAAGCAGCAATACCTGTTGCTCCTAAAATGGTAGCTGTACCTAATATAATTTTTTTAAATTTTGAAGTCATTTAATTCTCCTTTATTTGTAAATTTTTAAATTTACTTCTTACCTGTAGTAAGGTAATACAATTATAGCAGTTTCGTTTTTTTCATGCGAAATTAGCTATTTATTTCCACAAATTTTCCACATTTTTACAGTGATCTAAGAACATTTTTCATTTATGCACTTTGGTGATAAATAAAAAATAGCTAGCAAAAGGGTTCACTTTTAATAAGTGATGCTAACTATTTTTATGATAGTGTCTCCATTTGATATAAAACGGTTACATTTTTTGACATTTTCGCTAAAGTTGAAAGTTCTTTTGAGTATTCTTCAGTTTTGATGTGATTTTCGTAATCTGAAGCATTTGTTCATCTTTCAATTAGAATAACTTCTTTGCCATTAAAGCCGTATTCAAATGATAAATTATTCGCAAGCATACGGGTCTTCTTAGTAAGAACATATAAATAGTCAATAAAACCTTTTAGCTTTTCTTCATTGACTTGATAAAGTGATGCTTTAGCAAAGATCATAAACTCTCCTTTTATGATGGTATTATTCTGTAAATGTCGCAACCAAATTGCCTATTTAATCTTATCAAAATCAACACTAAAACCCTTAAAAAATTAAAATTTTAAATATTAATTTAATGTTATTTTTGCTTTTGTGTATGTTATAATTAAAGTCCAATTAGCATAAAGAGTACGGTAGCTTGACAGCATTGACCGTAGCCAACCTTTTAAGTAAGGTGGATAGTCAGGGAGAAATCCAGCATGCTTGAATACATGTATGTTCTCCTGCTAATTTGAGAGGAGATTTTTTTATGAGAAAATTATTTACTAGCGAATCAGTAGGTAGAGGTCACCCCGACAAAGTATGTGACCAAATTTCTGATGCAATTTTAGATTCATATTTAACATTGGATCCATATGCGAAAGTAGCTATTGAAACTTTAGCATCCGGAAATATGATTGTTATTGCTGGTGAGGTTAATTCTAATGTGGATATTGATGTAATTGACATTGCTAAAAATATTTTAAGAAAACTGGGATATTATTCATATAAAACCAGTATTATCGTTGACATTAAAGAGCAATCAAGCGACATTCACCAAGGGGTGGAACTTGGTAGCGAAAAAGGACAAGAACTCGGAGCTGGAGACCAAGGAATTATGTTTGGATATGCAACTAATGAAACTCCAGAATATATGCCACTAGCAATTATGCTTGCTCACGAAATTGTAAAAACAGCTGATAAATTAAGAGAAAGTGGTCAATTTAAATGAGCTAAAGCAGACATGAAATCACAAGTGACTTTAGATTACACAAATCCTAATAAAACAACCATTGATACTATTTTATTTAGTATTCAACATTCTCCAAAATACAACAAAGAAGAGTTTGAAAACTACATCAAAAATAATGTTGTAGGAGAAGTGCTTAAAAAATACAATATGGAAGCTCCAGATAAATTATTAATTAATCCAACTGGAAACTTTGTAATTGGTGGACCAATTGGTGATACAGGATTAACCGGAAGAAAAATTATTGTTGATACTTACGGAGGAGCGGCTCGTCATGGTGGAGGAGCTTTCTCAGGAAAAGACGCCACTAAAGTGGACCGTTCAGCAGCGTATGCTGCTCGCTGAATTGCTAAAAATGTCGTAGCAGCAAAGTTAGCTGATAAAATTGAAATTCAAATTGCTTATTCTATTGGAGTTGCTAAACCAGTTTCAGTAATGGTTGAATCATTTGGAACCAACAAAGTCCCAAATGAACTAATTGAACAAGCTATTAATGAACTTTTTGATTTAACTCCTAAAGGAATTATTGAATCACTTGATTTAAGAAAACCAAAATACTTACAAACTGCTTATTATGGTCACTTTGGAAGAACTGATGTTGATTTAACTTGAGAGAGACTTGATAAAGTAGAACAATTACAAGAATATGTCCAAAAACATTTAAATAAGTAAAAACATCATTTTTTACCTAAAAAATATGCAAAAACACACTTTTTGATTTTAAGTGTGTTTTATTTTTTAAATTAAAATTTCCTTTGTTTACATTTTTAGCACTCAAAAAACTTTTTAAGAAACCTAATAAAAATTCCAATAGACATATAATTAAAGTATGGAAAAATTAGTTAAAAAATATGATGTTGCCATTATTGGTTGAGGAAAGGGTGGAAAAACAATTGCTGCAAAATTAGGTAACACTAATTTAAAAGTACTTGTAATTGAAAAAGACCCTAAAATGTATGGAGGAACATGCATTAACGTTGGATGTTTACCAACTAAAGCGCTTACACACCTTTCAAAAGTGCTTAAAGAAACAAGAAAATTAGGAATCAAAAGAGATTTTGAATTAAACAAGCAAGCATATGCACATGCTATTAAACATAAATTTGACTTTGTGGCTAGATTAAATAAAGTTAACTTTGCTAATTTAGATACCAAAGCAAATGTAGACTTACTTTTAGGAGATGCATCTTTTGTAGATCAAAATACATTAAAAGTGCAATCACTTGATCAAGAACACTTGATTCAAGCAGATAAAATTATTATCAACACTGGTGCTAAATCTCGTGATATTAACTTACCAGGTAGAAACAACCCTAACGTTTTACTTAGTGATCAAATTTTAGATTTAGATGTATTACCAGAAAAATTGCTTGTTATTGGAGCTGGATTTATCGGTTTAGAATTTGCTACTTACTTTAATAACTTCGGAACAAAAGTAACTATTGCTCAAAACAACAATTTATTCATGCCTTCTGAAGATGAATCAGATGCTAAAGCAGTATTAGAACAAATGCAAAAACAAGGAATTGAATTTGTGTTTAACGCTAACATTGAAGGTTTTGAGGAATCTCAAAATGGAGTTAATGTAAAAATTAACGGTGAATTACACAACTTTGACAAAGTGCTTGTGTCAGTGGGTAGAACTCCAAATTATGATGGATTGAATTTAGAAGCTGCTGGAGTTGAAGTTAAAAACTATGCTGTAGCTGTAAATGAAAAATTACAAACCTCACAATCACACATTTGAGCCGTAGGAGATGTTAAGGGAGGAGCTCAATTTACCTATATTTCTCTAGATGACAGTAGAATTGTATTGCCACAAATTTTAGGTAAAGAAGTTGAATATAATTTAACAAATAGAACTAATGTGCCTTTTACATCATTTATTGATCCTGAATATGCGCGTACTGGTTTAAACGAAAAACAAGCTAAAGCTTTAAATATTAATTACACAGTTAAAATGCTTCCAACAGCAAAAATTCCTAAAGCTCATGTAATTGATGAGCTTGCTGGATTTTCAAAAGTGTTAATTGATGAAAATGGTTATATCATTGGTGCAACCTTGTTCCACTATCAAGCTGCCGAAATGATTAACATTTTATCGCTTGCAATTTCTAAAAAACTTAAATATCAAGAACTAAGAGATTTTATTTACACTCACCCTATTTTTACTGAATCTTTAAACGAACTTCTTGATTAATGTTAAATAAGTAACTCAACTCGATTTTTCAAATAGAATCGGGTTGTTTTTTTATATTAAAGTATCCGCGTATAATCAAGATACAAAGTAATATACAATTAATAAAAATTAAATTTTCGCTAGAAAATGTTAAAAAATGAAATTTCTTTTCACAATTGTTTCGTTTTTATCTGATATTAGGTTTTTATGTTGAAAGTTCTGTAAAATTTAATTATAGTTAAAAAATAATAGCTCTTTAACAAGAGCAAAAGGATTAAATAATGGTAAAAACCAAATTAAAATTTGTATTTATAGATTTAATATTACTTTCTGCTTTTATAATGTTTTGGGTTTTTTATCTTTTAGCTCTAAGCATCAACATAAATCACAATTATTCAAAATCTTTATATTCATATTTATCTGGTGTTTCGCTAGTTATTTTGTTTTGAATTTCTTTTTTAAAACTTATTTACTCATTGTATTTGATCAAACAAAAATATATAAGCATACTTGAAATGCTTATTCCATTTTGATATTTAAAAAGTAAGCATCTGCAAAATAATAGAAAAATTCAAATTAATAATTTAGGGGTCTTTTTTATTGGTATTTCAATGATAGGATTCTTTGTAATGTTTCTTTTATTAGAATCTTCCTTTACATTTGATGACAAATTTACTAATAACTATTTAACAAGTGGTGGAACATATGATTTATCACCTAAATGAAACGCTCATAGTTTGTATTCGGAAAAACCAATGTTATTTAATTGATTGCATGGAGTTGTTTCAGCGATTACTGTAGTTTCACTTGTAAACACAATTTGAGCATTTGCTTACTTATTTTGAGTATTAATTTCTAAAATAATTAAAAACCAATTTCGTAAAGAGGTCTAAAGCATAAAGGGTCAGTTGACCTCTTTTTTAATGTAGTTTTTACTTAAATGCTTATTCATTTTTAAAAATCAAACAAACATTAGATTATAAATCGTTATAATTTTAAAAATATTATATTGGAGGAACAATGAGTCAAATTAAAGAAATTTTAAATCAATATCTACTCAAAGTAGATGAGATTTCAAAATCAAATTTAAATTTAGATCAAAAAGAATTAATTAAAGAAATTTTAAGAACTATTGCTCAAAAAGAAGACGCAACTGAAGAAATGTTGCAAAATGTTTACCAACTTTTAATCCAAAGGGTAAAAATTGGATTTACTTTTGACGCAGCACCAACTGCTAAGGTAGATACTATCGCATATTTAAAGAAAAATGAAGAATTATCATTTAAATTAAATGATTCAAATTTAGAACACACCTTAATTATCGGTGAAAATTATGATGCTCTTAAAAACCTATTATTTATAGAAGGAGAGAGAGAGAGAGAGAGCGTTAACGCTCGTTATGATGTAATTTACATCGATCCTCCTTATAATACTGAACATTCTCTTGCTGAAGGTAATTTCATTGCTAACGACAAAGACTTTATCAAAAATAAAAAGTTTATTTATCGTGATAAGTTTAGTCGAAATGGCTGATTGAACTTGATGAACGAAAGATTGCTTTTGGCTAAACAACTTTTGAAAAACGATGGAATTATTTTGATTTCTATTAACGATCATGAACATGCTTATTTAAAAGTATTGATGGACGAGGTGTTTGGTGAAGAAAATTTTATTTGCAATTTGACTTGACAGAACACTACCGGTTCAAACGACGCCAAATTTATTAAAACTACTTTTGAATATGTTCTTTTATATGCAAAAGATATAAATGTAGTTAAAATAAACAAAAAACCTGCAGATATACATAACAAAAAATTCAAATTAAAAGACAAACATTTTGACAGAAGGGGATTATATTATTTAACCAAATTAGATAACGCTTCACATAGATGAAGCAAATCTTTAGATTATTGCTTTGAGTATAACAAAATTAAATATTATCCAGGAGGAAGCGAAAAAAGGTGACTTGATAGAAAAAATGGAATACGTGCAGAAAAAGATTGAACATGAATGTGAGAAAAAGATCACTTAGAATGAGGAATAAAAAACGATTATATCGTTTTCGATAAAAACAGTATAAAGGTTAAAAGTTATCAATTTGTTGATAACTGAGATAATTTAAAAAGCAAAACTTCCTTGTTTGAAAACTTCGTGCCAAATGACAAAAGAGTAAAAAATTCAGTCGGTACAAACGAACAAAAAGCGATTTTCGGAAAAAAAGTGTTTGACCATCCTAAGCCAGTGAATTTAATGGTTTACCTTTTAAATTTGCATCCAAATAAAAATGCTCGAGTTTTAGATTTTTTTGCAGGATCAGGAACCACCGGACATGCTGTGTTAGAATTAAACAAAAGTGATGAAGGGAATAGAATTTTTACTTTAATAACAAATGATGAAAATAAGATTGGGAAAAATATTACATTTGAAAGGCTTTATAGAATAAACATCGGGAAAGGTTCAAATGGAGAAAATATTGATTGAATAAATACAAATAATCCATTTAATCAAAATTTAAATACATACGGAGTACTTTATTCAAATATATCCTTAAGTAAGACGAATAAAGTTGAATCATTATTAAATGAAATTCAAAAAATGCTTAATGATTTTAATATAAAAATTACTATTTCCGAACTCAACAACATTATTCCTAAACTTAGATCATTATTGCCTATTTCATCGAAAGGTGAAGAAGATGAGTAATTTTAAGTATAAATTATCTAATTCACAAGAAAATACTGTATCCAATTTATTTAATTATTGAAAAAATAGGAACAATGATCACGAACACAAAAAAGTAAATTTTAAAGCTCCAACCGGAAGCGGTAAAACATTTATAATAGCAAACTTTATTGATAGAGTAATTTCGAATAACTTTACCAATAAAAAAATATTCTTTTTAGTAGCTACTATTTCAGTTGCCGAATTGCCTAAACAATTAGAATATAAATTTAATATATATAAGAATTTCTTACAAAATAACAGTATTAACATTTTGTATGTAAATTCTCCTTCTAATGAAGAAACAAAGACAAAAGACAAAAATTTAAATTTAAGCTATAAAAATACCGATGTAATGATAGTCGGAAAATCTTCATTTGGATCAGGAAGAATTTATTCTGAAACGGGAGTTTTCGAAGCGTTATTAGATGAAATAAAAAACGATCCTAGCGTAGATCTGATTTACATTCGTGACGAAGCACACATTGGAACAAAACTAACAAAATCAAATAATAATAAAAAGAATTCTAACGAAACTAATGATGAAAAGGAACTCGAAAATCTTAATAATTTTGAAAAATTAGTGTCTGATGTTGCTTCCTTTTCTGTCCATATGACTGCAACTCCTACATCAAATGAAAATTTAGTAGAAATAACCGAAGAAGACATTTTTGATGACGATATTATTCTTCTGAAAAGAAACAGCATTTTTAATATAGATTTGGAAAATGCTGAATCATTAGATGATATTTTTCTTTTAGAAAAAGCATGTGAAAGATTTAAAATTTTAAAAAAAGAATATGGAAATGAAAAACAAGAGCCTGGTTTACTAGGAATTAATCCTGCAATGTTAATACAAGTACGAAGCAGAAAAAAAGATAAAGATCTAAAACCTGAAGAAGAGGACAAATACGATCTCGTAGTTACAGAATATATTAAAATAATCGAAAAGCACGGATTAACTTGAGCTAAATATTTCAGTGAAAATAAGACTTCTTCAAACACTAGAGAAAAAATAACTCTAAACACACTTTCTGATAATAGTTCTTCTATAGATGTTATCATATTTAAAGTGGGTCCTGCAACAGGTTGAGATATACCTCGTGCTTGCATGCTTGTTCAACTACGTAAGGTGTTTTCAGAATCTTTAAACATACAAACAATCGGGAGAATAAAAAGAAACCCAAACCCTCAATTTAAATTTTCAAGTAATAGTGTTGCCTTAAATTATTATATATATTCAAATGCCACATCTACCATTAACAAAAAGACCGATTATTGAAGACTTAAGAAAAAAATCGCAAAGCAGAATTATTCTGTTCCTATCGGACAATTAGTTTACAATTTAACAACAATTAATTTTGATAAAACTTCTTATGCAAAAAAACTTTCTGAAATAATAAACTATACTAACATAAATCACGAATTTGATTATTTACTTAAATATTATGATACTCACGGATATATCATAGGAGAAGAGAGAAATTATAATATTGGAAATGGTCAAACCAAAACTTATATTGTTTCAAAATTATTAAATCAATTAGACTTAAGATTTTATGTAAATTACCAAAAAAAAGAATTAAACAAATATTTTAATATGTTTAATGAATCTTTTTTAGAGGATATTTACAAAAGTTTGTCTCAAAAAATTAATAACGACATTTTTTCATATGACATTTTCGAATATATTGTTTATAAAAAACTGATGCCTTTAATTATCGAGCAGTTTAAATACTATACAAAACTAGCAAATAGTAATATATCAAATGATTCTTACAATTTAGGTTTTAAAGATATTCCTGAATTATTTTATCAATCCGTTGATTTAGCAATGCTTGAGTTAGAAAACAAAAACATAAAGGCACTTAATCAGGTAAACACTAAATCAGATGAATTTAAAAGTTTTGCGTATGAAAAAATCAGTACTAAGGGAGATAAAAAACTTTACTTAGACTCTTCTGCTGAACAAAAGTTTTTTTCATTAATTACAACCATATTAAAAGAAAGAAACAAAGTTAAAGAAAAAGTAACTTTATGAAGTATCAATCCCAAATTAGTTGGTTCATCTTTTGATTATTTAGAAACACAAGAGGATAATACAATTAGAAAATCTTATCCTGATACATTCTTTTTAATTAATGCTAAACATGCTTTATTTGTTGAAATAAAAAGCGGAAATTCAGATATAGATAGCAATAAAACTCAGAATTTATTAAATTCGTATGAAAATTATGTTAAATCCTTTAAAAATGCAACACAATCAGATGTGAAATCTCTAACAATGATCATTTGTAAAGTTAATGAAAACAGTTATTTTGTCAAATTAGATGGTTATAGTTCAATTGATAAGGTTAATGATTTTCTTAAAAATGATGATGGTGTACATTTAGATTCATTTTTTGAACTATTTGAAGATTAATATGTTCAACAACACATCAAAATTCGGTGTGTTGTTTTTTGTATAAAAAAACATCCCGCAAAGGAATGTTCTAAAAATATCAATTAAAAGTTTCTTGCTTTTTCAAGTAATTCTTCACGTTTGCTTGCAGCGTATTCTTGTGGAGTTTTTTCATTTACTGGAGCCAATTTAGTTCCTGCAATTTCAATTGTATCCACTTTTTTAGCACCTAAAAAGTTTCATGTTCCTTTAAGTCATTCAATGTGGCTTCCTCATAAATATCAATCTCTTGGAGCTCCTTGAGAAGCTACAACCATCACTGAAAGGTTTTCTAAAAGACCTTTAGCTTCACCTTTTTTAGAATATTTGTATGAGAAAGTTTTATTTGCTACCGCAACTCCATCAATAAAGTTTTTTACCACTGCAGTAGGTCCAAAGTTAGTCATTGAACATGAAATAACAACTTTATCTATTTCTTTGAGTTTATTAATTCATTTATCTGAATTTACATCAGTCCAAAAAGTTGACATATTTGAATTAAGTAAGAAAGTTTTAGCAAATTCAGTTTCGTTTAAATTAACTAATTCCACTTCATCATTTGGGTGTGCAACTTTGTATTGGTTTAAAAACTCATATAACATTTGTGAAGAGTATGATGCTTCACTTTTACTAAGGTTTCCCTCTAAAAATAACACTTTTGCCATAAATTTACTCCTTTTTTTGTATTTTTAATATTTTAATTATAAACCATAATTACTAAAAGCACAATAAAATGCACAAATGTGCATCTTAAAAATTAATATCCGCCTTTGGCGCTTTTTCCACTAACAATAGCTACTGAACGGCTGGTTCCAAAACGAGTTGCTCCAGCATTATACATCGCCACTAAATCATCCATATTTGAAATTCCACCAGCAGCTTTAATTAATAAAGAATCTCCACAAACGCTTTTCATTGTTTGCACATCTTCTAAAGTAGCTCCACGGTAGCTAAATCCAGTTGAGGTTTTAATAAATTCAGCTCCTGATTTCATAACAATTTCGGTAGCTTTTTTAATTTCTTCAGTAGTTAAAAGAGCAGTTTCAATAATTACTTTAAGTACTTTACTTCCACATGCTTCTTTAACTTTTTTAATGTCATTTAAAACATATTCGTATTCACCTTGCTTGAATTTTCCGATGTTAATCACCATGTCAATTTCATCAGCACCATGGTCAATTGCTAATTTAGCTTCAAAAGCTTTAGCTTGAGTAATCATAGCCCCAAGAGGAAATCCGACCACAGAAGTGATACCAATGTCACTACCTTGTAATTTTTCTTTAGCATATTTTACATATGCTGAATTTACACATACAGTTTTAAATCCATATTCTTTAGCTTCATCCACAAGCTTGTCAATGTCTTTGTGTGTTGCTTCAGCTTTTAAAAATGTATGATCAATCATTTTGTTGTAATTCATCTTCTTCCTTTATGCCAATTTATCCAAAATAATTTTGTTTTCAATTGGTTGTTTATTAAATTTGTAACCTTCTTTAAGTTCGTTTACTAATGTTGGATCAATTTCTTTTGAAGAGTATAAAGTAAATAATACATCACCTTTTTGAACCAATTCATTAGTTTTTTTGTTTAAAGTAATTCCAGCTTCAAAATCAATTGAATCTTCTTTAGTTGCTCTTCCAGCACCTAATTTCATTGAAACAATTCCAAAAGTTAAAGCATCAAAAATTTCTAAATAGCCTTCTTGATCACTAATAACTTCTAATTTGTATTTTGGAGCTCAAAAGTTAGGATCTTGAAGCGCTTTAACATCTCCACCTTGTAAAGCAATAAATTCATAGAATTTATCTAATGCTTTACCACTTTTAATTGCTTCTTTTACCATTTCTAAAGCTTGTTCATGTGAAGAGGCAATTTTAGCTTGTTCTAAAATAGTTGCACATGAAGAATATACTAATTCATTAAAGTCTTGAGGACCTTGTCCTTTAAGGGTTAAAATAGCTTCGAGAACTTCATTTTTATTTCCGATTTCACGACCAATTGGTCTTGACATATTAGTAATTTCAGCTCTAACATCAACATTTAATTCTTTACCGATGTTAATCATTGTGGTAGCTAATTCTTTGGCAGAAGCTAAATCTTTCATGAATGCTCCATTACCACATTTAACATCCAGTAAAATTGCATCAGCACCAGTAGCTAATTTTTTACTCATAATACTTGAAGCAATTAAAGGGATAGATTCAACAGTAGCTGTTACGTCTCTAAGAGCATACAGTTTTTTGTCAGCAGGCACAAGTGAACCACTTTGACCAATAACCGCAATTAAATGCTCCTTAACTTGTGCTTTGAAGTCGCTTTCGCTAAGCTCAACATTAAATCCAGGAATTGATTCGAGTTTATCAATTGTCCCTCCTGTGTGACCTAGTCCTCTTCCTGACATTTTTGCTACAGGAGCTCCTAAAGCAGCAATAATTGGTGCTACTGCTAAAGTAGTTTTATCTCCAATTCCACCAGTAGAGTGTTTATCTACTTTAATTCCAGGAATTGAACTTAAATCAATAACATCTCCTGAATGCATCATGTATTTGGTCATAGTTGCAATTTCACGAGCATTCATTGAATTAAATACAACCGCCATTAAAAAAGCGCTCATTTGATAATCAGGTGTTTTACCTTCTACGTATGAAGTAATTAAAAACTTAATTTCTTCATTACTTAATTCTAAGTTGTGGCGTTTTTTATCAATAATATCAACTACACGCATATTATTTTGCTAAATTTAAAGCAATCTCCATCATTTTTGTAAATGCTGTTTGTCTTTCTTGTGCAGAAGTTTCTTCATGAGTGATTAAATTATCTGAAATGGTTAATAAGCAAGCGGCTTTTTTACCAGTTGCTTCTGCATTAGTAAATAAAGCATATGATTCCATTTCAACACAAATTGACTCTGAAAGTTTAATTCTTTCTTCCACAGATAAAGCTGAATAAAACACATCTGAAGAGTGTACTCTTCCTAAATTAAGTTTTACACCCAATTTTTGGGCAATGCTTTGAAGTTCTTCATTTACTTCAGTTGAAGGGTAAGCAACGTTCCCTTCTTTTCCTAAAGCAATTCTTCTAAAAGCATCTCCATCAGCATAAGCTTCAGTTGCAAGAACAACTTCATAAAGTCCTAGTTCTTTAAGGTAAGAACCAGCTGAACCAATTCTGAGGATGGTGTCAACATCATAGAACTTAAACAATTCATATGAATAAATTCCAATTGATGGACAACCCATTCCACTTCCGGCAATAGTAACTGGTTTCCCTTTGTAAGTACCAGTGTACATAAACATATTTCTTACTGAATTAACTAATTTATATCCAGGATCTAAATAAGTTTCAGCAATAAATTTTGCTCTAAGTGGATCTCCTGGCATAATTACTGTTTTAGCAATTTCGCCTTTTTTTGCATTAATGTGTGGTGTCATTTTTTCCTCCTTTGGTTACCGTTGGCACACATCTATTTATATATAGATTGCATATAAATTTTACCAGTTTTACCGATTTAACAGCACAAATGAAAAATTTACCACAAAAAACACCCTTAAAGGTGTTAAAGAAGTTTTTCGGTATCTGCAGTTTCTTTGTTTGTTTCAAAATGATCATTTTTAAAGTCTAAAGGTAAAACTTTTCGTTCAGGACGATGATTTTGTTGAAAATTAGTCAATAAAAACTCTTGATTTTCTAAAAAAGACTGATAATTTGTATTAATGAAATCATTTAAATTCAAATTAAAAGTACCAGTGCTTGAGTTTGAATAATTTTCATGAAATTCAATCAAAGAATTAGTTCATTGTTTAAAGTTTTTGTACTTGCTGTAAACATAATGATCACTATCAGTTTCAATTGGGATAATTTCGTTAAAAATATAATCTTCAGTTTCTTTTAAAAGTGAATTTCTCTTTGGAGCACTCTTATTAAAAATCTTTTTAGTAATTGGATGAATTGGATTTTTAACTACATCTCTTAACTTACCACCTTCAATGGCTGTATTGTTGTAAAAAATGTGAATATCTTCAAAATTATTAACTATAAACTTAGTATCTTCACTTAAAAACACATATGTTATTCCATTATCCATTGCAATGTTTTTAAAAACTCTTAGAAATTCATTTTTGATATTGTAATTATTAATATTTGAATCATCTTCGATAAATAATACTTTAGTAGGGTTTAAATAATATTTAACTAGTTTGAATTTAGTAGCTTCTAGAAAGTTTAAATCTTTAAATCGGTTGAAAAAGTTAATGTTATTTATTGATAAGTATTCATAAGCTTTAACAAACTTGATCATTGCTACAAAGTAATTGATAAATTTTGAACTTCCTTTGTTACGATCTAGTGTAAATTCTCCAAGTTGAATTATAAAATCATTAAATAAATCTAAATCAATGTACTGAGTAAAGAAATTTTCAAATTTAATATATTCATCACTTGAGAGCACTACACTTTTATTTGGATGCGAATTTATAAATTCACGGAAAAATTTAAAAAAGTTGTTAGCTTCTTTGAGCGATTTCTTAGTATTTGAAATAAGTTTTTTAACTTTTAAATTTTTATTTTTTAGTGCGTTTTTGTAAAGTTTTTGTTCAGAATATTTGTTTCAATCTAAATCTGCTTCAGCGAGTTTAATTCTTTGTTCGAGAGCTTGATACTTAACTATATTTTTTTTAATGGTAATTTGATTGTAAGAATTTTTAGTAATCTTTTTGAGTTTCTTTTGGAGTTTATCAATAGTTTTTTGAATTAAGAGAGCTTGATTGTCTGATTCCTCATAAGCTTTTTGGGCTTTTTCATCAAAGTCTAATTCAAGTTCTTTATACATAAAGAATTTTTTTATTGGTGAGAGCTTATAAATACTTTTTTTGTCTCCAATATTAAAGAAGATTTTTTCTGCAATTAAATTTTTGTTAACTTTTTCTAAAGTATCAATTGAAGAGTATTTAAAGTATTGCTTGTTTTTAAACCACAATTTTAGCAACGATCTTAAATAAAAGTAGTTTTTGTATAATTGTTCTTTATTTGGATTAATTCCTGGGATTTTCTTTATTTCGCTTTTTAATGTTGTAATTTGATTTTTTAATCTAGTTTTAAATAAATCTATTTGTTGCAACGACTGAGTTGAAAGTTTATTACGATAGTTTTTATAAAATTCAATTTCACTTAAAATGTCACGAATTTTCAAATCATTATAAACTTTGTGAATTGAACTTTTAGAAATGTCATCTAAATACTTTAGTTGAATTTTGTATTCTTTGATTTGTTGCTCTTGTGCTGTACCATTTAATATTAATTGATTTTTTGAGTAAAATTCATATCTTGTACTTAACTTTTGAAACACTTCCAAATATTTTTCAAAAATGTTATTTTGGATTCTTAATGTTTCTTTGTTGAAGTTTTCTAAAAATTCAACAATATCAGACTCAGATAAAACAACACTTTTTGATTTAATTTTATTTTCTAATAACGAAATCTCTTTTGTGAATTCATTGATAGCAGATACAATTTGCTCGGAATTTTGTGTGAGCACATTATAAAAAGCATTCTTTGTTGAAATTTCAAAATTATTAAATCACTTTTTAATTTCTTCACGAGTTTCGGTGGTGTTAGGATACTCTTTTAGACAATCCTTTCAAACAGTATATATTGGTAAATTATGATCACTTTTTTTAACCACATTTTTTAATTTTAGATAATCAATGTGGTCGTTAACTTCTGATTTATTAAAAATAATTTTACGAAACTTGTCTTCTTCAGCAGATAATCAAAGAGATAAGGTTGTAGCGTTTTTTTCAATTAAAGAATTCCAAAAACTTGAATAAGAAAAATCATTATATTCAGAATTTATGTAAAAAACGGTTGGAACTTGTTCAAAGATATCAATTTTAGCTATGTTCAAAAAACGGTAATCACCGTTTTTTGATTTATAATTAAAAATGTTTTCCATTGTTAAAAGTAAATTCTGTTTTTTCATAAGCATCTAGTTGTAAGTATTGTTTTTGTTTTTGTTAACAAGTTTGTAAATAACTGAATACGAGAAGTAAATAACAAAAATATTAAATCAAATTTTTATAGGGCTAAATACTGTTCTTGAGATAATTCAAAAAAGAATTTCTTGAGATCCGTTTCCTAATCCAATTGAATCTGCCAATGATAAAATTGGTAAATTGACAAATTCCAATAATGAAGAAAAAACAATAATTGGAGCGAAAATAAAGTATTTGGTTGCACTCATATAATAACGTCCTAAAATAACAAAACCACACATAACTGAATAACCAGTAACCATAAAAATTAAAACTGGAATTCGACCTTTTAAAAAGGCTACTTTTGAGAATTCATGAGCTGGAATTTGAAAAATAATAGCCACAATGGTAATAATGATACTCATGATAATCACAGATGAAGTTATCATATAAATGTTTTTGAGTTTTTCAGTGGTTCCGTATCTTAAAACAAAATCTCTTAAATTTCTATATTTAATAATTTTTTCTGAAATTTTAGCCGCTAATTTTGAATTATCTTTTTGAATTGCTTTTTCTAATTTAAAACTTAAATATCAAATTTTATAATCATAATTTTTAGCCTTAATCTCTTTGCTAAATGAATAGTTTAAAAATCTAATAAAAAATCACCCAACAAGTCCAGCAATAAGACCATTCATAGCAGTTGCAATTGTATAAAGAAAATGATAAGTGGCTGGCGGAATAAATAAAAGCGAAATTAAATCAGCTATTAAACCAACAAAAAACCCAATTATCGGACCAAAAATAAACCCTGTGATTTTCACTGGTAAACCAATAAAAGCAATTTTATAAGTAGGAATAGAAGCCAATGGCACAATTTGAGAAGAGATAATAGTAAAAGCTACTGAAATAGCAATTAACATTGCCACCACCACCATCTTCTTAATAGTTCAACGTTGAAAAAGTCCCAAATCACGAAATTTGGGTCCTAATCAAAAATAACTTTTTTTAGGGAAGTTTAAGTTATTTTTTAAATCCTTTTTCATTGTTTTAATTTTACTCTATTTTTACTAAAAATAGAGTACCTAAAGGTGATAAAAAATGACTTTTTTAAGGTCATCTTTTGTGAAAAACTTCATGAATATTTTTACTTCAAATATTAAGATGTTGATTTTTTGCCTTGGTTTCTTGGTCATTTAATGTGTGTAAAAACTCTTTTTGAAATTCATTTTTAACTTGATAATAACGACAGTTATTTTCACAAATAAAAGCCACTCGAGCAAATCCATTTTCAATTAAATTATTATTAACTGAATTATCTATTTTGACTTGCTCTTCAGGTAAATAAATTACTGCTATCATTCGTTTATAAACATCTGTTCCTTGCTCATAAAGATAAACATATTCATGTTTTTCAAGTAAATTACTTAAATATTCTTTTGCTTTTTGAGCATAGAAATTTTCGTATTTAGCTAACATTTCTTTATGATTTTCTTTATAAGTTTCAGGAGTATCAATCCCATAAAAACGAACTGATTGGTTCGAATTCTTAAGTTTCACTAAAATAGTGTCGCCATCAATTACTTTTAAAATCGGAGCTTTAATTAATTGATTTTGCTGTATTTTAAATAACTCTTCCTTTTTGTTTGGTTCTTTATGTACATAAACTTGCACACTTGAACAAGAAGTTAATAAAGAACCAGAGAAAACCATAGTTAACATCAACATCTTTTTTACCATATTTTAATAATACAAATTTTTAGTTAAATTATAGAAAAAGAAATAACCTTTAATTTTCAATTTGGTTTTGAAATTCTTTGGTTATTTCTTTTAAAATGTTGGTTATCTTGTATTTGTTAATTTTGGTTTGTCTTCTATAAAGTTTAATAAACTTTTTATCATTTACAAAAGTTAAATTCATCAAGATTTCAATGATTTGCTGATAATTAAGCTTTTCTATAGAAAGTTGTGCAAGCATATTTTGTGCATTTTGGTTATTATGTAAAATTGTTTGAATATATTGTTCTTTTTGGGCTTGAAATTCTTTAAAGTAGTTTGATGTTTTAATAAAAGCAAAAGTCACAAAAATTGATGAAATATCTCAAAACGATCCTTCATTTATACTTTTTGTGATTCTAATTCCTTCGGGCAATTCAAGTAATTTATATGACACAATTAATGTTAATAAAATCATTAAAATAAAAATCGAAAATCACAATAGCAAATTGACAAATAATGGCACAGCCACTTTTTTCAAGGTTCGACTTCTAATAATTTGTAAAATATTTGTTTCTAATTTTGTCACTTTTTGTAAGGTTGCGAGCGCTTTTTGTTTATCTGAAGCTAAATTTAAACTGACAAGCTCAACATTAATAATTAATTGATTAAAATCTTTTGACTTATATAAAAGAGCATTAGAAGCTTTTTCACTATCAAAAACCTCATTTAAAAACTCAATTTTTTCACTTTCTTTTTTTATTGTTGTTTTAAGAAACTTAAACTTACTTTTTTGGACATGATGTTCTCAAAACAAAATGAGTAAATCAAATATATTTCACACAACAATAACTCCTACAATAAGTGAGATAATAGTTATTGAAACTATTTCAACGGTATGATAAGTTTTACTTTGAAAATCAAAAATATAGAAAAATAAAAAGACCGAATTTCACAAAGCGATTAACGAAATAATGGTTAAAATTGATATTTTAAATTTGTAAATAATTTGATCAAATGAAATTAATCTATTTGAGTCAAAATATTTCAAAATTTTTGCTTCATTATTTGAAGCTAAAATAGATAAAAAGTTAAATCGATTGACTTTTTGAAGTTTTTTCAAGAGAGTTTGCATAAAAGAATTATAAAAAATATTTGTAAATAAAAAAGCGCTTTGGCGCTTCAATTATTAGTTTTTAGCTAAATCAACTAATGATTTGAATGTGTTTGGTTGGTTAATAGCTAACTCAGAAAGCATTTTACGGTTAATTGTAACGTTTGCTTTTTTAAGTCCGTTAATAAATTGTGAATAGCTCATTCCGTGCATTCTTGTTGCCGCATTAATACGAGCGATTCATAATTTTCTAAAGTTTCTTTTTACTTGTTTACGGTCTCTAAATGCATATGTTCATGATTTAACAACTGCTTGTTTTGCAACTTTGTAACCAATTGATTTGTGTCCAAAGTATCCTTTAGCTAATTTTATTCATTTTTTACGTCTTGCTCTTGTAACTGTTCCACCTTTAACTCTTGCCATAATTATTTCCTTTCTCTGTATGATTTATAAATTTCATATGTGAATTAAAATAAATAAAACAATCAAAATTAGAACATTTGTTTAAATCTTTTAAGGTCGCTTTTTGACATTAGAACTGATTTTCTTGCATGACGTTTTTGTTTTGTTGATTTATTTTGTGCTAAATGTGAACGGTAAGCTTGTTCTCTTAAAACTTTACCTGTTCCTGTAACTTTAATACGCTTTTTAAGAGCGCTTTTAGTTTTCATCTTTGGCATTGTTTTCTCCTTCTTTAGCTTCTTTTTGCTTGTCAGAATTTAATTCTTTTAAGTATTTAGCGATTTTTTGTTTATTTGGCTGGAGATTCATGTCTAAGAAACGATCATTAACTAATTTAGCTTCTTTAGTGATTTCAGCGATATCTTCTAAAGTTTTGAAAAACTTTTCTAAAGTGGCTAAACCTAAATCTTTTCTTCCTATTTCACGACCTCTTAACTTAAGAGAAACTTTGATTCTATCTCCTTTGAGAAGAAATTCTCTGGCTTTTTTGCTTTTAACCATTAAATCATTTTCTCCAATAAGAGGTGTTAAACGCACTTCACGATTTTGGACATTAGTTTGTTTTTCTTTGATCTCTTTTTGTTTTTTCTTACGGTCATATTTAAATTTACCGTAATCCAAAATTCTTGCAATTGGTTTAGGTTCAGTTGCAATTAAAACTAAATCCTTACGTTCTTCTTTTGCTTTTTCTATAGCATCTACTGTGTAATGAACACCTAATTGTTCACCGTTTGACCCAATTAAAAATACTTGTTTAAATGGAATTGCTGAATCAACATAGTGTTCTGCAGCAGGTCTTCTTTGTTTTCTTTGACTTTGAATAATTAACTCCTTTTAAATAAAAATAAAGTGGTTGCCCACTTCTCTACTAAAAAAGGTATCAAAAATCTCTTTTGATTATTGTTGATACATTTAATTGTAGCAAAACCCAAGGCTATTGGCCATCAGGTGAGAAGTGATTCTACTTTCTGCAATTAAATTATTTTATTGCTATTTAATTTTATCATTAAGTTAGAAAAAATAGGTTTTATATTAAAAGTTTTTTTAACACATTTTTCAGATAAAAATATATAAATTTAAGTATATTTTTGAATTCATTTTCACAAAACAATCTTTAAAGATCTTTAAAAAAATATTCAGCTTATTTAACGAATATAATAAAATTTCACTATGACTAAAAAAAGTAAATTTTGAATTCTAGCTTTAGTGACTTTTTCTTGCCTGGCATTAGGTTCTTCTATTGTTGTATATTCTACAATTATGCGTAAATATCAAAGCACTTCTCAAAATGATTCAGATAACAAGCAAAAATATCAAGTCTTGAACTTATCCGTAACTATACAAGATTCGAATGTTTTAAGCGATCAGCTTAAAAAAGAATACTTGAATAAGCTAAATCAAATTAAAGTCGGAACAAATTATTTTAGTGAAACTCAAGCTGAGGAACATTTTTTGGAGTTAAGTAACGAAATTTCACAGTTAATAAACTCTAAAAACCAATTAATTGATTTAATTAATCGTTCTTCTAAATTTGATGATATTCAAAAACAAAATCTAATAAATTCTGTTATTTCAGGTAGTGCAAATGACATTGAAAAACTTTCAAATGAAATTAAAAAGCAAACTTAATTTTTTGGAGTTTGCTTTTTAATTTTAAACGAATCAAAGTATTCAGATAAGCGATTGCTATAAGCAATCTTAATAAACTTATTTTTGTTTCAATTAATTTTTATACAATCTTGTAGTCCGTAAAATAACGATGAAATAAATACATAAACTACTAAAGCCACCAATTCGGTAATTAAAATAAATTTAGGAGAAGTAATTGCTTTAATTGTTTTATTGTTGGTATTTACTCCTGCTCTTCCAGAGTAAAAATAATTAGTAACTCACGCATTGGTGGTTGAATATTTTGCGCTTAAATAATTAATTAAATAAAACAATAAAATAAGTGCTGCAAAAAGTAAAATAATCTTTAAGTTTTCTTTGAGTGTAATTTTAAAAGGATAAAAAATACTTAATAAAATAGGTGCAATAATAACAAAACCATGTGCTAAGAAATAATCATAAAAGTAATATTGTTTTCAAGAAAAAATAAAGATATTTTCTCCAGTGTGTATTGCAACATTGTCATAATGTGTTTGTGGGCCATTATGAAAGTACTTAACTGATAAATCAGGAATAATTAAAGCAATTAAACCACCAAACACACAAGCTACAGCAATATATTTGACTAACTTAGGTTTATTTAAAAGAAGCAATACTCCAAGAATTACAATCATAATTCGGCAATACTGCAACGGCAATGATTCCCAAGCGTTTGGATATTTATCTAAAACTAGCATCAAACTTCTTAATAACACAAAAATAAGTACTATTGCTCCAGAGATTTGATTAAGTATAGCAACTTTAAAAGGATTGCTTTTACGCAACTGAGAGTAAGATTGATGAATAACTACTTTTGAAAGTCATAAAGCAACAATGGTCGCAAAAATAATGATAATTAATGCAAACTTTAAGTTAGTTGTAATTAAAATATCTGAAGGAGTAGCACTAAAGCCGTTAATATCTCCTTTATAATGCAAAGGTTTTACCGAATATCCAAATCAATGAAAAAAACCTTTTGTAAACATAAATTAAAAAAACAATTAGATCACTAATTGTTTTGCTCTCTTTCTGCTCTTCTTTTTGCTCTAGCAAGTTCAAGAGCTAATTTGTGTGCACGTTTTTCTGCACGTTCTTTGTTTTTTCTTCTAACAATTTTACGCATATTATTTCCTTTTAAAATTAAATATTTTCTAAATAAGTTAATAAGTATATTTTAACAAATTTAACAAATACAGTGTTTTAAATAATTGTATTTTTTATTGCATTGAGTATAATTAAAACATGACTAGTTTTTTAGAAAAAAGATTACAAAAAAGTTTAGCTAAAATGTCCAAAAAAACACAATTGCGTGAAGAAGATATTTTAGAAGTAATTCGTGAAGTAAAAATGTCTCTTCTTGAAGCTGACGTTAACTTAAAAGTTGTTAAGGAATTTATTAATAACGTTAAAACAAAGGCACTTGAAGAAGGTCAAGTAATTGGTAAATTAAACTCATCCCAAACAATGGTTAAAATCTTTCACCAAGAATTAGTTTCAATTCTTGGTGGACAAACTCAAGAAATTAACATCACCAAAAAACCTTATGTTATTATGATGTGCGGACTCCAAGGGTCAGGGAAAACAACTGCTACTGCTAAATTAGCATATTATTTACGTAAAAAGAAATTTATTGAAAAACCACTTGTAGTTGCTGCTGACATTTATCGTCCAGCCGCTGTTGATCAATTAGTTACTTTAGCTAAAAGCATTCAAGTAGATTACTTTGAAAAAGGAACCACACATCCAGTTAAAGATATTGTTACTGAAGCGTTGGAATACGCTCGAGAAAACAAAAATGATTTAATTATAATTGATACTGCCGGTAGATTATCCATTGACGAACAATTAATGAATGAACTTGTAGAGGTGAAAAAACTCACTAATCCAAACGAAATTCTCTTTGTTGCGGATGCTTTATCGGGACAAGATATCATTAATGTAGCTTCTACTTTTAATGATAATTTAAAACTAAGCGGTTCAATTATTACCAAACTGGATTCTGATGCTCGTGGAGGGGCGGCTTTATCACTCAGACAAGTTCTTAACTTACCAATTAAATTTATTGGTACTGGGGAAAAAGTGTCTAATTTGGATTTATTTCACCCAGATCGGATGGCTGATCGAATTTTAGGAATGGGTGATGTGCTTAGCTTAATTGAAAAAGTTGAAGATACCATCGACACTAACAAAGCTGCTAATATGATCGAAAGAATGTTTAAAGGTAACTTTAATTTAAACGATTTATTAGATCAAATTACAGAAATTAAAAAATTAGGTAAGTTTTCTAAAATTCTTAAAATGATGCCTGGACAATTATCAAATAAAATCAAAGAAGAAGATTTAGATAATGCCGAACAAAAACTTGAAACATATAAAATTTTAATGTCATCAATGACTCAAAAAGAAAGAAACAATCCTAAATTGCTAAAAAACGCTTCTCGTAAAGAAAGAATTCTAAAAGGAAGCGGAAGAAGTGCACAAGAATACAATAAATTACTTTCTGATTTTGAATCTATGTCTAAAAAAATGACCGAAATGCGTACCAAATTTAAAAACGGTGGATTCGGTGGAATGTTTTAATTGAACTTAACAATTTCTATACCATTAATCAATCACACTATTAATTTCCTTGGTGTGATTTTTATTTATCAAAAAACACATCATACAAATGATGATGTGTTGAAATTATTAAATTCAAAATATTTCTTAGCTAACTTTAAACATAATTTTGCCAATTATGTCTTGTTGTGTTAGAAACCCGAAACTTCTACTGTCTATACTTTTAGGTAAATTTGTTCCTAAAACAAAATATTTATCTTCAGGTACTTTTATTTGTAAATGATCTTGTTTTAAATTATCAAAAATAAAATATTCACTAATGTCAATTGAGTTCACTAAAATTTTATTTTCTGATATTTCTATTACATCATGAGGTCCTGCAACGATTTTTTTAATTACTACATGGTCGCTTTTAGAAAAAACAATTACGTCTCCTACCGACACATTTTTGGTTTTTCAAATTAAATAATTTTCTTTATTTTTAAACGTTGGAAGCATCGAATCTCCGTCAATGGAGTAAATATTAATTTTAAACAACAATATAACAATGGTTATGATCAATAAACAAATAACTAAAATTAAAATATATGACCAATGTTTTCGTTTTGGGATTTTATGCATTCGATTTTAAAGACTTAATTAAAAAAGTTTTATAAATTTTTTCTGATTTGTCAAAAGTACCGAAATTCTCTTTGATTTGTACATTATCAAAAATTTTAGGATTTTTTGAGTGTAGAAATTTCAATACTTCTTCATCTAAAGAAAGAAAAAATTCTAAGTTTTGTTTTCGTATAGTATTTAATATCAATTCTTTATCTGATTTACTTATATCGTCAACGATAATGCTATTGAGGAAAAAATAATCAGCTAAAAGATTAGGAGGGATCTTATTTATTTCCTTTAATTTCGACTCAGAAACTAGTTCTTTTAAATAATTATATATCTGCAAAGGTATATTTTTTGGAGTTTTAGCATAAGTTGATAAAATAAGTGCAATTTTTACAATTGTTTTATAACCAGCAGAACTGTATTTAACCATATTTTGAAAATATGTTTCAAGTAATAAATAGTTTTTGACAATAAACTCTTTATCAAAGTTATCAGAATATTTTAATAAGTATAAAAAGTCTTCTGGTTCAACATATGCCTTTTTATCATTAAGCGCTTTTAAAATTTCTTCTCTAACAATTGTTGTTGAATCAGGATTATGCTCGTTATCAAATTGAAATAAAACTTTTCAATAAAAATTTGATTTACTATCAAAACGAATTACTGGTTCAATTTTAGAAATATCATTATAAAATCTTTTGGTTAATTCTTCTGTAGTAAAATAGTCTCTTAAATTCACAAGTAATCAAGAAGTTCCTTTTTCTAATATCATTTCCTTTCAAAATAAAACTTTATTAATGAGATCGTCATATTCGTTTTCAGATATCTGATTGGATTGTCTAAGCAATACAATCAAATCACTAATTTTTCCGATATCACTATAACCTTTTTTCGAATTATAAGATTCTTCTCATTTTTTAACATATTTTTTATACTCGACAAAATCTGAATTGTTTTTCAAATCAATAAGACTCAAATTATCGGTATACACTAAAGATTGATATAAAAAGATTTTGTTAGTGCTTAAAGGGTCTTTATCCTGTATCTTTGATATAAGATATTGTAGAGAATTTTTAAAGCTATATTTTTTAAGTAAATGTCTTGCATTTTCATTAAGATAGAACGATTCGACAAATCGGAAAACTGTTCAAATATCAAGATCAAAGGTCTGTAAATTAAATTCTTTTGTTTCTTTATCAAAATACTTATCTAGATAATTTTCAATAATCTTTAAGTTTTCTTCTGTTTGATTTTTAAAAACAAAATACGGATTTAACAAATTGATTAGATAATTTATAGAATTAAGTTTTAAATATTTTTCCCAGTCGACACTTTCTGAGACAAACTGTTTTTCTTTTGCACTTAATTTTTGAGCATATAAAGATATTTCGTAAGCAGTCACTGGAGATAACAATTCTATTCGATCAGTGTAATAAACTAAATTTCCATTTTCGTAGTATTGCTTTTTTTCATAAGTATTTTCAGGCAAATTCACATTTAAATTATTTGTGTAACTAGTTAAATTTTCACTAAAATTCAAATTTTTATAACTTTGTGAAGTTGAAAAATGAATAATCAATGGTACAGATATGCTTAAACTTCCTAATGCAATTAAAGAAACAATTAAGTATTTATTTTTGAATTTAAATATTTTCATATATCTTACTTGGATTTATTTTATCAACTTCAGTATGTACTGTAAAAATGGCCTTTCTATCTTTTAAAATGTATGTAGCTGATGTGGCTTGATGTTGTCCTATTATGCTTCAAGCTCTACCATAATAACTATAGTAATTGTTAAATTGTCATGCATCTTGTACTTGATATTCCGATGTATAGCTATTTGTTGTAAAAGAAGCATTAAACGACACATCTAACATAGCAGATGGCATTCCTCCATCAACTCCTCCCGAAAATGAAACACCTCCAGAAAAAGCACCTTCATCCACAAAGATAGTATCAACTAATTTTATCTTATCAGCATTTGCTTTAGGTATATAATACAGATTATTTCTACGTCAGTTATGATGAGTTCATGAATTACCTCTTCAAAATGCTTCATCTGAAGAAAAAACATTTTTTCTTTTTCAAATGTTTGCTTCATATCCAACAGTAAAATCAATTCCTTCTTTTTTCTTTTGACCTACATGAACCGTGTTAGTTTCATATGGCACCCAAGCAGAAGCTTCTTTTTTATTTAAAGAAAGGCTTAATGTTGTAGGAATTGACACAGCCATAGCTATTGATGAAACTGTCAAAACTTTTTTTAAGAAATTATTTGAAAAAATTTTATTTTTCATATTTTCTCCTTTAATTTGACTTAAATAAGTCATAGTTTTTTATAAGAAAAATTCTGGTTAGGAATATAGAATAAATTGAAAATGAAACTATTGAAATTAATCCTCACACAAATAAATAATTGATTAGGGAATCTTTGAATGTAGTTTGAAGATCTTCAAACCCTTTCAAACCTGATAAAATAAGGTTTTCCATTGGATAAAACAAAGCTACCGTTAATATTAAGGAAACAAAAATCAATGTTAAAAATGGAACACAAAAATAAACCATGATATCTTTGAATTTGTAATTCAAAATTTTAAAAATCCCTAAATCTTTCCGTTTATTATCAGAAAGGATTTTAAAAATTACTAATAAGGCGAAAATTGAAAACACAAATATAGCTATTGAGAGATTTTTAATTAATGATAAGTTATTTAAGTTTTGCTCAATTATTGAAGAAAAGACTTCCCCAACTTTTCTTTGAAGTTCAAGCGTGTTTGTTAATGATTTATGATCACTCACAAAATTTTGATTATCTGAATAAATCACAACATTATATACTGGTGCTACATTGAAGAAATTATAGTTGTCCTGTGAGGTTGCAATTAATTTTTCGTTAGATTCGAAAATTCCTGCAACTTTAACTTTGTATTTTCCAAAATAATGCTCTAAAAGAATTTCTGATTGTTTTCAACTATTTTTAATTTCATTATTAAGAGCTGAAGAAATCAAAATTTCATTAGGAAGTTTAGTTAATGAGCCATCAATTAATTTGACATTATTTTCTAAAATTAGTTCACCGAACTCAAAATTTCCTACAAACTCATTAGAATAAAAAGTTAAAAAATATCTAGTGCGTACTTTTTCCGAATCATAAATTTGTTTTAAAACTTCTCGATTTATAAACATTTTGTCAGGTTCATCAATTGCATTTGAAGGATTAATTCCTTTAATTGTGAACTCATGTTTTGGAGAATCAAAGAAATCGTTAAAAGTAAGAGAAATTTTTTTGCCTATTGGATTGTTAATTTTCAATTTTTCAACAAACTTCTTAGAGATAATTATACTGAAGGGGTCACTCAAATCTATCTTTGTGTCATTCAGTAATCTATCCTTCATGAAATTGCTATTATCAATTCCTTGCAATTCACTTCCAAAAAAATCTATTTTATTTGATTCATATTGGATAGTTAAATTTCCTAATGCATCACCTGGTAAATATGTTTTTGCTATATGTTTAAAATCGTTTGTTTTATAAAGTTCTTCAATTTCATTTGGATATAATGCAGTTTTATCTTTTTTGCGGGCATAATATAAATCTCAATTTGTTTTCTTTAAGTTTTTACTTACAGTGATTTTATTTATATTTGAGATATTAATACTCAATCCAACCGACAAAACACATGTTATCATAAATAATAAAACTAAAAGAAATTGTGCTCATTTGCTTTTCAAACTAACAAATGAAAACTTAAATAAGTTTCTTAATTTAAAATTCAAATTAGCTCTTGAAATCGTTGGTTTTTCTGAAGTTCTTAAAGTGTTTGAAGATAATTTTGAGGAATTTTTAATTAATTTATTTTCTTGCAGATAGTAAATATAATCACCAAACTCTTTTGCCAAAGAGAGGTCATGACTAACAATCAAAACAGTCTTATCTTTAGCTAGTGTTGAAATCAATTTTAATAAATCATGAGCGTTTTCTTCGTCTAAATTACCTGTAGGTTCATCACAAAGCAAAAAGGTCGACCCCCTTAATATGGCTCTTAAAAGAGCGATTCTTTGTTTTTCTCCTCCAGAAAGATTTTTAACAGGTCTTTTCAGTGTTTCCTTGTCTAAATTTACTAGTTGAGCTTTTTCGATTATTTCAGCTTCTGGGATATATAAATTTCTTCCTTGTAAAGCAAGTTTTAAATTATCAATTCCACTATGGTCTTCTAGCAAATTAATATTTTGAAACATAATGTCAATATTGTTTTCAATCATTTTATTGTCAATATTAACAATTTGAGAATCAATTGTGTAATCAATTGCTCCAGAATCAGGTTTTTCAATTTTAGAAATCATGTTCAAGAGAGTTGTTTTACCTGAACCGGATTTTCCTGTTATAAACGTTATTTTCCTTGACGGAAAATTTACTGATAGATTATCGATGATTTTTCTAGAATCTTTAACTTTTGTTAAATTCTTTATCGATATCATCAAAACCTCCTTTCTGTAGGATTGATTTTAACCTCTACACTTTAATTATATTGCTAAAAGATATCAAATGTTCAAATATGGAAAAAGTTTCCACATTGAACACAAAAAACACTCTCAAACGAGAGTGTAAAATAACTATTGTAATAATTATTATTTAATAATTTTTGTAACTGATCCAGCTCCAACTGTACGTCCACCTTCACGGATAGAGAATTTTGTTCCCTCTTCAACAGCGATAGGTGCAATAAGTTTAACTTTTAAGTTAACGTTTTCTCCTGGCATAACCATTTCACGTCCAGCTTCAAATTCAACTCCACCTGTTACGTCTGTTGTACGGAAGTAGAATTGAGGTTTGTAGTTTTTAAAGAATGGTGTGTGACGTCCACCTTCTTCTTTTTTAAGAACGTAAATAGCAGCTTCGAATTCTGTGTGAGGAACGATTGAACCTGGTTTAGCTAAAACTTGTCCACGTTCAACATCTTCACGGTTAACTCCACGAAGTAAAAGACCTGCGTTGTCTCCAGCCATAGCTTCTTTAAGGTTTTTACGGAACATTTCAATTCCTGTAACAACTGTTTTTTTAGTAGGTTTAAGACCAACGATTTCAACTTCTTCGTTAAGTGTTAATTTTCCACGTTCTACACGACCTGTAGCAACTGTACCACGACCTGTAATTGTAAATACGTCTTCAACAGCCATTAAGAATGGTTTTTCAAATTCTTTAACTGGAGTTTCGATGTATGTATCTACAGCATCCATAAGTTCCATAATTTTTTCTTCGTATTTTGCATCACCTTGAAGAGCTTTAAGAGCTGATCCACGAATAATAGGTGCATTGTCTCCATCAAATCCGTAGTCTGAAAGAAGTCCACGAATTTCCATTTCAACAAGTTCGATCATTTCTTCATCACCTTCAAGCATGTCACATTTGTTTAAGAAAACAACGATACGAGGAACACCAACTTGTTTAGATAAAAGAATGTGTTCACGTGTTTGAGGCATAGGTCCATCTGTTGCAGCAACAACTAAGATAGCTCCGTCCATTTGAGCAGCCCCTGTAATCATGTTTTTAACGTAGTCAGCGTGACCAGGACAGTCAACGTGTGCATAGTGACGTTTTTCTGTTTGGTATTCGATGTGAGCTGTGTTAATTGTAATTCCACGTGCTCTTTCTTCTGGTGCGTTGTCAATAGAAGCATAATCACGAGCTTCTGAAAGACCTTTCTTAGATAAAACAGTTGCAATAGCAGCAGTTAATGTAGTTTTACCGTGGTCAACGTGTCCGATTGTTCCAACGTTAACGTGTTCTTTACTACGATCAAAATCTAATTTTGCCATAATAATATCCTTTCTATTTGTATTTATAGTTTTTATATTTAATAATTTTATTTTAATAAATTACGTAAAAGTAAATTTACGAATGTTTTAGCGCTAAAACCACCAAAGTCTAGTCTTTCAACTAGAACCTGTCCGTTTGAAATTAGCATTTAAATTTTACCACAAGAATGAAAAAATGCTAAAACCTATGCGTTTTTTTCTTCTTATAAGATTAACCTATTTTTGTAATGGTTTCTCTTAGTGTTATCCCTGATAATTGTGCACTTTGGGATAAAAGATTTTTTAACGACTGCACATCTAAAACAGTTCTTTTAAAAATTTCGTTTTCACTTTCAATTAGTGATTTACTAAAGTCTTGTTTTAACTGAGTGTGAGTTTGATTTAATATTTGTATTTCTTGTGTAATTTGTTTGTCATTTGGAAGTTCTTTATTTAAGTCATTTAACTTTTGAATTAAATCTTTTTGATCTACTTTTTTGACCAAAATTTCTACAGATTGGTAAAAGTTATAAAGTAAATTCATTAACGAGTGTGAGTGTGAATGACTTTCTTCATCAGTTTCATGTTCATGATCATGATGGTGTTCTGAACCTTCGCTAAAATCTTTTTCTAAAATACTTTCAGGAGTTGCTGATTTTTGTGTTTTGTTATAATAATTCTCATCAAAATAGGTATTTGAAATTTCTTGATTGAGTAAATTTAAAGTTTTATCTAAAAATTGCAACGAAGGTAGAGTTTCATTTAAAAATGAAATTTGATTTTTATTGTCGCTTCTTTGAAGAATATATTGAACAAGTCTAAGTGAATTTTCAAAATGTTTTTCTTTTGAAAAACCACTTAAAACAACATTTAAATCTTCTGTTAAATCAGCAATTTTGTTGAAAACAACATGCTCAAATATTTTGTTTAAAGAACTTAAAACTTCTCTTCCTTTTGATTGATCTTCTCCTATTTTGTTTGCAATTTTTGTAACAATTTTTACTAGAGAATCTGAGTTGTTAGGTCCGTCAATGAGATTCAGTAAACTTTGAAACTTTCCACCAACTTTAAAAATTGATTGGCTTTTTAATGAGTCAAACTTATTAATTAAACTGTTGTTTGATTCTAATAATTCTTTGAGAGTTAATAATAGGTTTTTTTCTTTATTATCTAGTTTGTTAATCTTGTTAATTGAAATTTTAGACATTAAATAATTTATGTCTTTAGAATCTTTATCAGAGTTGTTTTCTTGAGCACAACTTACTACTGTAGCTGCACTTAAAAGTGATAGTGATCCTAATGATAAAAAGTAAACGATTTTTTTCATACTTCTCCTATATATTACCATTTAGTAATATGATTATTTTAACATAAAAAAAATTTGCCTAAGCAAATCTTATTTAATAATTTTCACAAGGAAGAATTTTTTCTTTCCGATATTTAAAAAAGCAAATTGATTTTCAAAAAGATCTGAGTAAACTTGAAATTGTTCGTCAATTGTTTGTAAATTCACTTTTAAAGAACCATTTTGAATAAACTCACGAGCTTCACGTTTTGATTTAATTAAATTTAACTCAATTAATTGTTCGACTAAATTCTTTTGCTCTTTCAACTCAATTGAAGGAAGATCGTTTTGAATTTTTTGAATATCTTCAACACTAAACGATGATAAATCAACCTTTTTGTTAAACAATATTTCGCTGATATTAACACTATTTTGTGCATCCTCAACTGAATGGATATCTTTAACTACTTCAAAGGCCAATGTTTTTTGAGCTAATTTTAATGATGGTTGTTCAAAATGTTTTTGTACAATTTGTTCAATTTCATCAACTTCTAAAAAAGTTAATCACTTAAGTAGTTTTTCAACTTCTGAATCAGGTTGGTTAAATAAAAACTGGTATAAGTCATACGGTTTGGTTTTCTCTTTAGATAATCAGTTGTTTCCACCACCAGTTGATTTACCGAATTTTTTACCGTTTGCATCAGTGAGCAATTGAGATGTTAAAGCTACCGCTTGATGATTATCTCCAAAAATTGTAGAGATCATGTCTAATCCAGTTGTAATGTTTCCTCATTGGTCTGATCCACCAAATTGTAATTTGACATTATGATGTTTATATAAATGCACAAAGTCTCAACCCTGAATTAATTGATATGAAAATTCTGTAAAACTGAGTCCTTTGCTTACCCTGGATGCAATAGTATCTTTAGCTAGAATGTATGAAATATTAACTAACTTTCCTACTTGTCTTAAAAAATCTACTACATTCATATCTTTATAGAAATCATAATTGTCAATAACCTCAAAACCAAAATGTTCAAGTTGTTGTCTGATTTTGTTTTTGTATAAATTAATTTGCTCTTCATTTAACAAAACTCTTTCAGCGTCTTTAAATGAAGGATCTCCAATCATTCCGGTAGTTCCACCTAAAATAGCCACAATTTTAAAACCATATTTTTTAAATCTAAGTAAATTAAGAATTTGAATGTAATTTCCTAAATGTAAACTATCTGCTGTTGGATCAAATCCAACATAAACTGCAGAACCCTTTGGAAGATTTAAAAATTTTTCGTAATTTGATATTTGTTTAAAAACACCTCTTTGTTTTAACTCTTCAACAATATTCATTTTAAAAATTAAATTCCTTTCCAATTTGTTCTTTAGTTCCAAAAATTAAACCTTCTTGTTCAATACCTAAGGTAGCATATCCGATAAGCATTCCGTTACTTGGAACGTCAAGCATTTTTCCAGGAATAATTTCTAATCCACTTGCTGTTATTGCTCCAGGCAGCGCCACTACCAACACACTTCCTACAGTTGAAGTTAAAGTGTTGGTGACAACTTGAATTTCTTCATTTCCAAGATTAAGTTTAAGCACAAATAATTTATCTGATTTTGGATGCACTTCTCTTTGAGAAACTTCAGCATAAACAAATTTAGCTGTAGACTTGATTATTAAATCTAATGCTTTGGCTTTATTCTGAATTTTTTCTTCCAAAAATTTTGGAAGAATCGAAAATACACGAGTGCTTGATTGTAAAATTTCTTGATCATCAAAAACATTAATTGAATGAACATTGTTATTTTGATCAACAAAAAAATGTCAATTACCATCACTAATTTTATTGGTAATTTTAACTTGAGAATCGATTGTTAAAATGGCGCAATTAGCAAATTTGTCGCTTAATTTGTGTACTATAATCATAATATATTAGTATTTTACAGTAAAAACAGTATAAGTAATATATAATAATCAAATATATGAAAAATGTAGCTATTGTCGTAGATTCATCATGTGGTTTGACCAAGGAACAAGCTCAACTGAAAGGTTGATTTTATTTACCTTTAAATATTGAAATCGACCAACATAATTATTTAGATGGAATTAATTTAACAAGCCAAAATTTATTTGAAAAATTTTCAAAGGATTCAAAAGGTGCTAAAACTTCATCAACTAACATTGGTTATGCTTTAGATTTGCTCAAGGAATTATCAAACAAATTTGAATATGTAGTTGTTTTTCCTATTTCTAAATACTTATCTGGACAAAATAAAAATTTAAGCAATTTTGCTAGGGAATTTACAAATGTATATGTAATAGAATCACTTTTTGTAGCTCAACTTATTTCTTTAAAAGCAATGGAATTTATGAACTTAATTAATTCTGGGACAAGTGTAAAAGAGGCTATTAAAATCATTGAAAATTGAGATGAACGTGTATCGGTTTCTTTAATGCCTAAATATAATGATTTTTTAGTTAAAGGTGGAAGATTGACTCCAAGTGCCGCTGCAATTGCAAACTTATTTAAAATTGTACCTATTATTAAATTTGAAAATGGAAAACTTGAAAAAGAAGGTAAGGGTAGAGTGTTTTCTAAAACGGTTTTTAATGTTATTGATCAAAAATTTGAAAACTCAAGCAGCGATGAAAATGAACTAATTATTTTACATTCTCAAAATAGTGAAATTAATTCATACGTGGAATATGCAAAGCAAAAATATAATTTGAATGCAAGCTTATCTATTATTCCTCCTGTCATTTCCATTCATACAGGTCCTGAAGCAGTTGTGGTTATTAAATACCCAAAATTAACTAAACAACAAAAAGAGTTATTTTAATAAAAAGTTAAAAAAATCAATAAAAATCAGGATAAAACTGATTTTTTTGTTAAACTTTCTCATGGAGGTTACATATGTATGTAAATTTATTAAAACAAAGAAGAAGTGTTTTTGACATAAATAAGGATGCTTCATTATCTAAAAATGAAATAGTTAAGATGCTTAAAGAGATAATCCACGTTTCTCCAACTTCTTTTAATGGACAATCAACTAAAGTAGTGCTACTTTGAGATAAAGAATCAAACAAATTATGAGAACACGTAAAAGAGTATACTCAAGGAAAAATTGCTCCTCATAAACTTCCTGGTTTTCTAAATGCCCAAGGAACTGTTTTATTCTATGTAGATGAAGAAATATTACAACCTTACACTCAAAAAACTCAATTACCTTACCAAGAAGTATTAAACTTTGCTCGTGAGGATTCAGCCATTTTACAAGTAAATGTATGAAATGCTTTAACAGAATTAAATTTAGGAGCAAACTTACAACATTATAATGATGCGGTTAACGATTATTTTAAAAATAATCCAAAATTTAGCAAACTAAAATTGTTAGGTCAAATGCCTTTTGGAGCAATCTCTTCTGCACCACAATCAAAAGAAAAGTTAGATGTTGATCAAAGAATAATCGTTTTATAACAAAAAAGAAAAGCAGCTTTATGCTGCTTTTTGATTATTTATTGAAGTTTTAATATTTAAATGAAAAAACAAATAAAACAAATATAAAACTTTTTAGCGATATATGAAAGAAAAATAAAAATAACTTAAAAGAAAAGAAAGGGCGATTTCTAAAAAGTAATAATTATAAAAATAAGGAGTCTTGCTTTGCTGAGGGCACAGAAAGCAAAAAAATAAAATAAACAAATAACAATATCGCAATATTCTAAAAAATAACGACTAACGAAAATAAAACGATTTCAGTTTTGCTAAGAGGCATAACCGATTTTAAATTGATAATATAATATTAATAATAACCCATTTTCTGTTGTCGGACAGAAAAACCGGCTGTTTAACAGCATAATAATTATACTAGCTTTAAAGTCTTTTTTATCTTTTTTATTTAAAAATGTTTAAAATTAAAATAGCAACATTTTGCTGTTAAGGAGAATTAATGCCAAAATTTAAAAGAGTTTTCATGATTGTTACAGACGGACTTGGAATAGGTCCTGATCGTGATCAAAAAGCATTTGGTGATGCTGGAGCCAATACTATTAGATCAGCATCTATGGCTGAAGAATTTAAAATTGATACCTGAAAAAAATTAGGTATTGGTAACATTACAGATCTACAAGGAAACTATCATGTAAAAAATCCACTTGCTTACATGGCAAAAGTCCAAGAAGTATCAAACGCTAAAGACACTTTAGCTGGACACTGAGAAATGATGGGTATTAAAACATTAGTACCTTTCCCAACCTTTTTTGAAAACGGATTCCCAGCTGATTTAATTGCTGAATTAGAAAAAGCTTTTGATGGAAGAAAAATTATCGGAAATAAAGCTAGCAGTGGTACTGAAATTATTAATGAATTAGCTCACGAAGAAAAAGCTAACGGTTCAATTATTGTTTATACCTCAATGGATTCAGTATTACAAATTTGTGCCCACGAAGAATGAACTGGTTTAGACAATCTTTATAAATACGCTAAAGCCGCAAGAGAAATTTGTTCTTCTAAACCTGAATGAAACGTAGGGAGAATTATTGCACGACCTTATGTAGGAGATAACGGAAATTATACCCGTACCTTTAATCGCCATGATTATGCAAATAAACCACCAAAATTAATTTTAAACGCTCTACAAGATAAGGGAGTAGAAGTTATTTCTATTGGAAAAATCAATGATATTTTTGTAGGGCAAGGTATTTCAAGACACATTCCAAGTGGTAGCGATGCAGTCGGTATGGATAAAACAATTGAATTAGCTTTAGAAGATACTGAAAACAAATTTATTTTTACTAATTTAGTGCAATTTGATTCACATTATGGTCACAGAAGAAACGTTCATGGTTTTGCTCAAAACGTAGCTGATTTAGACGTGAAATTAGCTAAATTAATTAATTGCTTAAAAGAAGATGATCTATTAATTATGACCAGTGATCACGGTAACGATCCATTATACCCAGGATTTAACCACACCAGAGAATATTTACCAGCAACAATTTACTCAAAATCTTTCAAATCACCAAAAGTTTTGGAAACATTTAATGGTCTTGGAACACTAGGTAATATTGTTGCTCGCAACTTTGGAGCTGAAATTGTAGTTGAAACCGGAGACGATGTTTTTGACAAATTAGTTTAAAATAATCAAAGAAAAAAACAGGAATCCCTGTTTTTTTCTTATAGGTTGATTATTGTTCTGCAGCTTCTGCTTCTTTGTATCCATTGACTTCTACTTCTTTAGATACTGAAACAACTGTGTTATTTGATAATGTTTTAGAAAGTTGAACAACAAATTTTGCAGCGGTTCCTTGTGTTGAAACTAATGTAATTTCTTGTTTTACTGATTTAGACATATCAAAGTATAATTCACCAAATTCTAAATAAACATCTTCTTTAGAAGCTTCAGATGAATTTTTCATTTTAGCTGATTCTTTTAAAAGAACTAAAACGTTTTCTGACATTCTAATTAAGTTTTCATTAGCCGCTGTAGATTCTTTAACTAAAGCAACTTTTGCAACTTCTTCAGGTGAAAGAGTTTTTTCTTCTGTTGTAGCAGCTGTTGTTGTAGAATTTTCAGATTTTGTAACACTTTGTTGTTGTGAACATGAAGCAGCAATTGCTAAAGGAGCAGTTACTCCTCCAAACACTGAAAATAATAATGCTAATTTTCTTTTCATAATTTTCCTAACTTTAAAAATATTGTGTTTTTAAATATATATTTAAAAGTATAACAAATTTAATATTTTTTTCGTTTTTTAATTACAAATAAAAATGACACACGATAAAAAATGAGTTCAGTAAATGTATTTTAAAAATTTCATACTGCAAAATCAGGTGTGTTTTGTAATTAAATTTTAATAAACAAAGGTTATTATTCGTCTAACTGATCGATTCTTTTTTGGTGTCTTCCACCTTCAAATTCAGTGGCAATATATTCATCTACCATTTTTTTAGCATCTTCCAATGATACTTGACGACCACCAAACACTAACACGTTTGCGTTGTTGTGTAATTTAGCGTATTTCGCATCTTCTACCGAAGTAACACGGGCTGCTCTAATGTGTTTGTGTCTATTTAGAGCATAAGAAATTCCTAAACCTGTACCACATACTCCGATTGCGAAATCTGGTTGACGAGAGTCAACATATTCAGCTAGTTCTTTTCCTTGTGTGGCATAACTAATTGATTCTTTGTCATTGTCAGGTCCTAAATCCACTGTTTCATATCCTAATGATTGGATATATTGAACAAGTTCCTCTTTAAGCTTAAATCCAGCATGATCGCTAGCAAAAGCAACAACTTTTTTCATTTTTACTCCTTAAAATTAGTATATCAATTATAAACTTCTTTTTAAAAACTCAAAATCCTTTTAAGATGGTACAAAATCCACAAAAGTTCTTTTTTGTTCTTTTTTATATTAATTTTTTATTAAATAAACAAATGAAATATCAGTATGACTCAAAAGATTGTTCCTTAGTTGTAGCAGAATTTTTTATCAACAAACTTACCGACCATAAGGTCTCAATAAATGATTTAAAAATGCAAGTAAGTTATCAAAATGAAGGAATTTCATTAGGAACGCTTAAAAACTTACTTGCAAAATATAATGTAAAAATGGATGTGTTTAACTGTGAACCAGAGACTTTCAAAAAACTTGAAAAAAGTGAATTTCCACTTGCTGCAGTAATTGCTAAAGACAATAATCAACACATGATAGTTATAACTAAATTTGACAAAAATCACATTTTTTGCATCGATCCTTTTCAAGGACAAATTAAATATACCTGAGAGCAATTTTTTGAATTATTTCTAAAAATATTAGTATCTTTTTCTTTGAGTAACGAAAAACCAGATACCCAAAATCATGCACAATTTGGTGAACTTAAAATTAAACACAATAAAATACAAATTATTATGTATTTAAATAAATTAATTGAGTCAATATTGATATTGCTAATTCCTATAGTTAATAGATTTATTTTGTCTGAGTTAATTCCTTTTAATTTAGGTAAACATTTAATTTTTATAACAGGAACATTATGTTGACTTATTGTTGTTCAACACATTTTTAAATATATTGGTGAAAAAATTCTTTTCGAACATCTTCTCAAAAAGGCAAACGAGAAAAAATTGGAAATTTTAACCACTTTAAGAGAACGCAATTTCTTTCAAATAAATCAAATAAATTCAACCGAATTGATCAATAGGATTAATTCGGTTGACACAATTCTTCTGTTTAAAAGTAATTTTGGTCCTCTTTTGATGCAAAATTTACTATTTTTAACTATCGGAATTTTGATATTGTTTAAGACCAATATTTTCTTATTATTAGCTATTGTTTTTTATTGCGCAATATTACTAATTATTAATTTTTTTATTTTAGATAAATATGATTATTTTTACAAAACTCAAATTCAAAATAATATTCAAATAAATGCATTAATTGAAGATTTCTTTAACTATGTTAAAGGTTATACACATGTGGACTTTGAAATGAAATTAAAAAATAAAATCATTCAAAAGACCGCAAATAATGCAACCATTAATGTGCAAACACATTCTTTTTTTACTTTTGTCGAAAACCTAAGTAATGTAATAGAAATATTAGGTCCTATTATAATAATTAGCCTTGGAGCATTTCAAATTTGGTCAAACAAACTAAATTTAGTTGATCTTATTTTCGTTTTGACAGCTTCTAGTATCTTAATTAGAGCAACAAAAAGTTTCTGACCAATGTTGAACTTATACAATCAATTTAAAATTGCAAAACAACTTTTGGGTTTTTTCTCCTTTAATTTATCCTCTTCGAATTACATGTGCACTCATAATACAATTGAAATAAAAGAAATTCAATTGTCCTATTTAGATTTTTCATATATTCAAAATAGTAATAATAAAAATCTAAATATTCAAAACTTGATAATAGATCAAAATACACATTTAACCGGTGAAAATGGAAGCGGAAAAACTACTTTATGTGGTATTTTGACAGGTAATTTAAAGCATCAAAATGGTCTTTTTAAAGTAAACGACGAAACAATCCAACCAACAGAGTGTATTGCATATAAAAGAGCCTCACTTTATTTATCTGGGGAGTTAAATTTGCGCAATATAAAAGTTTCAGAGTATTTGCAAGATTTGAACACAACTCATTTATTTGAAATATCTGAAAAATTAAATTTACAGAAACTACCTCAAAAAATAAAATCAATATACAGCAAAAATGTCTCAGATCTTTCAAACGGTGAAAAACAAATTGTCAATTTTCTCAAAAGCTTTGAAAAAAGATACTCTTTAGTTGTTTTTGATGAAGCCTTTGATAATCTAAGTCCTGATCTATTTAAAGAAGTTAAACAATTAAGTCAAAATATATTATTGAATTCTTTGATTATTGAAGTTAGCCATAATCAAAATTACTTATTTGATCATTCAAAGGAGGTACACCTTGAAGGAAGTTTTTATCAACATTAAAAAAGGAACATTTTTATTGTTTCTTATATGTACGGTCGCTTTTTTTGTGTATGTATTAATGTTTTATCCAATACAAGACTATCATAAGGGTTTGATCAAACGAGAGTATGAAACAATGTACCTAATAGAATATGATAAAAATACTTTCACCCAAGGTTCACATGTACAGATTAGCATTGATGGTGAGATTCAAAATTACACACTCAAATACCAATTGCAAGACTCACACATAAAAATCACTTCTCCTGAGCTACTAGTTAAATTAAAAGAAAAGAACATCTTCGAAATTCAATGCACTTATAGTAGTGATTTTACGACCTTTCTCAAATACATTTTAAAATACATTTTTTATAAAAGTTTATAATTGTTTTATGAAACTTATTGAACATGAAATTTCTTTTGAAAATAAAACAAAACATGAAATTGATTTTGAAAAGGAAATGTATGAAATAGTGCAAAACTTCGCTAAGTATTTCAAAATCAAAAAACCAATTATCGTTGATGTAAAAATCGTATCAAAGCGTAAAATCAAGCAATTGAACAAAGAGTATCGCAATAAAGATTACGTTACTGACATATTATCTTTTGGAACTCAAGATCCACATTTATATCAACAAATGCCCTTTTTATTGCTTGGTGAGTTAGTAATTTGCTATGATAAAATGCTTGAACAAGCAGAAGAATTCAACCACTCAATTAAACGTGAATTTTGTTATCTTTTTACTCATGGTTTAGTTCATTTAGCTGGATACGATCACGAACAAGAAGATGAAAGAATTATCATGAATCAAATTGTTGATAAAATTTTTAAACCCTTAAAAATAACTAGAAAGTAGGATGTATGAATATTTTAAAATTAAAGGAATTATTAAAAAAAGCTTATGCTCCATATTCAAATTTTCAAGTAGCTGCTTGTGCTATTGATGAAAATGATAAAGAATATTACGGTGTTAATGTTGAAAATGCCGCTTATCCTTCAGGATTATGTGCCGAAAGAAGTGCATTATTTGGTTCTGTTGCTTATGGTGGAAAAGTAGGTACTTTTAAAGAAATTCACATTATTAGTAAAAAAGAAGGTATTATAAGTCCTTGTGCTGGTTGTAGACAAGTTATGACTGAATTTATGCCTGCAAATGCTAAAGTTTATCAATACTCAAACGATGGAACTCAAGTTAGAGTAAACACAGTGGAAGAGCTTGTCCCATATAGCATTTTAGAAAGTGATATTAAATAATGAAAATTTGTTTTGCTTCATTTATTGGTCGTCCAAATGTGGGTAAAAGCAGTTTAATGAACTCTATATTAGATTATGATGTATCAATTGTGACTGATGTCGCTCAAACAACAAGAGATCAAATTACTGGTGTATATACCGATGAAGATTATCAAATTATTTTTACTGATACCCCTGGTATTCATAAACCAGAAAACAAGCTTGGAGAAATTTTAAACAAGAACGCTTACAGCACTGTCAAAGATATTGATGTCGTTTTATTTTTAACTCCAATTGATGAAAAAATCGGTCCTGGAGATAAAATGATTTTAGAAAAAATCTCTCGTGCTAAAAATAAAGTTGCAGTAATTACTAAAATTGACAAATATCACAAACAACCACAAAAAATGCTTGAAAAAATTCAAGAGCTACAAGAATATAATTTCACTGAAATTACTTCTGTTTCAGTTAAATATCCTAAATCAGTAAATGATTTGATTGAGTTAATAAAATCATATACATACGAGGGAGAACCTCAGTATGATGAAGATTACATTACAGATAAATCAATGCGTTTTTTAGCTAAAGAAATTATCAGAGAATCAGCTATTAACTCTTTATATGAAGAATTGCCACACTCAATTGCCATTGAGGTTAATGAATTCATAGAATCAGAAGATTTAATCGAAATTGAAGCAATTATTTACGTGAAAAAACCTTCTCAAAAAGGAATGGTTATTGGAGCTAAGGCGTCAAAAATTAAACAAATTGGACAGAATGCTAGATACAAAATGATGAAACAATTTAATACTAGAGTTATTTTGAATTTAAAAGTAAAAATCGCTAATAAATGAAACGATAACGAAAAAGAACTAGCTAAATTTGGATATAAATAACAAAAACACAACTCAGCGTTGTGTTTTTGTATTATTTAACTCTATGACATTGGCGGCATCTTGCTTCATATTCAGAATCGCCTAAAAGATGGCGTTCTTGCGACTTTACCTTACGATAAGATAAAGAAGCTTGTTCGTAACATTTCATACAAACTGCCTTAAGTTTTGAAACATAATCGGCCTGTGCGAGTAATTCGGCAGTTATAGCAAAACTTTTGCCTGCGAAATCCATATCTAATCCTGAAACAATAACTCTAACTCCTTTGGAGATTAATTGATTGATGACTTCAAAAATAGATTCATCAAAAAAGTGAACTTCATCAAAAGCTACTGCCTTTATATCTTTGGTTAGATATTCTCAAACATCAGAAGGTTGTTTTAGTGATATGGCTTTAAGATTTGAACCAGTGCGACTAACAATAACATCATCTCCAAAACGAGTATCAAATTCTGGTTTAAATACCAAAAACTTTACTTGAGCGATTTTTAAAATAGTTAATCTTTTAATTAATTCTGCACTTTTGCCCGCAAACATTGGTCCTGTAATAACTTCTAAAGTACCTTTTGTATCTTTTCAAAACATCATAAATTATTTTTGATAATAACGTTTTACTTCTTCAGCACAATCATCAATAACCGCTTCAACATTATCAAAAGAATCAATCATACATCCGGAAGCTCTTTCGTGTCCTCCTCCGTTTCATTTAACGGCTACATTTCTTACAATCGGTCCATTTGAACGGAACTCAACACGAATTTTACCGGTTTCTTCTTCAGTGAATTGCACTCATATTGGATATCCTTCAATGTTGGCAATTAAGTTAGGTCTAACTGAAGTTTGTGGAGTTTTACCACGTGCAATTGTATCAGCGTAAGAATTTTGAATATATGCTACCCCATCTCTGGTTTTAAGAGTTGAAGTTAATCAAGCTTGAAACTGTAAATCTTGTAAAGATGTTTTAGCTAAATTTGAATGAATAAAATCAGCATCTAAACCATTATTGTATAAAAAGGCTGCTAATTCAAGTGTTCTTGCACTAGTGTTGTTATATAAAAATCTACCTGAATCAGTGTTCATTCCTAAATATAAGAATAACGCTGCTCTTGGTGAAACAACTAAGTTTTGATCTTTAGCAATATGAGTTATCATCTCATCTGCTGCTACATATGAACTGTCAACTCATCTAATAGTTTCTTCACCTAAATCATCTTCATTAGGGTGGTGATCAATTCTTAAAACAGCTTTAAAAAGATTTTTATCTAATAATTCTCTAGCTTCAATTCTTTCTTTATAGTTGGCATCTACCACAACAGCTAAAGAATTAGCTAAGATCTCATCACTAGGATATTCATTCATTTTAATGTTTAAGAAACTAAAAGAACCTTTTGCATCACCAACACAATATACTTTTTTGTTTGGGTAATTAGTTTTGATTAATTCAGCAAGTCCATGTTGAGAACCTAAACAATCTCCATCAGGACGGATGTGGTGAAAAATAACAATTGAATCGTGCTCTAAAATAACTTTGAAAGCTTCTTTTAATGTACCAATTTGCATTATTTTTTTTCGCTTTCGTAAGTTTGAATTTCTTGATTTAATCTTTCTAATACGCCAGGCACTTCTTCTCAAGAGTCAACAGTAATTCCAGCGGCATTATCGTGACCTCCACCATTGTATTCTTTAGCTACTTTATTTACAAGTGGGCCATTTGAACGAAGTCTTCCTCTTACTTTTCCATCTTCTAATTGAACAAATAATGCTCAACATGAATTATCCTCAATGTTTGCTAATTCATTTACATACATTGCTGCTTCAAGAGAAGTTAGGTTATGTTTAGCTAATACTTCAGAAGTAATTTCGTAGTAAAGAACTCTTCCTTGTTTTTTGAATCCACTAAGAATTTCTCCGACAAATTTAATTCCTTTAAATGTTCGTTTTGAAAGTTCTCTTAAGATATTTTGTGGATGGAAACCATTTTCCATTAAAAACGCTACTAACTTGTGAGTTCTAGCACTGGTATCTGGATATAAAAATCTTCCTGAATCAGTATTAATTCCTAAATACACATATTCTGATGCTTTTTGAGTTACTTCTCATTTTGATTCATAAGCTAACATCGCAATCATTTCCGCTGCAGCAACATAGTGTTCATCAACTCATAAATAATCGTATTTAATATCACTATCATTTGGGTGATGGTCAATTCTTAATTTAGCAGTAGTTCTATTTTCATAAAGTAAATGTGCTTTTTCGATTCTATCTCCAGAAGAAGCATCAACAACAATAGCTAATGAATTATTGTAATCAATATCTTCTTCATTGGTGAAGTTATAGCTCATAAAATCAAGCACACCAACATTATCTCCCACACAATAGACTTTTTTGTTTGGGTAATTTGTTTTGATTAATTCAGCAAGTCCATGTTGAGAACCTAAACAATCTCCATCAGGACGGATGTGGTGAAAAATAACAATTGAATCATATTTTTCGATAGCATCTTTTGCTACTTTTGAATTTCCAATTAACATAAATATTCCTCCTTTTTTTCATGTTTAATTAGTATATTTTAATTTTACATTGTTTTGTTTTTTAGTGCGTTGATACAGTGAAAAATCTTTGTTTTTTTGAAAAATTTTCCCATAAAAAACAACAGGCATTATACCTGTTGAATTACTATTGTTGTTGAGCTGATTTTAAATAAATAACATCTTGATCTACATAAATTAAATCTTTATTTACAAGTGAGTCAATTGCTTTTAAAATCAAATCACTTGAAATTGGAGTAATGCTGTTGAATCCACAATAATTACTAAATGTCAACATAGCATCATTAACGCTTAATGTTTTAGTTTTAGCAATAAATGTTTCAATAAAGTATTCAGCTTCTTTTTGATGGATTCTTCCAAAATCACGTTTGGTTGAATCTTTTGTATGTTCTCTAAATTCAATTATTTGATCACGAGCCACAATGAAATCACCTTCAAAATCAATAAAATCTTTTTGTGATAAGTTAGTCAAAATATCATCAAACTCTTGTTTAAGAAGATTGGTGAATGTTTTACGGTTGAAAATACGAGGTACAAATTTTTTCAATTCGTCATAATGTATTGGACTAAGTTCACTAATAATTGCTCAAATAAATGCACTTTCATTAATTGGAGAACTTGATTGAATCCGACGGTAAAGAGCTTCATAATTTGGATAGGCATCAAAAACGACTTTTTCAATTTGTTTTTCTTGCACTTCGACTGGAATATCAATTTTTAGTGGATCAGCATTTTGTAGTGTTGATTTAAGTTCGATTTTGTTAATGATAATATGATCGATGAATTGAGTAAGTTTTTGGATTTGTTTGGTTTTGTTTTTGTATCAATCTGCAGATCATAAACGATAAATACTTCAGTTTCTTCCTTCAAGAACTCTTTGGCGTAAAATATCACGGTCACGAGTTGATTTAGAAGTTTTATATACAGAACCATCACACTCAATACCTAAAATGTAATGTCCTGGCTTTTTAGGATGCATAATGGCTAAATCAATTTTATATCCTGAAGAACCAATACGTTTGTGAACGTTGTATCCAAGAGCTTTTAACTCATTGTACACATCATCTTCAAATGGAGATTCAAATTCAGATACATATTGTGGGGCTTCAAGTCTGAATTTGCCTGGATTAGATGCATAAGCGATGTAATTTTTCAAGAATTTAACTCCCCGAGCGTTAGTTCTAGATAAATCAATATCAGATTCATTAAATGAAGAAACCACAATTACAGCTGTTTTAGCACGAGTTACAGCAACATTTAAACGTCTGTACCCATTTTGTTGGTTAAGTGGTCCAAAGTTCATTGACATAATTCCTTTAGCGTTTGGACCATATCCAACTGATAAGATGATAATATCTCTTTCGTCTCCTTGAACAGTTTCTATGTTTTTAACAAAGAATTTTTCAATTTCATAAGCATTAAAGAAATGTTCAAATTCTGTTGTCTTACGTCTGAGTAAATTAATTTTTCTTTCAATTAAATCACGTTGTTGAGTGTTAAATGTTACAACACCAATTGTTCTTCTAGTACCATATTTACGGATGATTTCAACAACAAGTTCAACTACTTTGTCAGCTTCAACTTGGTTAACTGAATCAATAAATTGACCTTTAACATATTCGTGAGATACCCCTTCAAATTTAGCAGGAATTTTTGAGGCTGGGAAGGTAACTAAATCATTGTAAATTTCTTTGTTTGAAGGTTGAATAAGTTCATCGAATTTACTTCTGTAGTGTCATTTTAATTTAATAGTTGGTAGCACAATATTAGCCACTTCTAAAATAGAGTCAAATGCTGTTGTATCTCAAGCATTATCTTCAATGCTATCATCCTCATCAAAATGAGCAAAGAAGTCAGTTGGAGGAAGTTGTTCTTTATCACCGGCGATAATAAATTGATTTGCTCTTGATAAAGCTCCAATAGCATTTTCAGGACGTACCTGTGAAGCCTCATCGAAAATAACAACATCAAATTCTAGGTTTGAATTTTTAAGCAATGATGATACAGATAAAGGCGACATCATTAAACAAGGTTTTAATTTAGTGATTAATGTTGGAATTTTGTCAAACAGTAATCTAAATGGCATGATTTTTCTTGATTTATTAGCTTCTGTTCTTAAAATAGAAACTTCTGAGTTAAGTCCTTCAATACTGTTGTAGTTAGGGATTTTTTCAATAATTGACATTTCCACTTTAGTTTTTGCCATAGATTGAATAATAGCATCCGATTCAGCAAAAGTCTTTCTAATTGAGTCCATAACTTCACCATTAAAGTCAGGGAATAATTCACTTTGGTATTTTTCAATTAATAATAAGTAAAATCTTCTTAAGTAAATTCCAAAATAATCTTGCTTAATATTACGTTCAATTAAAGCGTTAGCGTATTCTTGGAGATTGTTTTCTTTCATCAATTTATACACACGATTAAACTCAAGCATTGTAGTTAAGTGTTCATTGTTTGCAATTGCCCGAGTTAAGCGATTATCTAACTCTGCGAAAGTATATAAATCAGCGTTAAATAATTCATTGTCAAAATCGCTTTTAAGAATGCTTAAATATTTTTGCATTTTTTCAAAAATAGCACCATATTGTTGCGCTAATTCTTTAGCTTTGTCTTTTTGAAGTAATGCAAATGAAAGTAAGTGATAAATATAATTTTTATCTCAATCTAAATAATAAGTTAATTGTTTAAAAGTGTTAAATCAATCAATGTATAAATGAGTATTTTTTAAGAATGAAAATTCATTAAGTGGCACTCTATAGCTAACAAGTTTACCAACACTGTCAAATTCTTTTTCTTTTTCTTGAATTTCGCTAATTACATTAAATAAATTCAATAATTCTTCGTAAGTAAGTTTCTCAGCTGTAATTTTGTATAAAGATACTTTGTTTTTGATCTTTTTATAAAGTGGAGATACTCCTCTTTTAAAAGCGCTGTTAAGTTGAGTTAAGTCATTTTTATACTCTTCTACATTTAAGTCCACAACTTTAAGGTTATATTTATTTTTGATTTTGCCTTTTAATTGTTCAATTTCTCCTCTAATTTCCACTAATGTTTTGTAATGCACTGCATCAATTTCAATGTTAGGGTTATCAATAATGGTCGAATTAATTGAAGGAATAACAGTCAAATGATCAAGCACTTGTTTATAGATGGTTGCGCTTTTTAAGAAAATATCTTGTTTTATTTTTAAGAAAGGATAATCATTAGCAAAATTAAGAGCTTCATGCATTTTTTGTTGCAACTTCATTAAGTTTGCAACGGTTTTTTCTCTTTTTTCTAATGACATTTCTTCATAAACTAAACCATATCAATCATTTTTGGAAATATCAAAATCGTTAATATTTAAAGCATTATGGAATGAATCAATCAATTTTCTTCTTTTGAGCAATTCTTGTTCAGAAACTTCTTCGACGTTTTGAATATCAAACATAATCTCTGGATGTTTAGCATATTTTAAAAATGCTCCATAAAGTTGATAAATTGATTTATTAATTGGTTGGAAAATATTTTGTAAACCTTGAGGATAATTAAGAAGTTCTTGGTGTGAAATTGTAAATTTATTAATGGCATCTTTATGGAAATTGTCTTCAATAGAAATGCTGTTTTGTCCTTTTTCAAGTGTAGAAGCTAGTTCGTGTAAAACAACTTTTTTATCCAACTTGGTGTTGTGAATTGGTAAAACAAAATCATTTAAACCGATTCTCTTTAAGTTGTTATATACCACTTCTAAAGCAGCTTGTTTTTCGGCTACAAACAACACTTTTTTACCTCTGGCAATTAATTCAGTAATAATGTTGGTAATTGTTTGTGATTTCCCTGTTCCTGGAGGACCTTGCAACACAAAACTTTTACCATCAACAGCTGCTTGGATGGCAATTTCTTGAGAAGAGTCAGCATTATAGGTATGGAAGTATTCAGCAGGATTAACAACATCATCAATATCAGCATCGGTAAATTTAATGTTTTCTACTGGACTTTCAACTCCAGAGATTAATTGAACAAACTGATTGTTAATTACTTTTTCTGTATTTTCTTCAAGATCTTTAACCATGTTAATTCTTGAGAATGAGAAAATTCCTAAATCAATTTCATCAATAACTTTTCAACGTTTGTCGTTTACTTTTGAAATTTGTGTGTTAATGAAATTTTTATAATCTTTGTAAAGATCGTAATTTGATTTATCATTTTCAAATTTAAAGTTTAAATCAACGTTGTAATCGTTAATTAATTTTTGAATAAATGATTCATTAAGTAAAAATTCATCATCTAAAAAATTAATTTTATAAGGTGCGTTGTAAGCGTCTTTAGATAACTCAACCGGAATAAACAAAATAGTTGCAACGTGTTTATCTTCTGATTCTGCATTTTCATATCATTCTAAAAAACCAACAGCAAAATATAAAACGTTAATACCGTTTTCTTCTTTAAAAAGATTAGACTTTTTCATTAAGTTAGAAAGATTACGATTTTGGACTGCATCATATAAATTTGAAAACAAGTAGTTTCCTTTATATTTTTTTGTAAAAGCATTAATTAAAGGTGTGATTTCGCTTTTGAAATATTTATCTTTTTGTTCAAGTTCAATCCCAAAAGAAACCCTTTTACCTTTAACTCTTTTTGGTTGAACTTCTACTTCAAAATCATCAGCTACATTACCAAATAAACTAGCAAATTGAAGGTTTTTAAGTCCATATAATCTGTTTAAAAACACCTCAATGTTTGGGTTAATAATTTCCACAGTTTGAGATTTGGTTTTACGGTAATTAATAGATTGACTTTTCATACTTAAGTCAAGTAATCTATTTTTTCATACCTCAATATTTTTAAGAATATTTTTTCTGTCTTTTGAATTCACCTTACACTCCCTTATGTTCATTTTCTTGATAGTTTAATTATAAATTAATAACATTTTAACGCCCGCATAAAGTTAAATTTTTTTAATCAAAACTAAAGCACTTTCCCTTATTTTTTTAGTATAAAAAATAGTTAAATTTGCCTTAAAACTCGTTTAAAATTTAACATTCTTAAATTTAGCAAAGTCTTTATTATTTTGCTAAATTTTCTTTTTTATTTTGCAAAATCGGTATAATTAGCATAACATGATAGAACTAAAAGTAACATATAAAGAAAGAATTGACAAATACATTAGCACTCATACTGAGATTTCACGTAATGATATAAAGCAACTAATTGAACAAAGAGCAGTTTATGTGAATGGGAACAACGTAATTAAGCCTAAATACATTGTTCGTGAAGGGCAAGATATTAAAATAGTTAAGCTATTAGATAAAGAAATCAAGCTTGAGCCTCAACAAATGGATATTGATATCATCTATGAAGATGAACACTTATTTGTAATTAATAAACCCTCTGGGTTAATTGTTCATCCAGCGCCTGGTCACTTAGATCAAACATTAGTAAATGGTTTACTGTACCATTTTAAAAACAATTTATCTAATGAAAACGGTCTTTTAAGGCCTGGAATTGTGCATAGAATTGACAAAGACACTAGTGGATTGTTAATTATTGCTAAAAACAATGAAATTCACAAATTATTATCTGACAATTTTAAAACCCATGATATTTCTAGAGAATATGTAGCCATTGTTGATGGTGTACTTGAAGATAAAAAATTAAAATTAGACCTCCCTATTGGTCGGGATGTCAAAAATCGTCAAATGATGTGTGTGACTAATAATAATTCAAAACACGCAATCACTCATGTTGAAATGTTAAATACTTTTTACGTTGATGGTTTACCTAAAACATTAGTAAAATGCACATTAGAAACTGGAAGAACTCATCAAATTAGAGTTCACTTAGCTTATATTAAAAATCCAGTGTATGGTGACCCGGTTTATGGGAAAAAGGTCGATGATTTCAATCAAAGGTTGCATGCTTATAAGTTATCATTTGTGCATCCAATAACACAAGAAAAAATCGTGTTGTTTGCTCAACCACCCAAAGAGTTTGATGTAGCTGATTATGATTATAGTCAACTATTTATTAAGGAGTAAAATGTTCGGAATATACGATCGTAGTTTTAGAAATATAAATTCCATTTCTGAGCTTTGAGCTAAAGAATCTAAATTCAGAAAATTTATTATTTTAAACGGAATTGCTATTTTTATTTTGTTTTTAGTCTCAGCTACTATTAACATTTTATCAATTGTTTACAGAACCCAAATAATTGATCAATTCTCACAAATTTTGGTCGCCAATGGTATTAAAGAAAACCTTCAGGCAGCCTCAAATAAAGCCTGACAAGAATTATTTTGAAGTAATATATGACCAACTGCATTTTTATTGGCAACAAATATCTTTTTTGCTCGTTCAGTTTATTTAAGCTATAAAGAAAATAATTTAATGAGACTTTCAACCAGTAATATCGCTATTGGAGTTAGTTCAATAATTTCTTTTAGTTGAATGACTAGATTAGCTGTTTTAGGAAAAATTGTAACTGAAGTGCCATTCGTTCCGATTTTTGCTCTAATGATTGCAATGTTATTATTTAGTTTAATTACAGTTATTTTTGTTTCTTGACATTTATTCGTTATTAAAGGCGCTTTTGCTAGAGCATTCAGAGTTGAAGCTTCACAAAAGTTCTTTGAAGAATTTTCGAAAATGAATCAACAATCCGAGTCAGGTTCACCATTTGGATATCCTTTCACTGGTATGAATCCTCAAACTTTCTATGAAAATTCAAAACAAGCAACCGACAATTCTCAAGCAAATACAACTCAAAGCAAAACTCCACAAGAATTGGAAAAAGAACAACAAATTAACAAATTATTACAACTTAAAAATTCGCAGCTTCACAAAATGGCTCAAATTCTTGGAATTTATGGATATGACAAGCTAACAAAAGAAGAATTAGCAGAAAAAATTTACGTTTACACTAAACAAAAAAACAAGGATAAATAACAAATGATCAAAACACCTTAACATTGTTGAGGTGTTTTTTCATAAAAAAAGACAAGAATAATCTTGTCCTTGTTCTAATGATTTGGAATTAGCTTAGTTTTGGTATTTCGGTAAGTTTAATCAATTGTTGAACACTTGTTTTTATGTTTTCATCAACATTGGGTACTTCTTCAACAGACTTAAGAGCATATATTAAATCTGATACCCTTGAAGGGTTTGTCATATACGAATTTCCTAAGGAAATTTCGTATTCTGCAAAGTGCGCCATTACTTTTTCAAGTTCTTGAGGTTTATCTTTTAATTCAACAGTTAATTCAAAATAAGTTTTAAAGTAAGCTTTTAGTTTTTCTCTTGAAAGATTTACATCATTGTTAGCAAGAAAGCTTTGTTGTTTTTGTTCAGTAGTTTGTTTACCGCATGAAACAGCAATTAAACCTAAAGATGAAGCAGTAATTGTCCCTAAAGACATGATAAATTTTTTGCTTTTCATTTTTCTCCTATGCAATTTTATTATCATATATATTTTACTCTTAATTATTTCTTAATGTCTTGGAGTTTTTTGAAAATAAAAAATAAAATTATCTTACTACTTAATCCAATAGCAATAATAGATATACTTAAAAGCAAAATGCCTTATTACAACTAAATAAAATATTTGAGTTTTTTACTAAAATCAATTTTCAAAATACAAGAATAAACATTAAAAAAACGATTCTTCTTTTGAAGAACCGTGTTGTGATACGAATTGGATCTAAAGGAAAAATAAATCTTATTCTTTTAATTAATTTCTATTTGATGCTTCTGCAAGTTTTATTGCGTTTTGAACACTTTCTTTAATACTTGCATCAACATTTGCTACTTCATCAATAGATTTAAAGGCATATACAATATCTGAAGATCTCGAAGGGTTTTGTCCAATTGTTCCTAATAAAGCAACACTGTAATCAGCAAAGTGTTTCATTACTTTAGCGAGTTCTTGAGGTTTATCTTTTAATTCAACAGTTAATTCAAAATAAGTTTTAAAGTAAGCTTTTAGTTTTGCTCTTGAAAGATTTACATCATTGTTAGCAAGAAAGCTTTGTTGTTTTTGTTCAGTAGTTTGTTTACCGCATGAAACAGCAATTAAACCTAAAGATGAAGCAGTAATTGTCCCTAAAGACATGATGATTTTTTTACTTTTCATTTGTTCTCCTAATATTTTATTGTTTATATCAAATAAATTGTAATTCATAATCTTATATATATATATATATGATGTATAGTAAAACAAGGAAACATTATCATTAATCTGTTCTGTGAAATTAATGGATATACTAGTCTTAAAATATAGTGTACTTCAATTGTATAAAAAAATACAGCCGGAGCTGTATTAGAAATTGAATTATAAGTCTTGAACTTCTCCGCCAGCAGCTTCAATAGCTTTTCTAGCAGATTCTGATACTCTGTGAACTCTAACAACTAATTTTTTAGTTAAGGTTCCATTTCCTAAAACTTTAATAGGAAGGGTTCTTTTTACAAGGTTGTTTGCAAATAATGATTCAATTGTTACTTCTTGACCATTTTCATATCTTGCTTCAAGGTCTTTAAGATTTACTACTTGGAATTCAAGGTGATTTACATTGGTAAATCCACGTTTTCCGATTCTACGGAATCAAGGAGTTTGACCCCCTTCAAATCCTAATCTGTGTCCTTTACGTTTGTTTTGTCCAGATTGTCCTTTACCAGCTTGTTTTCCTTTACCAGCAGCATGTCCACGACCTTTACGGTGTTTGTCTTTACGTGAACCTTCGGTTGCTTTTAATGTATGTAATGTAATTGCCATATGATTAAATTAAATCCTTTACGTCTTTATTTCTAATTTCTGCAATTTGTTCAACAGTTCTAAGTTGAGAAAGAGCTTTTAATGTTGCTTTAACAGTGTTTGCTTTTGAACGTGAACCGTATGTTTTTGTAACAATGTCAGTGTATCCTGCAAGTTCAGTTACAGCACGAACAGTTCCTGAAGCAATAAGTCCTTTCCCTTTAGGAGCTGGTTTTAACATAACTCTAGAAGCAAGGAATTTAGCTTGAATTTCGTGAGGAACAGTTCCATTTACAAGAGGTACATCAATTAAGTTGTTTTGTGCATCTTTAATAGCTTTTTTAATTGCATCAGGAACTTCATTTGCTTTACCGTGTCCAAATCCGACACTTCCTTTTTTGTTCCCTACAACTACAAATGCACTAAAACTGAATCTTCTTCCACCTTTAACAACTTTAGTAACTCTAGCAATGTGAACAACTTTTTCTGAATATTCAGAAACTTGTTGGTCAAATCCTCTTGCTCTTCTTGGACGATCTTCTCTGTTAGGACGTTTGTCAGTTTTAGCTTTAGGGTTTCTGAAGTTTCTTCTTTCTTCTACAGGAAGTGCAGCCTTTTCACTTCTTGGACGAACAGCTTTAACTTCTTTTGTCCCTGCTACTTGTTTTTGTTCTTTTTGATTTTCCATTAGAATTTAACTCCTTTTTCTCTAACAGCATCAGCAAAAGCTTTTACTCTTCCGTGGTAAATGTAACCTGAACGATCAAATACAAGTTCTTTTACTCCAAGAGCAACAATTGCATCTCCCATTTTAGCTCCAAGTTCTGCGGCAGCTTTTACATTACCACCGTATGTTGAATCTTTAAGTGTTGAAACACTAGCAAGTGTAACTCCTTTTGAATCATCAATAAGTTGAGCGTAAAAGTTTTGGTGTGACTTAAATACGCTTAAACGAGGTTTTTGTGCTGTACCGCTAACACTTTGACGAATACGAACGTGTTTAACTTTTCTAGCATCATTTCTTGATAATTTTGCCATAATTTTCACCTACCTTCTAAATTATTTAGAAGATGTTTTCCCTTCTTTACGTCTAAGTTTTTCGCCTTTGTATGAAATACCTTTACCTGAGTAAACACTTGGTTTTCTCACAGCTCTAACAATAGCAGCAAATGAACCAACACTTTGTTTGTCAATTCCTGAAATTGCCACTTCAGTAGGTTTAGCTAATGTAACGGTAACATCTGAAGGAACAGCTAAAGTAACATCGTGACTGTATCCAGCTGAAATTACTAATTCGCTTCCTTTTAAAACAGCTTTGTACCCAACCCCTTTAATTTCTAATTCTTTTTTGAAACCTTGTGAAACACCTGTGATCATATTTGCAATATGAGCGTTAGTTGTTCCGTGTAATTGTTTAGTTGTTTTTTCTTCGTTTGCTCTAACTGTGGTTACTTTCCCATCTTCTACAGACACGGCGATTTTTGAACTAAATTCTCTTGAAAGAGTTCCTAATTTACCTGAAACAGTAACTTTGGTTCCTTCAACGGTAACAGTAGTTCCAGCAGGAATTGTTAAAATACGATTTCCAACACGTGACATAACAATCTCCTATCAAATGTAGGCAACGACTTCGCCACCAACATTTTCTTTCTTAGCTTCTTTACCAGTCATTAATCCTTTTGAAGTTGAAATAATAACTGTTCCGTATCCTGATAAAATGGTAGGAATTTCTGAAGATTTTACATAAACCTTAAGCCCAGGTTTTGAAACTCTTTTAATTCCGATAATTGCTGATTGTGAACCTTTGTATTTAAGAGCAACAACAAGTTTTTTGTTGATTCCTTCACCTTCAACTGAATAAGATGAAACATAACCTTCTTCTTGAATTAATTTAACGATTGCTTCTTTTTTATTTGAGAAAGGAATTTCTACGGTTTTGTGTTTTCTTGCATTCGCATTTTTAATACGAACAATTAAATCTGAAATAGGATCTGTAATAAACATAATTATCAGCTCGCTTTCTTGATACCTGGAATTTTACCTTCGTGTGCAAGGTTTCTAAAACAGATACGACATATTTTATATTTTCTTAAAACCGCATGTGGACGTCCACATAACTCACAACGTGTGTATGCACGAGTTGAGAATTTAGGGTGACGTTTAGCTTTTTCAATAAGTGCTTTTCTTGCCATTATTTATCTCCTTTTTTCTCAAATGGAACACCAATTAATTCAAGTAAGGCTTTAGCTTCTTTATCAGTTTTTGCGGTTGTTACAACAATGACATCAAGTCCTTTAATACGACGAATTTTGTCAAATTCAATTTCTGGGAAGATAATTTCCTCTTTAATACCAAGAGCAAATGTTCCTCTTCCATCAAATGCTTTAGGATTAGCACCACGGAAATCACGAATACGTGGCATTGCTACATTAATAAGTTTGTCTAAGAATTCTCACATTCTGTCTCTACGAAGAGTTACTTTACCTCCCATAGGCATTCCTTCACGAAGTTTTCATGAAGCGTTTGATTTCTTAGCTCTAGTTTGAAATGGCTTTTGACCTGCAATTAATGTAAGTTCATTTAAAACTTCTTCAATTGCTTTTGAGTTTGAAACTTCTTTTCCGGCTGTCATGTTAAGAACGACTTTTTCAATTCTTGGAACTTGCATTGATGAAGAGTAATTAAATTTTTCTTTAAGTGCAGGAACTGCTTTTTCTAAATAAACATTCTTTAACATAATTAAATTTCCTTCTTAGTTTTTCTTACTACTCTTACTTTTTTACCGTTTTTGTCAACTTTGTATCCAAGTTTTGAATATTCTGCTGGTTTATCTTTTGTTTCTTTTTTAACAAGATATGCTACGTTTGAAGCGTGAATTGGAGCTTCTTTAGTTGTGATAGTACCATCTTGGTTTTGTTGTGAAGGTTTGTTGTGTTTGGTTACGATATTTAAGTCTTTAACAATAACTGCGTTTTTGTCATGAAGTACTCTTAAGATGGTTCCTGTTTTTCCTTTTTCTTTACCTGCAATTACAATAACTTCATCATTTTTCTTGAATTTTACTTTCATAAAAACTCCTTATTATAAAACTTCAGGTGCAAGAGAAACGATTTTAGGATATTTTTCACGAATTTCACGAGCAACTGGCCCGAAAACACGTGTTCCTCTTGGTGTTCCATCTTCTTTTAAAAGTACTACAGCGTTATCGTCAAAACGAATGTATGATCCGTTTTCTCTTGAAATACCATAACGTGAACGAACAATAACTGCCTTTACAACTTGACCTTGTTTAACTCCACCATTTGGAATTGCTTTTTTAACTGAACATACTACTACATCACCAATTTTTGCCACTTTTTTCTTTGAACCACCTAAAACACGGATAACACCGATTTCTTTGGCTCCTGAGTTATCAGCAACGTTTGCTTTTGAAAGTTCCAATAACATTATTTGTCTCCTTCATTTGCAACTTGTTTAACTGAAACAAGTCTAAAGTGTTTGGTTTTTGAAAGTGGACGAGTTTCCATAATTACTACTGAGTCGTTTAAGTTAGCAACTTCATTTTCATCATGTACAGCAAAACGTTTGGTTGATTTAAAACGTTTAGCGTATAATGGGTGTTTTTTGTATGTGTCAACAGCAACAATAATTGTTTTAGGTGTTTTGTGAGCTGAAACAACTGTACCAACTAAAGTTTTTCTTGTGTTTCTTTGCATAATTATTTAGCTCCTTTAGCATTAAGTGCAGTAAGCACTCTAGCGATATCTTTTTTGATAGCATCAATCTTGTGTGTTTGATCAAGAGAACCTGTTGTGTTTTGGAATCTAATTGTTCAAAGTTCAGCTTTAAGATCTCTAGCTAAAGCTTGAAGTTCTTCAACTGATTTGTTTAATAAATCTTTGTATAGCATTAGTTATTCCCTTCTTGGTTTCTTGTAATAATTCTTCATTTAACAGGTAATTTGTGACCAGCAAGTCTTAAAGCTTCACGAGCAACTTCTTCAGAAACTCCTGCAACTTCAAACATAACAGTGTTTACTTTAACAGCTGTGTATCATTTTTCTGGAGCACCTTTCCCTGATCCCATACGTACTCCAATAGGTTTAGAAGTTTTTGAGAAATGTGGGAAGATACGAATAATAACATCCCCTTCACGTCCCATGCTTCTTGTAGCAGCAATACGAGCTGATTCGATTTGACGAGCATCAACTCATGCACTTGTAACAGCTTGAAGACCAAATTCTCCAAATGCTACTGTGTTTCCTTTTGTAGCTTTACGTTTGTCGTGTTTAACTAAAAAAGGTTTTCTGTATTTTGTTCTTTTTGGTTGAAGCATTATTTATTTTCTCCTTCCAAAATTTCACCTAATGATACTCAAACTTTAACTCCGATAGCACCGTAAGTTGTTCTAGCTGTTGCGGTAGCGTAATCAACATTTTGTCTAAGAGTATGAAGTTTCATTTCTCCTTCTGAATATCCTTCAGTACGAGCCATATCAACACCGTTTAGACGTCCTGAAACAGCAGTTTTAATTCCTTTTGCTCCATTACGCATTGCGCTTCTGATAGCAATTTTTTGAGCTGAACGGAAGCTTTCACGGTTTTCTAATTTTTGCGCGATCATTTCAGCAAGTAATCTTGCGTTAAGATCTGGATTTTTAAGTTCTACAACTTGTAAATTAACATCAAGGTTTTTATTTGCAAGTGCTTTTTTAAGTTTTAAAGTTAATTCTTGGATGTTTTTACCTTCTGTTCCTAACATAACAGCAGGTTTAGCTGTGTGAAGCACAACATTTACTTTATTTTTTTGGTTTCTTTGAACATTTACTTTTCCAAGTTGATATTCACGTACATATTTATCAAAGAATTTATAGATTTTAGCATCTTCAACAAGACGGTTTCCAAAGTCTGCTTTATCAGCAAATCATGTTGAATTGTGTGATTTTGTAACTCCGTAACGGAATCCATTTGGATTAACCTTTTGTCCCATTAGTTTCTCTCCTCTAATGTAATTGATAAGTTTGATGTACGTTTAAAGATAGAATATGCTCTACCTTGGCTTCTTGGTTGGAATCTTTTAAGTGTTGGACCTTCATTTACATAAACTTCTTTAACGAATAATTTAGATGCATCCATTCCATGGTTGTTTGTAGCGTTTGCAATTGCTGAGTTAAGTAATTTTAGGAAGATTGGAGCAGATTTTTTGCTTGTGTTGTGTAAGATAGCAAGAGCTACTTTAACATCTTTTCCACGGAAAAGATTTGCTACAAGTTTAGCTTTTGAAACGCTAACTCTTTGTAATTTAACGTGTGCTTTAGCTTGTTGCATTATTTTTTCTTACCTTTATCTGCACCATGACCTGAGAAGGTTCTTGTTGGAGAGAATTCTCCAAGTTTGTGACCAACCATGTCATCTGTTACATAAACTTCATTAAATACTTTACCGTTGTGAACTGCAAATGTTAAACCAACAAAACTTGGGAAAATAGTTGAACGTCTTGATCAAGTTTTGATTGGTTTTTTAGGTGCTTTACCTTCAAGAATTGCATCTACTTTTTTAAGTAAGTGCTCATCTGCGAATGGACCTTTTTTAAGACTACGTGCCATTATTTAGCATCCTTTCTTCTTCTTAAAATAAGTTTATTTGAAGATTTTTTAGTTTTTCTTGTTTTAACTCCAAGAGCTTTTTTACCTCATGGTGTAAGAGGAGCTTTACGTCCAACTGGTTGTTTACCTTCTCCCCCTCCATGTGGGTGGTCTACAGGGTTCATAACTGAACCACGAACTGTAGGTCTGATTCCTTTGTGTCTATTAATTCCGGCTTTACCAACATTAACAAGTAAGTGTTCTTCATTTCCAACAAAACCAATTGTTGCACGACAACGAGCTAAAATACGACGTGTTTCTCCAGATTTTAATCTTAAAACAACATATTTACCATCGTCATCTTTACCAAGAATTTGTGCTGAAGTTCCAGCTGAACGAGCAATAACAGCTCCTCCACCAGGTTGCATTTCAACATTGTGTACGAATGTACCTTCAGGAATATTTGCAAGTGGAAGTGCGTTTCCAACAACGATATCCACTTTTTCTCCTGAAATAACTTTTTGTCCTAATTTAATTCCTTTAGGAGCAATAATGTATCTTTTTTCTCCATCTGCATATGCAAGTAAACAAATGTTTGCTGATCTGTTTGGATCATATTCAATTGTTTTAACAACAGCTGGAATATTGTCTTTATTACGTTTAAAGTCTACTAATCTGTAGAATCTTTTTACACGTCCTCCGTGATGTCTAACAGTGATTTTACCTTGGTTGTTACGTCCTGCATTATTTTTTAAAATCACAAGAAGTGATTTTTCAGGAGCGTGTCCAGATAAATTTTGTTTAAAATCAAGAGAAGACATGTTTCTTCTACCATTGGTAGTTGGCTTGTGTTTTTTAATAGCCATGTCATTTCTCCTTTGCTTAAAAATAGTTGCGGATCTTTCTTTTAAGCAAGCATATTTCCGCTTATATTAATTATTTTGTAATTTATATTAAATTGATAAAGAGAATTATTCTCCACCACCAACTTTTCTGTGTGTTGATACTTTAGCAGTTGATGTTGCTGATTTTGTAGCTGTTTGTTTTTTTGATGCAAGTTTTGCAGCAACACGTTTTTCAACATCTGAAGCCATTGTTCTTTTTTCTTCTTTTGAAGCTTGGTCTTTATCATTTTTAACATCTTCATTAGGGAAGAAGTTAATTTCTTGACCAGCTACTAGGGTCACCATAGCTTTTTTGTATCTGTTTGTAAATCCGTGGAAACGTCCAACGTTTTTAGGTTTTTTATCCACTTTAATTGTGTTTACTTTTTCTACTTTAACTTGGAAAATTTGTTCAACTGCGTTTGCAATTTGAAATTTGTTTGCGTGATAATCAACTCTAAATGTATAAACTCCATTTGCCATTTGTTGATATGTTTTTTCAGTTAAAACAGGAGCTTTAATAACTTTTGTTAATTCCATTATTTAGCCTTCCCTTCTAAAATAGATAAACTTTCTTGTGAAAGAATCATAACATCTGCACCAACAAGTTCTTCAACACTAAGTGAGTTAGCTTTTGAAGTTTGAACATTTGGTAAGTTTTTAGCTGATTTATAAACAACAACATCTTCTGTTACAACAAGAACACGTTTTAAGTTGTTTACATTTAATTGAGCAAGTTTCTCATTTAATGCTTTAGTAGAAATAGCTTCTAATTTTAAGTCATCTACAAGAACCGCTTTGTCTTGAGCTAAAAGTGTAAGCGCAGAAACAAATGCATTGTATCTAACTTTTTTGTTAACTTTAAGTGAATAATTTTTCTCTGATTGAGGTCCAAAAGCTCTACCTCCACCTACTCAAATTGGTGAACGCATTGAGCTGTGACGTGCTCTACCAGTTCCTTTTTGTCTTCAAGGTTTTTTACCTGAACCTGAAACTTCAGCACGGTTTTTAACTTGGTGTGTTCCTTGTCTTCTTGATGCTCTATCTGAAAGAATTGTGTCGAAAATAGCTTGTTCATAAATTTTTTCGCTTGCAAATAAGTTTGCTGGTAATTTAGCTTCAAATTGTACTTTTTGTACTTGAGAGTCTTTTGCTACTGCAACTTTGTTTGAAGAAGCTTTTTTAGCTGTTGATTTTACTTGAGCCATAATTATTTATCTCCTTCTTCTTTTGCTTCAGCATCAGCAATTAATTGTGCAAGTTCGCTTGAATGCATACCAACTGTAACTTCAATGTGGTATTTTTTAGCTTTTTCAACAAGTTCGTTCATAAGAACAACTTCTTTAACATCAACAAGAACTGTTGCTTCTTTACTTGGAAGTCCTTTAACAGCTTCTTTAACAACAACAAGTGATTTTTTAGGTCCTGGAATTGAACCTTTAATTAACAATAAATTGTTTTTAACATCAACTTTAACAACTTCTAAGTTTTGAACAGTTGTTTTAACATTACCTAGGTGCCCTGGCATTGTCATACCTTTGTAAACACGGTTTCCTGAAATATCCCCAAGAGATCCTGTTTGTCTAACTGGTTGACTACCTCCACCTCCACCGTGTGATTTAGGTCCAATGTGTTGGTTGTGTCTTTTAATGGTTCCAGCAAACCCTTTTCCTTTTGAAGTTCCTGTAATGTCTACAAGTTCCCCAGCTTTGAAAATGTCAGCTGTAACTGTTTGTCCAAGTTCGTATCCTGACATGTTACGAACTTCTTTTACGTAGCGCTTAGGTGTTGTATCGGCTTTTTTGAATTGTCCAGCATCAGGTTTGTTAACACGTGAAGCTTTCTTTTCAACTGTAGCAAGTTGTGTTGCAACGTAACCGTCTTTATCTTGTGTTAAGACTTTTGATACAACATTTGGTTGAACTTCGATTACAGTAACTGGAATTGATTTTCCTTGGTCAGTGTAAATCTGGGTCATTCCAACTTTACGGCCTAAGATTCCTTTCATGTTTTCTCCTTAAAATAGTTTTGATTTATTTTGAAACTTTAACTTGAACTGCAACTCCATATGGAAGTTCGAGTCTGTTTAATTTGTCTGTAAATTCTTCAGTAGCACCTGAAACTACAACAAGTCTTTGGTGTGTTCTACTTTCGAATTGTTCACGAGATTTTTTGTTAACGTGAACTGATCTTAAGATGGTAATTTCATCTCTTTTTGTAGGAAGAGGAATTGGTCCACTAACTTTTGCATTTACTGATTTTGCTGTTTGATAGATTTTTTTAGCAGCATCATCAACAAGAGCGTGGTCAAATCCCTTAACCTTGATGTTTAATTTACTCATGTTGTCTCCTTTGTTCTTTTTATTGAACTTAACTCCCTATAAAAACTCAATGCATCCTTGACAACGTTGATACATTGACAACCTTATAGATCATAGTTATAGTTGCTTTTAAATTATAAAGAGAAAAATAAAAAATCAAAACAAAAAACTCACCATTTTTGAAAATACCCCGCTTTTTTGCGTATCAGGCAAATTTTATTTAAAATCGGCTCTTATATATAATAGAAAAAAAGAAAAGTTGCTCTTATTGAACAACTGATAATCTTTTTTCTATTCACTCCACTAAAATCTCTTCTGGAATGTACTCATAGCCTTTTTCGGTAATGGTAGTTCCTTGAAGTAAAATGAATGTTGGGACTTTTAGAACTTTTCATTTGGTATCTGGGTCTCTTAATAAATTAGCTTCTTCAGCATCTACTTCAATGAAAGTAATTTTTTTATTATCTTCATATTTAGCGGCTAAACGATTAATTAAAGGAGCCATCATTTTGCAATCACCACATCAATTAACAGTAAAAGCTAAAAAAATCAAATTATTTTTGCTGTTTTGATAAATTAGTTCTTCAGCATCTTTTCAAAGCATTTTTTTCATTATTTATCCTCTCAAATTGGCGAAAAATCATCAATTTCATGACTTTTTTCGCTAAATTTTCTACTTTTTGTTTTTTCTTCTAAATTATACTCAACTTGTGAAGAAGCAAGATTGTTTTCTTGAGGAACTTTTATTTTAGTATCAGAATAACTAAATTCTGCTGTATCAAAAACTGATTTTATGTTGTTTTGGTGATTTAGTTTTAAATTTTGAGAGTTTTCTTGAGTAACTTGAGGTTCTTGAGTGAATTTATTTTCCTCTTTTAAATGATTTTTATTTATTTGTGACTCTTTATTTATTTGAGTAATTATTTTAGATGCATTCTGAGTATTTTCTAGTGATTTAAAAATTAATTTTTCTAAATTACTTATTGAAAGACTTTGGTAAGTTATTTTTAAAGCTCTAGCACTTGCAAATAGAAAGTCAAGATATTTTTTTAATGATTGACCATAAACAACGCATTGTTCTTGATTTTTAACCTTTTGAATAAATTCAGGTAGTGATAATTTTGTTAATTTAACCAAAGGTCTTTTTATGATATTAACATAATAAACATCTAAAGCGAAAATCACAATTAAAACAATACAAGCAATAATAGGAAAAAGAGAAGAAAATCCAAGCAAATACAATAAATTAAAAAGAGGCTCAATGATAAAACCTACATGTTTGAAGTTAAATTCTGAATATTCATTTAGAGCAGTGTTTTTTCAAAAACCACCATTGAAAAGATTTTTGGTATTGCTAAATTGAAATTCAAAACTTTGATAAATATCATTAGCAAAATATAAGCTAATATGATCAATTAATACAATGACTACGAAAGCATAAAATAAAACTTTTAGCAGTTGTTTTTTGAAATTCTCATATGAAAATTTGATGGTTTTGTCAAACCAACTAAAAGAATGATTGTATCATTTTTTTTCAACTAGCAACAATGCCCATCAAAGCATTAAAAACAATGGCAAAATAAATACCAAATTACCCAGAGTAATATTGAATGTGTATTTATAAAATACATTTAAATGCGAGTTATTAGCAATTAATGTTATTAAAGTAAACAAAAGTAAAATCGCCGATGTTATCGGCAATACAATAAGTAAAATTTTCCGTTTTAGAGAGTTAATAAACACTACGTCATTAGGATTGGTTTCAATTCAAGATAAATTTAAAAGTGAATGAATTTTATGTTTAGATAATTTTTGTTTGCTCATAATTAAATGTTGTTAATTCCTAAGACAACCATAGGGTCTTTTTCAGTTAGTTTATAAATTTTCTTACGAATAGTTTTTCTTACTTTTTCATTAAGATCTTTCATTGAAGTAAACTCTTTGGTTTCTAAAACATTAATTAACACCGATTTTATTAATGCATCTATTTCTGGTTTATCATTTTCATCAATTACTCCAATGTAATCAATAAAAAGTTCACTAACAATTCTTTTTTGTTTTGCTGAATAAAGTAAGTTGATAATAACTACTCCCTCTCTACCTAGAGATTCTCTTTCGGCAATTACTTCTGAAGAAATATCTCCAATTCCAAAACCATCAATAATGGTATCTCCTACCTCGTTGATTTTCCCGTTTTGACTAAATAAACGATCATCAACAAAATGCGCTATCTTTCCGTTTAATAGCATTAAGGTTTTAGTGTGTTTTGATAAATCGGCATCATCATTTATGTAATTAGCCGCATCTACTAAGTAACGATAAAGACCTTGGGCTGGAATTAAATATTTTGGTTTTAAAGCCTCAACTAAATTAGCAATATCTTCTTTAGTTGGATTGTGTTTATAAAACTGACTTTCACTAATATCATAAATTTTTGAAGTAATTTTTGCAATTTCATCCATTGTTGCAGCCGCAAAAGACTCCAAACCATTAACTGGGTGAGCCATCATAATTACATTATCGGTATTTTTTAATTTTAAATAAACATCACGTTTACCAGTAATACGAACAAATCTTAAAAACAATCTTTCAAGTGATCCTGTTACAAGCACAATTGCATTTTTGTATTTGCTAATTTGGCGGTAATCAAACATTTGTGGAAGAGGATAGTCTTTTGATATTTTGCTAATTAAATAAATTAATTGTCCATAAGTTTTACCATATGCACATAGTGGTCTTTTTGTTTCAATGGCCAAATTTAAAATTTGCTGTAATTGAACCATATCTTCGTCGTAAGCACCAATAATAATTCTTTCATCATCGCTTGCTTTGTAAAATACATCCTTAATAAATATTGGTAAATCTAACTTGTCAATAGCTCTTCCTTTAGCGTTGCTTTTACCAGCGTCGCAAACAAGAGCGTTCACTTGGGTGTTTTGTAGTTGCGAAGCTAAATCTTGAAAGTTTAAATTTCCATATAGTCCTAAATTTCCTTCAACAAAGTTAAACATAAATAAATAGCTTCCAGAGGAAGTTTCAAAGTTATACCCCAAAGATTCCGGAATGCTACCAGCCAATTTAATAGGTTTAACTTTTAAATTTTCAAAAGAAATTTCGTTATTAATAACTTCAATTTTGTAATCTTTTTCGTCAATTTTGTATTTTTGTAAACGGTCAATAATTAAAATTTTATTAAACGCACTAGTATAAATTTTAATACCAGGAATTTTCATAACCAATCATGGTAAAGCACTAAAACTTTCGTTTTTAATGTCAGTAATAAAAATTCCTTTAATTCTCTTTTTATATTTTTCTAAATATGAAAAATCCGGAATTAAAGCATCAACCCCATTACTTGAGTTAATCGGTACTTTTACACCAGCGTTGATAATAAAAATATCATTGTTGTGTTCAAAAATATAACAGTTTTTTCCGTTTTCGTCTTGCCCACCAAGAGCAAATATATTAACTTGATGCATCAGTCTCCTTAAAAAATATTATTTAATGAAATTTAATAAGTATTATTATTTTTTAATTATAGCAAAACAATTTTAAAGCCGGTCTTTTTGCACAAAAAACTAATTAAACCATTCCTTATTTGGGGCTAATAAAAAATATTTCGTTTTTATGTTTTTTTAGTATAATAATTTTACTTATTTATTTACATAATTAGCTAATTAGAAAGGAATATTTATGGCAAGAAGAGACGCTTTAACCGGTAAAGGTCCTTTGTCAGGTAACACACGTTCACACGCAATGAACGCTTCAAAACGTAAATTCAACGTGAACTTACAAAAAATTAAAGTTGTTATCGACGGACGTAAACAAACACTTAGAGTTTCAGCTAAAACTATTAAAACATTAAAAAATAAAGGTTTAGCATAATAATTAAAATCAGCCTGATCAGCTGATTTTTTTGATGCTTTTTGCAAAATAAAAAAGCAGAAAATTCTGCTTTGAAAATTATTAGAAGTGTCTTCAAAGAACTCCGTGATATCTTTGAGCTTTTGTTAATAATAATCCATCAAGATCGGTATCTTTATAAATGAAGAAATCTGCTAAGTAAGCAATTAAAATTGCAAGTAAAATAAGTAAAATGATAACAATTATGATTAAAATAATTCATCAAACTCTGCTTAATTTTTTCTTCTCTTGTACAGTTTCTTGTTCTTGCTCTGCTTCTTCAACAAAATAAGGATTTACATATTTAAGTTTTTTAATTAATTCTCATCTTGTGTATTTTTGAAGAACTGGATTTTCTACTTTTTTCTTTTTATGAAAATCATAAGCACTTTCATATTTTTTTAATTTTTCATTCATAATTTCCTCATTAAAGCTATAAATTGTTTCTTTTATTATACTAAAAAACTATTTTTTAAACAAAGATAAATTAAGGGCTTTTTTTATTGTTTTTTGTCATTTCCAAGATGTAATTCAACGATTTTTTTAAGTTTTCTATTTCAATGATTCAATCCGGCTTTGGTTATGTAAATATTATGTTCATTTTCTAAAATATGAACTAAATTACTAAGAGATAATCCGGGATTTTCTAGTCTTAAACGATGAAAAACCAATTCATTTTCACTAAAATTAGATTCTAAATTGTGTTTATAAACATAATTGATTAACTCAACATAATTAATAGAAGAGGTGGCTACTTTTTTCATATTCGCATAATCTAAATTATTTATTCGATTAACCATGTTTTGCATATCTCTTTTAATCTTTAAATCTAAAAATTCAAAGTAAGCTTTTTTAGCTTCAATAGCAGATAAAAACTCAATAATCTTATCTATACTTCGAATATATAAAGTGTGTTTATTATTTTTGAATTTGTACTTGAATCCAAACTCATAACTGTTAAGAAGTTCTTGAACAATGTCTAACACAAATTTGTTTTTAGCTGTTAGATCTAAAAAATATGATTTGGATTCGATGTTTGAAATCGTTCCTCCTCCAAAGAAAAATCCAGCAAATAATTTAGTTAGATCATTTTCTATAATTAAATCTGCTATATCGTCAATTCCATTAGGAAAAGCTTCAAAAACGTGAATTTTGAATTTACTTTTACTTTCACCTTCTGAAAAATAATCAAGTTTTAAGCGTTTAAACATTCTTAGAACTTCATTTCTAAAAACTGGATTTTTTAATTCAAAATTCACAAACTCTTCGTCGGTGTCAAAATCAACAGCAGTTAATAAAAAACCACTCAAAAAAGAATCAATTTCCTTTGGTTTTTTAACATTAACTATTTCTTGTTTAATTATTTTAGTAAAGGATGTTTTCATTATTGAAATTATAAAACAAAAAATAGGACTTGCCTATTTTTGTAATGATTGGTTTAATAATTCTAAAACCTCTTCTTGAGTATCTAATTCAATAGCTTTAAGAGCTACTTTTTGCATTTGTTCATAACTTAAAGTTCTTGCTAATTCTCTACTTTGAAGCACACTTGAAGCAGACATTGAAAATTCATCAAGACCAAGTCCAAGCAATAAAGGCAATGCTCTTGAGTCACCGGCCATTTCTCCACACATACCAGCTCACTTATTATGTTTGTGGGCTCCATCAATAACCATTTTGATCAATCTTAAAATTGAAGGGTTAAGTGGTTGGTAAAGATATGAAATATTTTCATTCATTCTATCAGCTGCCATTGAATATTGAATTAAGTCATTTGTACCAATTGACACAAAATCAGCGTATTTACAGAATTGATCTGATAAAACTGCAGCAGCTGGTGTTTCCATCATTAATCCAACTTCTATTTGATCTTTTGATGCAATATTTTTGTTAGTTGCATAAACTTCATCATAAGCTTGATAATACATTTGTTTAGCATCTAAAAATTCTTGAACATTAGTAATCATTGGGAACATAATAGCAACTTTACCATATTCACTTGCTCTAATTAAAGCTCTAAGTTGAGTTTTAAAAATTTCTGGATTTTGCAAACAAAATCTAATTGCTCTATATCCCAAAAATGGGTTCATTTCAGTTGGGAATTTAAAGTATTTTAAGGTTTTGTCTCCACCAATATCAAGAGTTCTAATTACAACTCTTTTTCCATTCATCCCTTGAACAACTTTTTTATAAGCTTCAAATTGTTCTTCTTCAGTTGGTCAATTTTCATTATCCATATATAAAAATTCAGATCTAAAAAGTCCAATACCTTCAGCATCGTTGTTTAAAACTGACTCTAAATCTTTTGGTGTACCAATATTAGCCGCAATTTCAATATGATGTCCATCAACACTCACTGAAGGTTGTCCTTTTAATTTAGACAATCTTTCAAGATATTCTTCATATTTTACTTTTGCTTCTTTAAATTGTTGAATTTCTTCTTCAGTAGGTGAAACTACCACAATCCCTTTGCTTCCATCTAAAGCAACTAAATCGTTATTTTGAACCTTATCCATGATAACGTTTGTTCCTACAACAGAAGGAATTCCTAAACTACGAGCCATAATTGCGGTATGTGAGGTTGTCCCTCCGATATTAGTAATGAAACCTTTAACAAATTGTTTATTTAATTGAACAGTCTGAGAAGGAGATAAATCTTCAGCGACAATAATAACTTCTTCATTAATAGAAGTTAAATCGTGTTCTTCAATTCCTGCAATTGCATAAATTAATTTTTTAGAAACATCATAAACATCAGCAACTCTTTCTCTCATATATTCATCTAAACCAGAAAGCATTTCAGCAAATTGATTGTAAAAAGTTTCAACGGCATATTCAGCAGAATAATTTTCATTTTTTATTAAATCGCTAATAGTTGTGATCGCATACTCGTCAGTTACAAAATTTAAATGAGCATCGAAAATTCCAGCGTGTTCTGGATCTTTAGAAAGTTCTTTAGCTTTTTGAATTTTTTCAATAACACGAATTCTAGCTTGTTCGTATTTTTTCAATGATGCTTCAGCATTTGTTGTTGATTTGTTGTAATTTAAATGTATTTCTTCAATTTTAAACACTTTTGCAATTGCAACACCTTGTGAAGCTCCTATACCTTTAATTGTCATTTGACCTCCTTGAATATAAAATATTATTTATATCTTAACACTATGTCTAAAATAATAAAACATATAATTTGATACAAATTTACAAAACAGAAACAGCAAAAAAATAATTAAGAATTATTGCCATATTTACAAATTTAAATTTTCTTAAAATAATTTTGGATATTTTTTTAATTTGTATTATAATAATACAGCAACGAAATCGACGGGCGTTGTACAAGAACCAAAAAAATATTATTAAAAATATTTTGTAAAACTAATTTTATTGTTATAATTAGTAAGCTGAATGTATTTGCCGATTTAGCTCAGCGGTAGAGCAGCTGGCTGTTAACCAGTTGGTCGTTGGTTCAATCCCAATAATCGGCGCCATTATGGTCTGTTGGTGAAGCGGTTAACACACATGGTTTTCATCCATGCATACACGGGTTCGATCCCCGTACAGACTGCCATTTATGGAGAATTAGCTCAGTTGGGAGAGCGTCGCCCTTACAAGGCGAATGTCATGGGTTCGAGTCCCTTATTCTCCACCATTGCCGTCTTAGCTCAGTTGGTAGAGCAACTGACTTGTAATCAGTAGGTCGTAGGTTCGAGTCCTATAGACGGCACCAGGCAATAAAGTGCCTTTTTTTATAAATTTTTTACCGCGCGGGTGGTGAAATTGGCAGACACGCTAGATTTAGGCTCTAGTGCCTCCGGCATGAGGGTTCGAGTCCCTCCTCGCGCACCATTATTAATATATAGTGATGCTTCAAGCATCTTTTTTTATGCTTTTATGAAGAGATGAAAAATAATTGTTGCTATAATATTACCGATAAGGAATATATGAAATTTAAATGATTTATAAGTGTGTGTTTGCCTGCCATAACACCTTTAATGGTGGTATCTTGTTATCAAACCAACAACAAAGAAAATAAATATTTAACCGAACTTTTTGATTGAACATCTAATAAAAATCAATTAAATTATTTATTAGATAACAATATGTTTTTCTTTCAAGACGATATTCACAGTAATCCTAAGCAAAATTCTGATTTACTAAAGCAAAAAAATGATTCTTCAATAGGACTAGTAAATCAAAATATAGAAGATTTTTATTCAAAAAACACAATTGATCTTCAAGAGCTTAAAACTTTATTTTCTAAAAGTTATTTAAAACAAATAAAAGCAAACAAATTTAAATCTCAAGAATTTATTCCGAATTTGCAATATGCATTATTTGATATTTATGTTAATTTAGATTTATTCAAAAATTCAATTCCAAATTTAATAGATTTAACCGATATAAGATTTATTGCATTTAAACAAAATATTGAGCAACAAAATTATTGAAATAAATTGATGACTTTTTATTTGAAAGCTTTTGATATTCCCAATTTTTCACAAGCATATTTAAACTTTCATGATGATCAAACCGTTTCTATTAACTTACTGGATTCTGAAAATAGACCTATCTACAAAAATTGAGAGCAAATTAAATTTGTTTTGCCGGATTTTAAAAATTATAATCGTAGAAAAACTTGAAATCGGAATTTTGAGCTTGAAATAACTGATAATGAAATTTTATTTAATGAAAAATTCAAAGATGCTGATTTTTCTTTAAAAAGTAACCCTTTACTGGTGTCCTCATTTGAAGATATTATTGAAAATTCAAGTATTTTAAAAAAAATTTCAATAAAGGGGTTGTTTGTTTTACTTAATTATTTAAATAAATACATTCAAATTACAAATGATTTCAAAGTAAATTGAGAGGATACTTTTTCGTCACTACATGATCTACCATTAAAAAATTCAGGAATTGTAGCTCCCTTAATTGTTGAAAAAGACAATCAAAAATTTAAATGATATTCAATTGATTTCAGTAAACATAAACATGTATTAAACGGATTTTATATTCAAAATAATCTTGATTTTAATAAGTCATTTGATTTTACTTTATCAAAATATGATTTATTTGAATCAGAAAACAAAATGCAAATTAAATCATCTTTGAAGTTAGAAGAATTCATTAATAACAATCTTCAACAAATTTTAAATTATTTTATTTTTCAAAATAAGGATAATTTAAATATTTGAAACGGTATGAAAATGTCAGAATTTGAACCACAACAATTAGAAAATTCATTTTTAGAAGAGAATCCAATTAATTGAATTTTATTGCAAGTTTCCGTTTTAATTAATTCATATCTATTTGAGTATGAAAATCAAAATGGATTTACTCCGATGATGCTAAAACTTAAAAGCTTTAACGCTGACAATTCGCAATTAGGCACTCTTGACATAATCTTAGATTTAGTCGATTTAAAAAGAAATAAAGTCATAATTTCAAATATATCTTCTCATTTAAAGGGATTTAAAGGATATGATTACAATAAACTAAAAGATTTCAATCCGAGCGAATTTAAATTAAACGAATACCAAGAAAGTTATAAATAAAATGGCAAAGCGCCATTTTTAATTTAAACTTTTTATCAATTCTGAGTAATGCTTAAGAGCTTCGAAATAAGCTTTAAACAGCAATTTATAAGCAGTTAAATCACTTTCAGTTCCAAAACCTATCGCCCTTCTAACTCTCGGATCTAACTTAGACACTTCTAACACGTGATTTTTTAGCATTTTAGTGACTAAATCTAAATTAATTTTAAACATATTGAAATAACCAATTAATTTTTGTTTTTTTTCACCTTCAAATGTTTTAAATTTTTCTAGAGCAATTTTTGCTGTTGAAGGAGTAGAAGGTAAATACTGGAATATTTCTTTTTTAAACTCATCTAAAGAAATAGAGCTATTTTTTAGCATTTTATCCATTTCTAAATAATAGTAGCTTCTGTATTTTAAAAGTTCAAGAACCGCTTCTGTTGAATTGATGTATAAAGTTTCAAAAGTAAACATTGCTGAGTTTTCGTATTCTTTGTCATTTGTTATATTAATATTTGGATAGTCCAAAATAAAACTTTTAATTGCGAGCATTTTTTTAGATTGATCTTTAATTAAATCAAGAGGATATTTTTGAGTAGCAAAAGAGTTTCATCACTCTTGATCAAAGAAAGCATTTGCTTGCACTTCTTTTCTATAGTGTAAATACAAATCGTAAAATTGTTTACGATCACTTAATAAAGTAGCTTTGTTTTCGGGAGTGACTGTATTTGATTTTTCATTGTTTGATGTTGAATTTTCTGAGTTATTAACTTTTGTGTTGTTATCATTATTTGTATCTTTAGTTGATTCGTTTTCTTTATCTTTATTTTCAGAAATGGTTTCAGTTGGGTTTTCAGGTTGTTTTTCTTCATTTGGTTTATTAGTATTTTCGATTGGATTTTCAAGTTGTTTTTCTGGACTGGTTTTTGAGCATGCAGCTGATACTAAAACTGTTGATAAAATCGATCCAAAACTAATTGACAATAAGATTTTTTTATATTTATTCATAGCTTGATAATTATAAAGTTTTTGTTGCAAATAAGGACAAATAAAAAGTTCTAAAATTAGAACTTTTCAGTAGGTAAATAGATAAATCCGTCAATACTTGAAACCTCAGAAATCGCCACAAAAGCTTCAGGATCATATTGGCGAATTTTCTTTAGCACTCTAGGCACTTGTCTAAATAGTGTAACAGTTTTTAAAACATGTGTTTCTTCTTCAGTTGTTGCTGATTTAGCAATAAAAGAAGTAAGTTTTATAACAATCTTTCTATCATTTGTAATTTTTTCTTCTAAAAGACTAAATTTGTGAGAAAAAACTTCGATTTTAACTAATTTAAATTTAGGATATACCTTATTAAGAACCATTATATATGCAATATTTGTAATAAATGTAGCAACAAAATTAGGTGAAAGATAAAATTCAAAACTTCATGCTTTTGCAGCTCATAAATCTAAAGTAGCTTTACTTTGTTCGCTAAGAGCAGCTCTTACATCTTCAGTCACATAAGATTTAATTGTTTGAATAAATAATGAACCAGGAAGTCATGAACCCACAGCAACTGAAATAATAATAATGGCAATATTTAAATATCCTGAAATGCTTCCAAATGATTTTTGAGTTTTATTTGAATATCATTCTCCGATAATTCCAGTAACCCCTGCAGTTCCACCAATAATTTGAATTAAAGCGAAAATTCAAGCTAAAATTACTCCATAACCTATTGCAATAATAGTTAAAGCAATGATATTTCCTCCTTCTTTTCAGTTTAAAGGAATATAAGGAGTTAATTTTAATAGACTATCTTTAACGCTGTCTGTTACATCTTTATTGTTGTTTGCGATATCTTTAATTAAAGCTTTTACATCATTGTTTCCGAAGTCACCTATTAAATAAACTTCATTTGCTCCATCAATAAAACCAATTGAAAATGACACAACTGAAGATACAACAAGAAAAATGACTGTTAAGTGACCAAAAAGCTTACCAATTTTTTTGTAACCCAAAATAAAAATAGGAATACTTAAAATAATATACGCAATTCAAAAGACAAGTTGATCAATTGCGTTACTAATACCTGGAGATACTTTCCCGGCAATTTTAACGGTAATAAGTCTAGCGATAGCTTGACCAAAAGCCGCTAGACCGAAATTATAAATACCGACATTTTTAACAAAAAACACACTTATTACACCAAAAAACACAGCTGTTACCACGGTAATTGTAATAAGCTTTCACATTGGTAAATGTGAATAAAAATAACTAAGTTTTAAACCAAAGTTAGACATTTTGGTTTTCTTATACACTGTATTAGCTTTTTCAATTACGTGAGGTTCAAAATGTTTGTTTTCTGTATTATTTTTTCTATTTCTAAAAAACAAATAAACCTCCTTTATATAAAAAAATTAAAACCCTTTTTCGAATTGGGTCTTATATTAATTACATCACTTTTTTTGTAAAACTTAAATATTTAGTAACAAATGTACAAAAATAACACAAAAACTCTATTCTTTAGAAACTAAAAATTCATAAGTTATATATAATTTAAATACTTTTGTATTTAAGGAGTTTTATGAAAAAAATCAGAACTAGATATGCACCAAGTCCTACTGGTTATTTACACATCGGTGGGGCTAGAACTGCTCTTTTTAATTATTTATTTGCTAAACACTTTAATGGAGATTTTATCTTTCGTTTAGAAGACACTGATATTAAGCGTAATGTTGAAGGCGGAGAAGAATCGCAATTAAACAATTTAAAATGATTGGGTATTATTCCTGATGAAAGCCCACTTAATCCAAATTCTAAATATGGTCAATACAGACAAAGCGAAAAACTACACCGATACAGGGAAATTGCTAATTTACTACTTGAAAAACAATTAGCTTATAAAGCATATGATACTGCTGAAGAACTTGAAGCACAAAAACTCGAATCAGATCAAAAAGGAATCCCATCATTTAGATACAATCCAAATTGATTGCAAATTTCTGATGAAGAAAAACAAAAAAGAGAACAAGCAGGTCAATTTTCAATTAGATTAAGAATGCCTTCACAAATTCAATTAAAGTGAAATGATATAGTCAGAGGTGAAATTTCTTTTGATTCTAATGAAATTGCTGACTGAGTTATTTTCAAATCCGATGGGTATCCTACATATAACTTTGCAGTAGTTGTTGATGATCACGATATGCAAATCACTCATGTGTTACGTGGTGAAGAGCACATTGGTAATACTCCAAAACAATTAGCCATTTATCAATATTTAAATTGAGAAGCTCCTGAATTTGGTCACTTAACAATTATTACCAACATGGAAGGTAAAAAGCTTTCAAAAAGAGACACTACTTTAAAACAATTTATTGAAGATTATAAAAATGAAGGGTATTCCCCAGAAGGAATTTTCAACTTTTTAGCTTTACTTGGTTGAACTTCAGCCGATGCTAAAGAAGTGATGAATCATGCAGAATTAATTGAAAAATTCGATCCTGCTCGGCTTTCAAAATCTCCATCAAAATTTGATATTTCTAAAATGAATTGATTCTCAAAACAATATTTAAAAAATACTTTAAATACACAAATTATTCAAAAGTTGCAAGTTAATGATTTAGATTTAGAGTGATTAAACTTATTTGTAGATACCTTCAAAGAAAGTGCTACAACAATTAGCGAATTAAAACAACATTTAAACACTTATGTTAATCCTGAAATTGCTAAAAACCAATTTGATGAATCTCAACTTGAAGTTGTAAAAACCTTTGCAAATTTATTAAACGAAGTAAAAGAACGCTTTTCAATTGAAACAATTCAAAATGTTATTAATCAAACTTCAACATCTTTAGGAGTAAAAGGTAAAAACTTATTTATGCCTATTCGCATGGCAGCAACAAATGCTCAGCATGGTCCTGAACTTGCTAAGGCCATTTACTTATTTGGTGCACCAATTATCTTCGAAAGGTTAAAACAATATGAAAATTAAATTCAAATCAACTATTTTTCAAAATGACAACGAAAATCAAATTGAATTTACAGCTCCAGTAGAAGTTGTAAATGATGGAGAATTTGAAATTTTAAGTTTTAATGAACCAAGTAAAAATGTTGCCAATCGTATTGAAATTTCACAACAAAGAATTAATATTTTTGCTGGACCAACAACTATTTATTTAATTTTGGACAAAAATCAAACTGCATTAAATTTATTTGAACTTATGACTCCTGAAGGAGTAGGTCGTGAATTAGAGTTTTACACTCAAGTAATTGACTATAAATTTGAAAATCTTAAAGAATACTTTTTTGAATATGAACTATTTCAAAAAGTCAACAATGATAAATTAGTAATGGGTAATTTCAAGATTACTTTAACAATTGAAAATTAGTGCATTTGCACTTTTTTTAATTGCATTTTATCAGTTAAAAAAGTGTTTTTTTTATATAATAAAAATATGCAAAATATAGGGGTTGATTTAACACGAATTTCTCGTTTTAAAAACAAAAACTATCCGTTTGCACAACGAATATTATCTAATGAGGAATTAGAACAATTTCAAGAGTTAAATGAATATGAAAAAGTATTGTTTCTAGCTAGAGCCTGATGTATTAAAGAAGCAATCTTTAAAGCCAATAATGCTTATGCAGATTATTCAAAAATAACTCTTAAAAAAGAAAATAATAGATGAACATTTAAACAATTTAGCATTAGTATTTCTCATGAAGGCGATTTACTAATTGCCTTTGTAATAGACAATGGAGATAAATATGAAAAAAATAGCCTTTAGTCGAACTATCAAAAAAATCATTGCATCACCTGCATGGTTACTTAGAGTTAGAAAAATTATGTCAATGAATCATAAGTATAAAAAAGATTCTGAATCATTGAGTCCACAGTTTAGAAATGATTATTTTTTAAACTTGGCCAAAAAAATACTTAGATTAAACAATATTGATATTGAAGTTGTCGGTTTTGACAATGTCCCAAAAACTGGGGGAGTTCTTTTAGCTCCTAACCACAAATCTAACATGGATCCAGTCGCTTTACTTGCTACCTTAGAAAAACAAACATTTGAAGAAGGAAGCAGAAACAGAATTGTTAATTTTTTAGCCAAAGAAGAACTTAATAAAAACTTCTTAATTAAAAGAGTATTAAAGCTAACTGACTCAGTTGTGATTGACCGTAGTAATTTTAGAGAATCATTAACTAGATTGAACGAATTTGGAGAATTTATTAGAGTTAATAAAACTTTAGGTGTAGCTTTCCCTGAAGGAACCAGAGTTAAAGAGCAACAATTAGGTGATTTTAAATCAGGTCCTTTTAAAGTAGCAATTAGCAACTATTTAACCATTGTTCCAGTAGCAATTATCAATTCAGTTGAAGCTGATAATAAAAAACGTAAAGGAAGATTAAAAATTACAATTGCTTTCTTAAAACCCATTAAACCAATTAACTTCATTGGACAAGACGCTAAAGCATTAGCTCAAAGAGTTAAATCTTTAATTCAAGCGGAAATGAGCAAATATAATGAACAATAATTTAAATGAATATACTTTTAAAATTAACGAATTTGATGGTCCGCTCGACTTACTTTTAACTTTAGTAAAAGATAAAAAAATGAGTTTGTTTGATATTGATGTAGCTGAATTAGCCAGTCAATATTTGCAAATTATTAACCATCTAAAAGAAAATGAAATTGACATTGCCGGCGATTACTTATTAATGGCTGCGACCTTAATTCAACTTAAAGCTAAAATGGTACTTCAAGAGTCTGAAGTCGTTGAAGAAATTCAACAAGAAAAAGAAAGTTTAATTAAACAACTTGTTGAATACCAACAATTTAAGGAAATTAAAGAAGCACTTAAAACTTTTCAAGTTGAAAGAGAAGATATCTTTATTAAAAAACCAAGCAATATTGATGATTTCATTATAGATTCTGACGATTCGCGTTTAGACGGATTTTCAAACCCTACTAAACTAATTACTGTTTTAAGAAAAATGTTTGAACGTGTATACGCACAAAGATTGAGAACCACTACACTAGAAACCATTAAACTTACACCATCTGATCAATTTGCATTTATAAAAGATTTATTAGCAAAACATGATGTTGTCTCTTTTGAAATGGTGTTTAATCAACCTACAATCGGGCACTTTGTTATAACTTTATTGGCGATTTTAGATTTAGCAAGACAGCAACAGCTAATTATTGTTCAAGATGAACAATTTGGTGATATTACAATTAAAAAAGGAAGTGAATTCAATGAAAAATAAAGTTTTAGAAGCATTACTTTACATCCAAGGAGATGAAGGATTAAATTTAGAACAAGTCAAAGAAATTTTTTCTTTAAACACTATTGCTGAAGCTAAAAAAGTTATGGATGATTTTCATAAAGAATTTAACTCTCAAGATCGCGGACTAAAAGTCGTTTCTTTTAATGAAGTGTATAAACTAGCCACTCGTGAATCAGTTAAAGAATATGTTTCAAAAATGGTTACTGTTGTTAAAAAGCAAAGACTTTCTAATGCAGCTATTGAAGTAGCTGGAATTATTGCTTATAAACAACCAATCACCAAAAGCCAAATTAATGCCATTAGAGGACTTGCTTCAGAACAAGTGGTAAATACTTTACTAGTTAAAGGAATTATTGAGGAAGTAGGAATTTCACCTACACCCGGAAATCCTGTTTTATACGGAGTAACTAATAAATTTTACGATCACTTTAAAGTAAGAACTATGCGTGATTTACCGAAAATTAACGACTTTAATTATATTGAAGGTGTTGAAAACGAAAGCGCTGATTTTGATTTATTTACTAGCCAAAGAGAAGACTAACCTTTGGGTGTCTTTTTTTATTACAAAAGGAGAAAAATGTTTGAAATAAAAGCCACTGAAAACGATGCGACCCGAACATTGTTTAAAGTTTTGCAAAAATACTTGTCAAATTTACCAATTAGCAAAATTGAAAAGTTATTTCGCAAGAAAGATATTAAAGTCAATGGAAGCAGAAAAATCACAAAAGATTACAAAGTAAATGAGGGCGATCATATTGTTGTTTATGGAGTTGTGGATGTTGCAGAAGAAAAACCACAATATTCGCTAACAAATGAACTAAGCATCATTTACGAAGACGAAAACATCTTGCTAATTAACAAAAAAGCAGGAGTGGCCGTTCATGGTGAAGACAACTGTTTAGACAATCAAGTGCTAGCATACTTAAAGTTTGTTCAAAGCGATAGTTTTACCCCTAGTCACATAGGACGCTTAGATAAAGAAACAAGCGGTTTAATGGTATACGGAAAAAACTATGCAACTGTTAAACAATTAAATGAATCTAGACACGATCTTATTAAGAAATATCAATTTATGTCTGATTTTAATCCATCAAACAATAAGGTTGTATTGCATTTTTACAAAGATGCTCAAAGCGGTAAAATGAAAGTTTCCGCAAATCCTAAAGAAAATTCTAAGGAAGGAATTACATTATTTTATAGCGAAGGGAAACGTAAGATTGCTCAAATTTTAACCGGAAGAAAACATCAAATTCGTTTAACTTTAAAATATCTAAATGCACCAATTTACGGAGATCGCAAATATGGTGGTAAAAAAGCAGATCGCTTGATGCTTCATTCATATTATTTAAAATTTGCAGGTCTTAATGGAAAATTAAAATATTTAAATAATCGCGAGTTTTGAGCTCCTATTAAATGATAGAAAGGACAAATATGAAACAAATTACTAAAGAACAGTTAAAAGAAATTGTTTCTTCACTAATGATTGAACCAACAGAAGAAGTTTTAAATAACATTATTGAAAATTGAAACAATATTCAATTGGAACTAGAAAAACTTAACAAATTGGATTTAGAAAACGTTCAACCAATGTCGCATATTGATGAGTCATTAAAAATAGACTTTTTAAGAGAAGACATCGAAGATAGATCCTTCGCTATTACCAAAGAGGATATTCTAAAAAATGCGGCTGATAAAGATGATGATTACATAATAACATCAAGGGTGGTGAATTAATGAGTAAATTAAAAGTTTTAGGTAATTTTGAAACAGCAATTCAACAATTAAAAGCAGATCAAAACAATGCTGTAGCGACAGTGTTAGAATACAAAAAACATGGTGAAGGAATTTTAAATGATGCTGTTTTCACTCTTAAAGATGTTTACGCAACCAAAGAAGGAAAAGTAAGATCTTCTTCATTGATTTTAGATAATTTTGAACCTTCATATGAAGCTCACATTGTTACTAAATTATTACAAGCTGGAGCAATTATGGCAGCTAAAGTTAACAATGATGAACTTGCTTTAGGAGGAACAGGAAAACACAGTGCTTATGGATTAATTGTTAACCCTAAAGATAAAACTCGCTTAGTCGGAGGAAGTTCTTCTGGATCGGTTGCTACTTTTACTGATGCTATTTCTTTTGCTATCGGTAGCGATACTGGTGATAGTGTTAGATTGCCCGCTTCATACAATGGAGTTGTTGGTTTTAAACCTTCTTATGGAGCTATTTCGCGTTACGGAATGTTTGCATACGCTTCATCACTGGATACTGTAGCGTATTTTACTCATAATGTTAATGATTGTTTTTATGTCTCTAAAACTCTTTTTGGAAAAGATGCCAAAGATATGACATCAGTGGAGGTTCCTTTAAATGAACTTCAAAAACAAAAACCAAGTAAAATTATCGCTTTAGATTTTTCACAATTTTGCGATTTTGAAGTTAATGAGGCTTTTGATAAATTATTAAACAAGTTAAAAAGTGAGAATATTCAAGTTGAATTAATTAAACCTAATTTGGACATTTTAAGATCAATTAAGCCGGTTTATCAAGTAGTAAGCTTTTCTGAGGCTTCTTCTAATTTAGCTAACCTGACCGGTATTGCTTTTGGTGATAGAGTACCAGGAGACACTTATGAACAAATAATGACCCAAACTAGAAGTCAAAAATTTGGACATATGGTAAGCGAAAGATTAGCTCTTGGAAGTTACTTTTTATACAGCCAAAATCAAGAAGAAATTTTTGTTAAAGCCATGAAAGCTCGTAGAGTAATTAAAGATTATTTACACTCTCTTCATTCTCAAGCAGACATTGTAATTTACCCTTCATTTGCATCAATTGCCCCACAAATTGACAATCACCAATCTTATGATGTTATGGACTATATTTTAACAGGTTCAAATTTAGCAGGAAATCCATCTCTTTCAATTCCGCTAGGATTTAAAAACCAAATGCCTTTCAACTTAAATATTGATGCTCAAATTTATCATGATAATAAATTATTAAATCATGCTTTATATATTGAAGAATTAATAGGAGAAATAAATGACTAATTTTGAAACAATAATCGGAATTGAAATTCACATTGAGTTAAAAACTAAAACAAAGATGTTTTCTCCTGCAAAAATTGATTTTAGTGCCGCTCCAAACACTTGCGCTAACCAAATTGACTTAGCATATCCAGGAACTTTGCCATTAGTTAATAAACAAGCAGTTAAATATGCAATCGCATTTGCTAAAGCATTAAATATGGAAATTGATGATGAATTGCATTTTGATCGGAAAAATTACTTTTACCCAGATTTACCAAAAGGTTATCAAATTACTCAATTTTTCCGTCCTATTGGGAAAAACGGTTCAATTAAAATCAAAACATCTGATGGTTTAAAAGAAATTCAAATCGAAAGAATTCATCTAGAAGAAGATACCGCTAAACAAAATCATGATGCTGAAGGAACTAAATTAGACTACAACCGAGCTGGAACTCCATTAATTGAAATTGTTACTTATCCAGTTATTCGAAACGCTGAAGAAGCTGCTGCTTACATTGACATGATTAAAAAAACAGTTATGGCACTAGGTATTTCGGATGGAAAATTAGAAGAGGGTTCACTTAGAGCCGATATTAACATTTCACTACGTCCTTTTGGAGCCAAAGTATTTGGTACTAAAGTTGAAATTAAAAATATGAACTCATTATCAAATGTTAAAAAGGCCATTGAGTTTGAAATAAAACTTCAAAGAGAAAAACTTTTAAAAAATGAAGTGATTTTACAGCAAACCAAACGTTTTAATGACCAAAATAATACTAATGTTGTGATGAGAACTAAAACTGGAACAACTGATTATAAGTACTTTCCTGAACCAAACATTCCATTTATCAAATTATCTAAAGAATTTATTGATTCAGTGTTTATTCCTGAATTACCTTTAGAAAAAGAACAAAGATATTTAAATTCAAATATTGCTAACATTTATGTTCAAAGTCTTGTTGATGACATCGAAATGGCTCAATACTTCGATTTAATTGAATATCCTGATAAAGAAAAGCTATCAAAAGTATTTTTTGCTGAAGTTGTATCCCTTGCTAATTCCAAATCTAAACATATTAAAGAATTGAATATCAATCCAGCAAACCTTACCAAAGCTTTAGAGTTGCTTGATGCCGAAGTAATTTCAGGTAAGTCGCTCAAAAAACTAATTCCTTTATTGTGTAATTATCCTCAAGGTAATTTAGACGAATTGCTTGAAAAACATAATCTTAAACAAATTTCTGACCCGCAACAAATTCAAGAGATTGTATTAGAGATCGTTAACAATAACGAGCAACTTGTAAGCGAGTATCTTGATAGACCTGAAAGAGTTCTTAAGTTTGTTTTAGGGACATTAATGAAACAAACTGGAGGGCAAGTTAATCCAACATTAAGCGATAAAATTGCTAAAAAGGTTTTAGATGAAAGATTTAAAAACTAAAAACCCCTACAAAAAGTTACTTTCTTTTAAGTATCGTAAAAGAAAGTACTATAACTGGTCAATTAACCTTTTATGAGATGATCCATTTAAATATTTAGGCTTATGGTTTGATTTTATTCTTAAACTAGTTATTTATGTGTTTTCATGGTTTTTGACCTTTCCTGGGTTTCGTTATTTAAAATTACTTATTCCTGGGAAAAATCAAAGCTTTGAAGCTTTAGAAAAAATTAATGCTCTCCACCGAAAAAGACGTGGAGTAGTTGACATTGTATTTGCGAAATTTGTGTCCAAAGAGTTTAATTTCACTTGGCTAACTATTGCTTTTTACTTTTTAATTTCCTTCATTCCTATTATCTATATTATTTTCAATTTAAATATGCTGCTAGGATTTGTTGTGTATGGCAACTCTGAAAATCAAAGTGTTTTTAAAGAAAGATTTATCAATGGAACACTAAGTAATTTTTTGCCAGATGTAACCAACTACGTTGGGTCGGTAGAATTTTTTAAACTAACTAATGGTTCCTTAGATTTTTCAGCCCTAATTGGAAATGCTTTGTTTTTTATAACAACCTTGCTTTTTGCATCTACTGGATACGGTAAATTGGTTTCAGCAGTCAATTATATGTATGATCACAAAAAAATAGGTACTTATTTAGGTAATCGTGCTAAGGGAATGGGACTAGTGTTTTTAGTAAGTATTTTGCTGTGAGGTTTTTCTAACTTACAAACTTTTACAGAGGCGATTGTCACTGGAGATTTTAACTTATCAGCACATAAATCACCTACATTGAGTAAATTGTTTTTTGTATTTTGAACTAGCGCTTTCATTTTAAGTTTATTTATTTTAATCTTTAAACTTGCACCTAGTTTTCAAATCAAAATACGTCATATTTTAAGAGGTGCTATTTTTGCAACTATTCCCAATGTGATTTTTGTGATCGTATTTTCATTTTGAATTAATAATGCATTAAATTACAACAAATACGGAAGTATTGGATTTGTTTTAACATTGGCTTTCTTTATTACTTGATTTGTTAACTTAATGTTTTTAGGAATTTTATTTAATCAAGCCTACTATAAGATGTTTCACAATCAAAAAACCTACAATCGTGGTTCAATATTTTTTTACATCTACTAGCTTTATACGCTTAAATAAATTAAGAAATAATGTAAAATATACATATATTTTAAAAAGGAGATATTTTTATGTTTACAACTAACTTAGATAAACAAAAACAATCATTATCAGTAACTGTAACAATTGCTGAAAACGAATTTCTTCCTGAATTCGAAAAAAGATTTAAAGAAGCTTTAAAAACTGTTAAAGTTCCAGGATTTAGACCAGGAAAAGCTCCTTTAAAAGAACTAGAAGCAAGAGTAAATTATCAAGCTATTCACTCAGCAACAGTTGATCATTTTGCTAGAAAATACTACGCGCAAGCAATTGAAGAAGCACAAAAATCAGCTAAAGAAAATAATGTTTCTGTTTTACCACTTCCAGCTAATGTAACAGTTGAAGAATCAAAAGAAAACAAAAGCGATTTATTAATTTCTTTCACAGTTTCACTTGCGCCTAACTTAAAAGAAGTTGAACTTTCAAAATTAAATGTATCACTTGAATTTACACCTGTAGATGCAGAAAAATTACTTCACGAATTTGCTTCAAGATTTGGTTCAAACCAATTATTTGATGGTTCAGAAAACGCTGATGAAGTTACTAAATCTGGAGATACAGCTTTAATTGATTTTAAAGGATTTATCAACAACGAACCATTTGAAGGCGGAGAAGCTCAAGAATACGAATTAAAACTTGGATCAAATTCATTTATTCCTGGTTTTGAAGATCAATTAATTGGGAAAAAAGCTAAAGAACAAGTTGATGTAAAAGTAACTTTCCCAAAAGATTATTATGTAGAAGACTTTAGAAACAAAGAAGCTGTATTTGAAGTAAAAATTCACAGCTTCACAAGAGCAAAAGAAGTTGAATTAAACGAAGAATTTTTCAAAAACATGCCAATGTTAGGAGTTTCATCTAAAGAAGAGCTTCAAGAATTGCTTGTAAATAGAGAAAACATTCAACAATTCAACGCAACATTAGATACATATTTCAAAAATTTAATTGAAGAACTTGTTAAAGCTTCAAACCTTGTATTACCTGAAGTTTTATACAAAGATAAATTTGAAAAATTACAAAAAAACTTTAATGATTCACTTAAACAATTCGGTGTGAAAAAACACGAATACTTAAAACTTGTTAAAACAACCGAAGAAAAAGTGGAAGCTGAATTAAAAGAAGCTGCTGCAAAAGAAGCTAAAAACGAATTTGCAATGCAATATTTACTTGGTGAATTTGGTCAACACGAAATTAAAGATGAAGACGTTAAAGATGTAAATTACAAATTTGCTTTTGCTGATGAAAACGTTAAGAAAAACAACTTATACTTAAAAAACCTTGTGGTGAATGTATTAAAACAAGCTAACCCATCATTAGTTGACAAAGTTGAAAAAGCTTACTCTGACTTATTGAAATAATAAATAATAAAACGTAAACTAGGACAAGAAAATTGGACATTCTTGTCCTTTTTATATAATCTTTATAGGAGAAATTATGAAACAGTTAAAACCTATAGAATGAAAAGAATGATTTAAGTTATATCAAAATTATAAATCTAACATAATTTCATACAGTGAATATGTATTTTTGACTAAAAGCCAGTTTCAAAAAGATTGAAGAAACCCTTATGTTAGATCTTGATTTAGAAAAAAATATAAATGATTTCAAACTAATGAAGATGTTTTGGTATCTAAAACAGGAACTGCCCCAAAGAAAGGAAAGGGTTCTGGAAGACCTTTAAAAAGACCTGACCCTAGTCAATACTCAAGAACAGATCTAGAAGAAATAGTGAAAATATACAGAGAGATTTTTCCAGAAATATCTGAAAAAGAAATTAAAAAAAGAATTAAAAATAAAGGCAAAAAATTAAGTGCCAAAGTTTTAACTCAAGAATTTGGAATCCCGAAATCTACATATTATTACAGACTTAACTCAAAAGGAAGAAGTTTTACTGAAGATAAAGAAACAATTGATTTGATTGTTAAATCTTTCTTTGAAAATAAATCAAGATACGGTAGAAAAAGACTTGAAATTTATATTCTTAAAAAATATGGTAAATGCATAAATTACCGAAAAATCGGGAGAATTATGCAAAAACTCAACTTAAAATGTTCTACTCGTATTCCAAAAAGAAAAAGAGAAATTAAAAACTTAAATGTTAAATTTCAAGATTTGGTAAAACGAGATTTTTCCGGAAAAACAAACAATATTATTGCTACAGATGTTTCATACATTCCTAATATTTATAGTGAAATGGGTAATCATCTTTATCTATCCATAGCAATTCATCACAAAACCAAGAAAATAATAAATTGAAATTTGAGCAAAAACAATGATTTAGATTTAGTCATAAATCATATAAAACATATTAAATTCGATCGAGAATGAATAATTCATTCAGATCATGGTTTTCAATATTCTTCAAAAGAGTATCAAAAGATCATTTCTGAAAATAATGGAAAAATATCAATGGGAAGAATTGGAAACTCATTAGATAATAGAGAAGCAGAATATTTTTTCTCAGTTATTAAAAGTGAATGTTTAAATGACCCCAAAGTAAAATATATGAAATTTGAAGAATTAAATGAATTAATAACAAACTATATTAATTGATACAATAATGATAGATTTCAATCTCAAATAGATTGAAAAACACCTCAACAATGTTGAGATGTGTGTGTTTTTTAAACTGTCCAACTTTTGTGTCCTAGTTTAATGACACCGTCCAATAGGATGGTTTTTTTATGCCTTATCATAACTTTAAAGTAATTCTTACTTCAAAAAAAGAATAATAAAAAGCAAGACAAGCTTGCTCTTTGAAATTATTTAACAACGTGTTCTGTAATTTTTGTGTTTTCCACAACAAGGTATTTATCACCTTTTTGAGCGTTAAATGGCATCAATGCTCTTTCAGCTTTTTCGTGATCAGCTTTAATTTCTTCAAATAATGAATCTGAATCTACTGATACATATACACCTGAGTATACACCAAATGCATTAACAAGTAATGAATCACCAACAACTCCAACTACAGTAGCGTTAGGTCTGAATTTAGCGATTTGTTTAAGTAATGTACCTGTTTTTGAAAGAACAACAACAAATTTGTATTCTCCAGTTTTTGAACGGTTTGCTGTTGAGTAAGAAATTAATGTTCTTACATCATTTGCATCTGAGTTTTTAAGGTTTAAATCAAGTTGTGTGTCGTAGTATTGTTTTGAATAAAATTCTTTTTCAGCTTTTTTGCTAATTGCTGTCATGGTTTTAACTGCTTCAAGAGGGAATGAACCATTAGCACTTTCTCCTGAAAGCATAGTTGAGTCAGCTCCAAGCTCTACCGCATAGTAAACGTCAGTTACTTCAGCACGAGTTGGGTGTGGTGAATTTTCCATTGAATCAAGCATTTGAGTTGCTACAATAACTGGTTTACCAGCTTCACGACATTTTCTGATCATTCTTTTTTGGTAGTAAGGAACATCGTAGTAAGGAATTTCTAATCCTAAGTCTCCACGTGCAACCATAATTCCATCAGAATATTTAATAATTTCATCGATGTTTTTTACACCTAAGTGAGATTCAATTTTTGAAATGATTTGAACGTGTTTTCCACCGTTTTCGTCAAGTAATTTTCTAAGTTCTAAAACATTTTTTCCTGAATTAACAAATGATGCTGCAACATAGTTAATTCCTGATTTAATTCCAAAAATAACATCGTTAATATCTTTTTCAGCTAAGAAAGGTAAGCTGAAATCAACTCCTGGTAAATTAATACGTTTGTTAGTTTTAAGTTTGTGAGTATTTTCAGCTCTAACTTTAACGTATCCTTCTCCAACTTCTTCAACTACTGTTGAAAGTTTTCCGTCATCAAGCAACACTTGGTTACCAACAACAAGGTCTTTTGACATATCGTAAGCAACTGTGATTTCTTGGTCAGTTCCTTCTAATGTTTGGTATTTGTCAGCTGTTGAATACACAGTAACTAAACTTCCGGCTTTAATTACTTGTGCACCATCTTTCATTTTTCCAACTCTAATTTCAGGACCTTTAGTATCAAGCATTGTTGATACAGGTACTTTTAAATCTTCTGATACTTTTTTTGCCAATACAAATTTGTTTAATTGTTCAGCATGATCACCATGTGAAAAGTTGGCTCTAACACATGTTACACCATTTTCAACAAGTGAACGTAGCACGTCATAGTTGTCACTTGAAGGACCAATAGTAGCAACTAATTTTGTTCTCTTTTGAATATTCATCTTTTACTGTACTCCTTTAAAATAATGTTAATTAAATTTTACCAAGTTAGTTTTTCACTATATTTGAAAATCTAAAAATGTTGGGTCATAAAAGGTAATTATTCCATAAAATTTTATATAAAACAGAGCATTTGCCCTGTCTAATTATGAGTTTTGTTTTAAAGCTGTTTTATCAATTGATATTTCATCTACATATTCAAGTAAGTCATTGGAATTTAATACATAGTATTTAAAAATATATTTATTGTCTGTTTCACTAATTGATTCAGAAATACGAGCTTTGAATTCATCTGGAATATGATTTAGTTTCAGTGATGAGAAAGTTAGTGTTGACTTATTAAAGCTGTTTTTAATATCAGCTAGTGTTAATTCAGATAAATCTTTTGTTGCACCACTTAAAGTAACTTGGGTAGCTCATGTATTTTTAATTTCAAAGTATTTACCTAAATCAACTTCAAATTCTTTTGCGTTAATGTATTCTTTTTCACCAGTAAATATTTGTGTTGAATATAATTTTTTTTGAGTTGCAGCATTAACTTTTAACTGCAACGCTGGAGCAATTTTAAGTTTATTTTGATCAAAACTAATTGAACTTAATTCTAAATTCACTATAGCAGAATTAGATAGGTCAAATTCTACAAATGAGTTTATTAATTGTGCTTTATCTTCATTGGATGAGGAGTTATATTTTTGTTTAAGTTCTTCAACATTTTTAAAAGGTATTAAGCCTTCCATGTTTAATCGAGCAGAATTAATAAATAGGTATTTTTTATTTTCTTCAAAAGTTACTTTTTTAAATCCACTAACTTTAAAAACATGGTCAACAACTTTAGGCGATGAGGTTGTTGAAGCTATTTCTCTTAAAGAAACTTTTAAATACAATTCTCCTTCAAGGTCGTTGGCAAAAGATGAAAAATCAATAATATATTTATCTTTAAAGTAATTAAGAAAAGTACCATTGGCATCTTTTAAAATAAAGTCTTTTGTTTGTAATTCTTCATCTGACGCAAGACGTTTAAAAATAAGTTCATCAGTTCAGTAGTTATTTGATACTTGAACATTAGTTGTTGAATTTACAGTAGCATAACTTGAAGCTAGATTGCTTTTAGCAGAATCAGATGCATTTAAAGAAAAATTATTCAGCAAAATTTTGGTGTCACTTTTTTTAGTTGTAGATAATGTCACTGCAGTTGCAACTACAGCACTACCAAGTACGACTGTAGCACCTAAAGCCAAAAACATTTTTGTCTTAAAATTGAATGTTTTCATCATTTTCTCCTAATATTTGAGTAATAAAATTGCTCAAATCAGCTATCCCAAATTTTGTTTCGCTAGACACAAAATACGTATTGCTAAAATTACATTCTTTACTTCATTGCTGATTATTTTTTATGAGTTTGCTTTTTTCTGATTGTTTTAGTTTATCTATCTTGGTATATACAACACTAAAAGTTATTTTATTTAAAGCTAAAAATTGAATAATTTGCATATCAATTTTAGTTAAACCATGACGTGCATCGATTAATAAAAACAAATTAACTAAATTAGGTCTTTGAGTTAAATATTCTTCAATCATCAGCATCATTTGTTGCTTTTGGGTTTGAGATAATTTAGCATATCCATAACCAGGTAAGTCAACAAAGACAGCATTAAACTCATTCTCAAAAAAATTAATTAGTTGTGTTCTTCCGGGTGTTTTTGAAACTCTAGCAAGTTTTGAATTATTTGTTAAAGCATTTATTAAACTACTTTTACCTACATTTGAACGTCCTCAAAAAGCCACTTCATTATTAGAGTGATCGTATCAATTTGATCTATTTGAAGAGGATTTAACAAATTTAAACATACTAAATCTTTAATCTTTCTTTGTGTCGTATTAATGTGGATGAATATTTAATGCTTTTGTAATTAGGCATAATTAAAATAGTTTCTAAATGCTTATTTAGATGTTTATTCCCAGCAGCTAATTCAATTTCATAATTAAAATCTTTAATATTACGAGCGCTACGAATAATATACCTTGCTTTCAGTTTTTTAGCAAAAACAGCTGTCAACTCATTTTCATTTATTAAAACAGTAACATTTTTAAACTTTTGAAGCTGTTGGTTAACAAAATTGTAACGATCAATAATATTGCTTTGGTTATCTTTATCGGGATTATTAGTCACTATTACATAAACATGTTCAAATAAATCAATTGCTTTTTTGAGAATTTGTTTGTGTCCTTCGTGAAAAGGGTCAAATGAACCCGGATAAATGGCTATATTATTTTTCATATAGTTTTAAGGCGTCTTGAGCGATTAATAACTCTTCGTTTGTTCTAATTACATAAACGGGAATTTCGCTTTCAGGAGCACTAATTAATTGGTATTCTCCGATTTTTCCTTCGTTGATTTCTTTGTTTAATACAATATTTCTAAAAAATAATTTATTTACAATTTTTTCTCTAACACGAAAGGCGTTTTCACCAATTCCTGCAGTAAATACTAATGCATCAATTTTTCCGCCTAATTTATTAAAGTACATAGCTGCATAATCAGCAATTTTTTGTGAGTATAAATCTAGAGCAAAGATTGCATCTTCATTTCCTTGAAGAGCTTGTTCAGTAACGTCTCTCATATCTGAAGAAATACCTGAAACACCTAACAATCCACTTTCTTTATTTAACATGTTAGTAAATTCTTCAATGCTCATTTTGTTTTGTCTCATAACAAACTCATGAATTGAAGGATCAATATCTCCAGAACGAGTTCCCATCATAATACCAGCAAGAGGAGTAAGTCCCATTGAAGTGTCAAATGATTTAGAATCTTTAACCGCACAAAGAGAAGCACCATTTCCAATGTGCATATTAACGAAAGTTACTTTGTCTTTATTTAAAATTTCTTGAAGTTTTAAAGTAATAAATCTGTGGCTAATTCCATGTGCACCATAGCGCTTAATTTTATATTTTTCACTAATTTGTTTTGGAATTGGATAAGTTGAATTTACTTTATCAATAGTGGTGTGAAAAGCAGTATCAAAGTTAGCACTTAGTTTAGCATCAGGGAAAACTTTTTTAAATCCATTCATTGCTTGCACAGCTCCTGGGTTATGTAAAGGAGCATAAATTGAACAAAAGTCAATAGTTTTAATAGCTTCTTCATCAATTTTTGATGACTTTTTAAAGAATTCTCCACCTTGAACAACTCTAAATCCAATGTATTCAATTTCGCTTTTATCTTTAATTAAGCTGATTTCTTGCATTAATTTATACACTTCTTCAACGGCTACTTCATGGTTTGGCATCTTTACCACTTTTTCGTGTTTTTGAGTGGTTTTAATTGTTATGTTTCCTTCAGGTAAGGTAATTCTTTCTGCTAAACCTGTTGCAATAACTTCTAATGTATCCTTTTCAAATAAACTCATTTTAATTGAGCTACTTCCGGCATTAATAACTAAAACCTTACTCATTATTTATCTCCTTGACTTTGTAATGCGGTAATTAAGACTGTATTTACTACATCATTTACAGTTGATCCTCTTGAAAGATCGTTAACTGGTTTTTTAGTTCCAACTACAACTGGACCAATTGCTCCATATCCTGCAAATCTTTGCACAAGTTTATATCCTATGTTTCCTGCGTTTAAATCAGGGAACACTAAAACATTAGCAGGTTCTTGATATGATTGATCTTTGTATTTTGCATTTCTAATTTCTAAATCAATTGCAGCATCAAGCTGAACTTCTCCAATTGCTTTAGTTTCTGATTTTTCATTATATAAATCAGTAGCTGCTTTTACAAGTTCGGATTCAGGTGTTTTTGCTGAAAAACTAGTTGAAAAACACAAGAAAGCTACTTTAGGGTCAAATCCCATTTGTTGAGCAAAGTCACGTGCGTTTGCTCCGATTTCAGCAAGTTGTTCTGCAGTTGGTTTTACGTTTACTGAAATGTCAGAGAAAATATAGTTTTTTTCTTCTTTGTGCATAATCATTGCAGAAGAAATTGTTTTGGTACCTGGTTTTGGACCAATTGCTTTAAAGGCAGCTCTTAAAATATCAGCTGTGGCATATTTTAATCCTCCAACAACTCCATCTGCTTCATTTAAAGCTAAAAGCATCATTGCATAAAAAGGTCTTGTATTAAGTGCTTTTTGTGCTTGTTCTAAAGTTTCTTTTCCTTTTCTTAATTCAAGATATTGGTTAGTTAAATATTCCAATTTAGCTTGATCAGCATAAATGTTGACAAAATTTAAACCTTCTACTTTATCTTCGTCTTTTTCAACTAATAAAATGGTTTTAATGTTTGAATGTTTTTCAAGTTCTTTAGCAGCTTGAACCATTCTTTTGTCATCTCCATCAATTAAAACGATAGTCTTTGCATTTGGTAATTCACTAACTTTTTTTTGTAATAATAATTCAAAGTTCACTGTATCTCCTTCAGTTGTAATATATACTATTTCTATTTTATATTTTTATGCAATTTTAGTGATAAAAAAGATGCATAAAAGTTCCAGTTTTCTTGATTTGTCATACTTTTGAAACTATAGGTATTTACAAATTTAAAATAAGTTAAAATTTATAAAGAATAATTATGAAAAATAAAAAATTACTAGAATACAAAAAACAATTAAATTTGATTAATAAAATTGCTTCTTCGCACTATTATTGTGCTAAAAAACCATTTTTAAACAAATCTCAAATAAAAATAAATCACCAACTTTTTAAAAATAGTCCTTTTAAAAATTTATTACACTTGCATCCTTATTCGGGGTTGTTAAATGATCCTAACGGTTTGTTCTTTTATGATGGGTGATATTACATTTTTTACCAAAATGTACCAGATATAGCTGTTCATAAGCTAAAAAACTGAAGGGCTTATAAAACAAAAGATTTTATTAAGTATCATGATTTAGGAATTATTATTTCTCCTTCTAATTTAACCGATAAAGACGGTGTCTTTAGCGGAGGAGCGTTGGTTTATCAAAATAAAATTTATTTATATTACACTGGTAACTCTGATACAAAATCTAAATTTAAACTTGTTAATAATGAATATACCAACGTTGTTGAATTTAATCCTCAAACTAACAAAATTAGTAATAAAAAAACTTTGTTTAAAGTTAACAAAAAACTCTTTACTAACGATTTTCGCGATCCTAGACCTTTTTACAATGATAATGATCAAAAAATATATCTTTTCCATGGAGCTCAAAAAAGATTTACAAAAAAAGGTGCAGTTGCGCTTTATTCTTCAAGCAAGCCTGATAAAGATTTTCAATATTTAGGAAACATTAAGTTTGAAAATGACTATTTAAATTTCCAAGATGCTTACATGTTTGAATGTCCTGATTTTTTTAGAGTAGGTAACAAAGATGTGTTGAGTTTTTCAACCCAAGGTGCTTACTATTTTGGAAAAAACAACCAAAAACGTGATGTTGTTGTCATGATAATTGGTAAAATGGATTTTAATTCGCTAACATTTAAAATCGAAAATATTCAATTTGCTGATTTAGGGACTGAGTTTTACGCTCCACAATCTTTCAATAACACAAACCAAACAATATATCTAGGTTGAGCCGCATCTCCTGAAGATGTGGAAGTTGGAAATTTTAAATATCAAAATGCACACTTTTTAAATATTCCAAGAATCTTTGAGTTAAGCAATAATAAACTACTTCAGAAATATCATCCTTTTATTAAAGAATTAATTCAAAAAACGCAACAAAACGTTCAAGAACTCAAATGAGAAAACCAACCTTTATTAATTCAAGCTGAAAATAACAGTGATTTTGAATTAATAATCAAAAATAACTTGGGTGATTGATTATCATTGAAATATAAACAAAATACATTAACTTTAGATCGTTCGAACATGTCTTATTTAATCAATCCTGAATCAGGACTAATTATTACAAGAAATATTAATATAAATAATTTCGAAATGATTTTAGATAAAACTTACTGTCAAATTTTCATCAACAACGGAGAAGAAGTTTTTTCATTTAAATATTTCATTAATAGCGAAGTTTATTATAAATTTAATAATATCAATGTCACCGTGAATCATTTAAAAGGTTTTAATTATGATTTAGAAAATATTTTTGAACCTAGATTGTTGGTTTTAGGAGAATCAACTGTTCATAAATTTGAAAATGAACTTTTTAAAGTTGAATATCTTTCTGGGGCCGGACTAAGTACGGCAACTACTGCTGCATTAATTAACAATAGTGTCTACTTAGCTTCTCTTTTAGGTAAAGACACAATGGGCAATAAGCTTGTTTCGTTTGCAAGAACCAATAATATTAATTCAAAATATTTACTACAAAAAGAAAAAGTTAAAACCAAAACTTTAAACAATAATTCTGATTATCAAACTATTGCAGAGCTTAACTTGTGATCTAACACTTCTAAAGATTTGTTTTTTAATTTTGAAGATAATTTTGATGTACTACTTATAAACTCTAACTTTATGTTTTTGAACCCTAAACAAGAATTAGAATATTTAAGCGTTTTAAAAACTGTCAAACAGCAAAATAAACTAGTAGCATTCAAAGTTAATTTAAATTCCAAATTCTATCCTTTAGTCACCAAACAACTTAAAGAGAAAGTTTTTAAATTCATTAGAAATTCACACATTATTCAACTTAGTTTTAATGAATTTAAATTACTTTTTGAATGTGAAATTAATCAATTTAATGACATAATCAAAGAGAATAAATGAAGCAAAAAAATCTTTTTAATCACTTTTGAAGAACATGGGACAATTGTGTTTGTAAGCAAAGAAAATACCTTAGTTCCAAATCTAGAACGTAAATACATTAGTCATAAAGCCACAAATAATGTTTCTTTTGGATTTTTTGTTGCTTTATTTGCTGAGCATAACTTTAAATTAAATAATTTAAAATTAAAAGATATTTACTATTTAATTTTAAAAGCTAACATTGCAGCATCGCTAACTTCTCAAAAAAGAGGTTATGCTCAATCTATTCCGACATTAGAATCAATTGAGAAAGAATTCAATAAATATATAATAAAACAAGAGGTGAAAAATGTATAAAAAAGCAGTTGTAGACATTGGTGGTACAAACACTCGTTTTGCCATCATTGATAATGGACAAATTATTTTTAAAGAAAAATTCTCAACTAACTCAAATAATGCTTATGAAACTTTAGAAAAAATAATTGCGCTAGCAACAAAACATCAAATTTCTGCATTAGCTATGTGTTTACCTGGACCTGCAGATTATAAAAACGGAATTATTTTAGATACTCCAAATCTACCTAGTTGAAGACACTTGAATGTAAAAGCACACATTCTAAACAATTCTAATGTTAAGGTAGTTGTGTGTGAAAACGATGCTAACGCCGCTGGACTAGGAGCTCACAACAAATATAACATTAGTGGAACTCATACTCAGTTTTTCACATTAAGTACTGGATTTGGTGGAGGATTAATTATTGATAATAAAATTGTTGTAGGACATAATTATCAAGCTCAAGAAATTGCCAAAATGCCTTTAGGACCACACAAAGAACCTTTCTTTCACTTAAGTCCTTATGCAAGTGAAATTTATCTTTCAGGTTCAGGATGAGCTTTACAAGCTCAAAATAAAGGCATTAACGCTAGTGCTAAAGATGTATTGACCGATTATAAAGCAAACAAAGATTATGCTGTTGAAATTATTAATAATGCAGTTGAAACATTAACTAAAGCTATCGCCATTACAGCTGCTTTTGTAAATCCTAATTTAATTGTTTTTAGCGGGCCTATTTCTGTTAATGCTCCTTTTATTATTCAAGAAGCATTCAATAAAGCCAAAGAATTAATGTGATCTTCACAAGCACAAGTTTTAGATTTTAAAATTGATGATCTTGGAGAAGATTTAGCATTATTTGGTTTAAACGAATTAATTTAAAATCTCTTTATAAAGGGATTTTTCTTTTGTGTTTTAATACCGTAAAATGTGGAATTTAAGCTGAGAAATGTTTTTTAAAAAACTTTAAAAAAACATAATTTTACTGTAAAATAAACTGACAATTTTATTCTAAAGGCTTAAAATAAGTTTTTTAATATTTTAATATAATTAAAATATGAAATATTCTAAAAACGACATTAGCAAAACCCAAGAAATTATTGATTATTTACTTGATTTAATTAAGACAAAGAAAATCCCAACCAACAAAGTTATGCCTTCTGAGCATGCTTTAATGCATCGTTTTGAATGCTCTAGAGGAGTAGTAGTGAGCGCTTACAATAAGTTAGCCGCTTTAGGAGCTGTTTACTCAATTAACAAACGTGGTCACTTTGTGGCTGAGAACTTTCACAATCTCATCAAACCGCTTTCATACATGCTAAAAGCCGATTCTCAAAGCGGAATTGAAGTAACTAATGAAATTAAAGAACCGCAATGATTTGAGACTAAAAACGTTATTTTTGTAAATGGTTGAAGAGCTTTTACCAAAGAGTATTTTAAAGAAAATCAAAAAATTGCTGAAGCAACCATTTATGTTTCAAACAATTTATTTAACAGTGTTGATCAATTAGATTTAACCTCATCAATAACTGATGCTTTATTAAAAGCTAAAATGCTCAATAACATGATTTATTTTTTAGAATATCAAAAAGTTAATAAGTTTGAACATGAAAAATTAGTTGTAATTAATTTTTATGGTTATGATACCGAATCAATATCAATAGCTGGTACAATGTATGTACATCCAGATCATTTCCAATTTTTCCACCAAGAATTTGGTTCAGTTAATAAAATTTCATAAGAAAAAGCAGAATGTGTAGTTTCTGCTTTTTCTTATGAGTTTTAAGCTTTTTGATCTAAGTCAGAGTTGTCTGGAGCAAAATATTTATTTTCTTCTTGGATCATTTTGTCAACTGAAGCTAAGTAAATAATAGCCCCAATAAAAGCAACGATATTAATAAAAATTCCTATTAAAAATAAAATAAATAAAAGTTGGAATTTACTTGATAAAACTCTACTTACTGTTTCTTGCTTAAGTTGGTAAGATCTAACTGATGCAATAATTGTCACAACAAAATTACCAATTCACAAAGCAGCACCAATAAATCAAAATATTTCTGCAAAAGCAGAACTAAATATAATTAGTCGTGCTATAAAAAACAAAATTCATAGCAATAACGATAAAACAACTATTGCAATTGAAAGAGATTTTAAATCTTTTGTTTGTGATGATAAATTAAAATTTTTCATATTTCTCCTTTATGATATTGATTATATCAATTTATGTATGGTACAAGTTCAAATAAAAACCGCTGTAAGCGGCTTATTGGGCATATAAAATTATCTTTTAATTTCTTTAAGACGTGCACTTTTTCCTGTACGGTTTCTCATGAAGTAAAGTCTGTGTCTTCTAACTTTATTTGAACGAACAACTTCAATACTTGCAATAAGTGGTGAGTTTAAAGGGAAAGTTCTTTCAACTCCTACACCATATGACATTTTTCTAACTGTAAAGGTTTCTCTAGTACCTGATTCTTTTTTAGAAATAACAAGCCCTTCGAATACTTGGATACGTTCTTTTTCACCTTCACGAATACGAACGTGAACTCTAACGTTATCTCCAGTTTCAAAAGCCACTAAATCAGTACGTAATTGTGTTTCTTCAACAAGCTCCATTAATTTATTTCTCATGTTTAATCCTTTCAATTATGTCAGGGCGATTTTTGAGGGTTTTCTCTCATTGGGCCTGACGTTTTCATTTTTCTATTTCACTATGATTACCATTAAAAAGTACTTCCGGAACTTTCATTCCTTTATATTCTCTTGGTCTAGTGTATTGAGGATAATCCAATAAACCTATTCCTTGAAATGATTCGTATTGATGTGATTCTTCGCGAATAACTCCATCAACTAGTCGAGTAATTGAATCTGCCATTACCATGGCTGGTAATTCTCCACCAGTTAACACATAATCTCCAATTGAAAGTTCAATATCAACTAAATCAACTACTCTTTCATCAAAACCTTCATAACGGCCACAAATAAAAGTTATTTGTGAATATTTTGAAAGTTCGTGAGCCATTTGTTGATTAAAAACTTTCCCTTGTGGCGATACTAATACTTTATATCCACCGCGGTTTTCTAAAGAATCTAGCGCTAAATCAATTGGTTCAACTTGCAACAATAAACCATGTCCACCACCGTAAATTTCATCATCTACTTTATGATGTTTACTTTTACTAAAAGCACGAAAGTCCACAATATTAACATCTAAAAGATTTCTTTCAATTGCTTTATTGATGATACTTTCAGATTTAAATGGTTCAAAGTATTTTGGAAATAGGGTTAAAAAATTAATTTTCATTGCTTATTTTTTTAATTCAGCTGTTAATTTGTTAGCTCTAAAAAGATTTGATACTGTTACAGTAGGTTGAGCACCTTTAGAAAGTCATGCTGCTGTAGCTTCTTTATTTAAAACAAGTTCTTTGGTTGAAGGGTTGTAGTGTCCTAAAGCTTCAATGAATCTTCCATCACGAGGAGCACGAGCATCAGCAGCTACAATTTTGTAAACTGGTCTGAATTTGCTTCCCATACGTCTAAGTCTAATTTTTACCATAAATATGCCTCCTTTACTGTCAAGCACTTTTACTTGACACTTTTTGAATATGTATGTTTATTATAATGTAAATTTTCAAAGCACAAAGTAAATACTTTAAATATTTAATATAAATTAATTTGGTATAATACTAAAGCCGTTAAAACAATAACCCACTAACCTGGTCAGGACAGAAATGTAGCAGCCATATGAGGAAGTGTTGTGTTTAGCGGTCTTTTTTATTGCTTTCACATAATAAAATTAAGAAATTGATAAAATAAAAGAACTTAAAGGACTTGTATGAATCAAAACATTAGTAAATATCAATTAATAAGTAATAATCCTGTAGATTTGGAACAATTTATCAATGAACTTTATCCAGAAATTCAAGAATGTCAAATCATTTTACTTCAAGGTGATTTAGGTGCTGGAAAAACCACTTTTGTCAGATATTTAGCTAAAAAAATCGGCATTAAGCAAAATGTAACTAGTCCAAGTTTTTCTTACATGAAAACTTATGATGGTTTAGTGCATATTGATTTATACAATTACAAAGGTGATATAGAAGAATTTGAAGATTATTTTGAAGATAATATCGTTGCTATTGAGTGAGCTAATTTAAGAAAATTAAACTTTCAAAAATACATCTTAATTAATGCTTCTATTGACAAAGATAATCATATTTTTGAAGTAAGCGTGGTGAAATAATGAATGTTTATTTAGATACTTGTGCTGATGATTTAGTTTTAATTTTATTTGATGATACCTTTAAAGTCAAAGATCATCTTTTAATTAGTGGCGTGAAAAAGAAAGTTGAACTTTTAACAATAAAGTTTGATGAACTTCTTCAAAGAAATAACTTAAATGTCAACAACATTGATAAGTTTTATTTAAACAAAGGACCAGGTTTTTTTACCGGAGTGAGAATTGCTTTGGTGTTTGCTCGAACAATTGCTTTGTGAAATAATAAATTAATTTTAACCACTAACTCTTTTGCCATTTTAAGCAAACAACAAAGTAAAGAAATGTATTTACTAAACGCCAGCGGTTTAAAACAGTACGCTTTAACTCACAAGGAATTAATTAGTGCTAAAAATGAAGATATTCATCGCTACATTCAGGTAGTTGATAAATTAGGTCAGGAAGATAAAATCAACTATACTGATATGATTGAAAATTTTGCAAATTATCAAGATATTTTTGAAGTTGAAAACACCATTGACATTGTCCCTCTTTATGTCAAAATGCCACAGATTGGAGATTTATAATGACAATTTTAGGAATTGAAACTTCGCATGATGACACTTCAATTGCAGTTTTAAGAGATGGTGAAGTTTTGGATATGTGGACTATTTCTCAAATTGATATTTTTAAACAATTTGGAGGAACCATTCCTGAACTAGCTTCGCGTGAACATGTCAAAAATATTGCTTTAATTGAACAATTACTAATTCAAAAGTATAAAAATGTTCATTTTGATTATGTTGCATACACCAAAGAACCAGGTTTAATTGGGACATTGCAAATTGGATATTTATTTGCCTTTGCTATTTCAAAAGTTCTAAATGTACCTTTAATTGCGGTTAATCATTTGCATGGTCATTTTTTATCAGCGACTTTAACTCATAAAATCGTTTATCCTGCATTATGTTTATTAGTTTCCGGTGGTCACACTCAACTGATTTTAGCTCAAAGCGCTAGCGATATTGAAATCATTGGAGAAACTTTAGATGATGCTGTTGGGGAAGCCTTTGATAAAGTTTCTACTCGTTTAAATTTAGGATTTCCAGGTGGTCCAATTATTGATAAAGTATCTAGAGATTACACCGGTGAATTCATTAAGTTCACAACTCCAAAAACCGAAGGAGAATTAGATTTTTCTTTTAGTGGTTTAAAAACACAAGTGTTAAATTATGTTAACACACAAAAAATGCAATCCAAAGAAATTGATCCTATTCAAATAGCATCAAGTTTTCAAAGAAAATCCATTGAATATTTAATTGAAAAAACTACTTTAGCTCTTTCAAAACATAAAGTTAACACTTTAGTTTTAGGAGGAGGGGTTTCAGCCAACTCTGCGTTGCGCGAGAAATTTTTAAAATTATATCCAAACACAATTATCCCCTCTTTAAAGTACGCTACTGACAATGGTGCAATGATTGCTCAAGCTGCTTATTTACAGTTAAAAGAAAAATCAAAGGTTTAATTGTCCTTTGATTTTTCTTTAGTTTTCTTTAATTATTTGATTAATTTTATTCAGCACTGCTTCAGGAGATTCAAAAATGATTGCGTGTCCTACATTTGAGAGAATCTCAGTATCAAAAAAGTATTTTCTTTTGATTTGCTCCATTTCAATTTCAGTAGTGTAATTATCTTTATCACCACTTAAAATGTAGATATTAGATGCATTAGCATACATTTGAGCTAACGTATTATTTAAATATTCTTCATTGGTAATCTGGTTAACAACCATTTTTTCAAATTTTCTTTTATGGAATTCAAAACTTGAATTTCTTCTCATGCAAGTGAAATTAGCAACTTTATTTAAACGCTCATTAGAACTAGCAAATAAATTCTCATAAGACTCCACACATTCTTGAGTGTTACTTGGAATTAATCAATTAGGAAGCGTTAAATTGTCCTTATCAAAAGTTAAAAATTCATTAAAAGGCGATAACAGTAAAGAGGCTTTAATTTGTGGAAGCGAATTAACAAATAAAGCCGAAGACGCCCCTAGTGAGTGTGAGACAATGTATATTTGCTTTTCATCGCTTAAAACTTGATTAATAAATTTAAGTGCCACTTTATAATAATCTTCTAATAGTAAATCGTTTTTTGCTGAACTTAATCCGCATCCAGGGAAGTCCAATCCACAAAAACGAAAGTTTCTTTGCATTCTTAATATTGGATTGAAATTTTGATATGAATCTCCAAAACCATGAAAAAACAACACTAAAGGTTTGTTGTCTTTTCCATCTTCGTATAAATAATTGATTTCAAAATTGTCTATATTGATTTTTGCCATGATATTAACCAAAAATTAATTCAAGAATTTCTTCTTTTAAAATTCCACCAAAATACATATTTAAATCAATTTGATCAAGAATTTTGTCAAAAGCTTCTCGTTTAAATTCAATGCCATTAAATAAATGCATTACATCACTAAGATCTTTTTTACTCAAAAAGTCTCCTTCAAAGAAAATGTCTAATACTTTATTTTCCACAACATTTAATTTAACTTTCAAAATCCCATTTTGGAATTTTTTAGCATTTTCAGCGCTGAATTGTGGATTACGACCATAAATTCATTCTTCAGATGAACGAATTGCCATTAATTCACGAAGTTGTTTGTCATATTTTTGAACAGGTAATTCTTCATATTTAGCATCAAAGTTTTTTACAAAATAATCAACTAATCCTTGAATAAATTCTTCAACATTCATAGAATAATTTAATTCTTTTGCAATATTTGTGACTCTTTGACGTGCTGATTGAATTCCTTTTGATTCCATTTTTAATTTCGAAGGATTTAAAGCATTTGCTAATTTTGTTAAATCTACATCAAAAAGTAATGTGCCATGTGAAACAATTCTGTTTCCTTTGATAAATTGTGCATTTCCACTAATTTTAGCTCCATTACACAATAAATCATTACGTCCTTTAAATTCTGCATTTAATCCTAATGAATTTAAATATCCAATAATTGGTGATAAAAATCTTTCGTATCCACCTTTTTTGTCATAATCAGTTATAAATGAAAAACAAATATTACCTAGATCGTGATAAACAGCCCCTCCACCGCTTGATCTACGTGCTAATTCAATTTTGTTTTCAATAATGTAATCTCTTTTAATTTCTTCATGCGCATTTTGGTTTTTTCCAATAATTACAGCATTGTCATGTTGATATAAATATACAATATCACCTTGTTGTTCAGGGTCTTGCATAATTAATTCCTCAAGAGATAAATTGTAATATGGTGAGTATTTTTTGCTAACAAATAATTTCATATATTAAAGTATATTACATTTATAAAACTAGGTTCAAAAGTAAAGACTTTTAAAGAAAATTAGCAGTTTAAGTTAAATTGTGCTAAAATTAAACTAATTATGGCAAACAAGAGAGATTATTATGAAGTTTTAGGTGTTTCAAAAAATGCCACTGAACAAGAAATTAAGAGTGCATATCGTAAACTTGCAATGAAATATCACCCTGATAAATCTAAAGAACCAGATGCTGATAAAAAAATGCAAGAAATAAATCAAGCATACGAAGTTTTATCTGACTCTAAAAAAAGACAAAATTATGACCAATTTGGACACGATGCAGAAAACGCTAACTTTGCAGGAGGTTCTGGAGGATTTCAAGGTTTTGGCGGTTTTGGAGATTTTAGCGATATTTTCGGGGATATTTTTGGTTTTGGAAAATCTTCAAGAAGAAACACAAACGCTCCTCAAAAAGGTCAAGATAAAGAAATGATTTATGAAATTTCTTTTATTGATTCCTTTAACGGAATTACTGATAGTCGTAAATTTCCAAAATACGATCTTTGTTTATTCTGTAATGGGACTGGCGCTAATAAAGCTAAAGGATCTAAGACTTGTTCAACATGTAATGGACAAGGTTCACAAAGAAGAAGAGTCAACACAATTTTCGGAGCTCAAATGATTTCTGAAGAGTGTCACACTTGTAATGGAACTGGCCAAATTTATGTTGAAAAATGTGAACATTGTAAAGGTGCAAAATACATAAAAACCGAAAAAGATATCAAAATTAACATTCCTGCTGGAGTAACTGACGGATCAATATTAAAATGCACCGGATATGGACATCCAGGTATTAACGGAGGTCGTTCTGGAGATTTATTTTTACACATCAAAATTAAACCTCATAAGTATTTTGAAAGATTGGGAGATGATATTATTTTAGATTTTCCTGTATCTTTTGCAGATATTTTACAAGAGAAAGTTGTGGAAGTGCCTACTCCAAATTCAGTTCAAAAAATTAAACTTAAAAAATCTTATTTAGAATCTAAGACAATTAAAATTTCTGGAGAAGGATTCAGAAGAAACGGTAAAACCGGAGATATGAAGTTGAATTTGAAAATCATCATTCCAGATTATTCTTCAAAAGAAAGAAAAGAACTTATTAAAGTTCTTGAACAAATCGAAGACACAACTAATAAAGATTTCGTGACAAGAGTTAAAAAATAACAAAAAAATCACTTGAGAGTTACGCTCTTAGGTGATTTTATAATTTTGATTCAAGATCTTTAATTTTTAAAAGGAGCTTGTCTAAAGTCCCGTTATTATTTATTAAATGAGTTGCAACATTTCTTACCATATGAGCTTTATGTGTACGCTTAAATTTCTCTTTTTGCTCAAAATTAATGCAATGTTGATTGAAATCGATATTTTCTTGGGTTGTAACTTTTAAAAACTCTCTATTAATTCTGTTAGTTTTGGTAGCTTCTAAATAAAAACAATATGTTTTTGGATGTAATTTTTGAACCTCAAGAAACAATTTGCTTCTATACAATGATTCAAGAACAACATTTTGTCCTATTGAATAATCATATATTTTATGCAAGAAAAGTGCATATATGTTTTTCTGACTATACAAATACTTTAACAGATCTGAAAATTTATCTTTAGAGACATTAAGGTTTCGAATACCAAAGTCTTTAAGTAATTCTTTTTCAATATTTATGATTTTTATTCTTTTGTAATTGAGATTCTTCTCTAAAAATATACCAGCAGTAGATTTACCGCTTTCACTCATACCACCTAGGAAAAGAATTTTTTGGGTGTTTTCTTTTTCGTAGATTTTAGTAAATTTACCTTGTTTTAAAAATTGATCTAACACTTTAATAAAAGCCAATATCTCACTTTCTTTAAATTTAACTTTAAACTCAATGCCAGCTAAAAGTATTTTGTTATGATTTTTGTGCTTATTAAGAAAGTTTTTTAAGTTCTTTAATGTACTGTGAATACTTTTTTCAAGTGAATTTTCAAGCTTATAATTATGAATGATTAAAAATGTTAGAAACGATCCTTTAGGAAGCCTGTATTTGTAAATTTTGTATAAACCAACCAAAGTTTTAACAAAAACAATAATTTCTTTTAAATACTTTTTCTTAAGATGTAATTTAAGAGAATTCTCAATTTCTACAACTTCTGATTCTTTTAAAGTCCCAAACATATTGTCAATTACTCACAACTTTCGATCTTTTAAAAGAGATAAACTAAAATCATATATTTTGTTGTTGTATTTTATTCTAACCATTCCTGGATATTTTTTTATTGAATAAAGTTTACTTTTATACTTACTGATAATTGAATAAAGTTTTTCGAGTTGTTCCGCATAAAAATCTTCAATATTAATTTCGTTATCTTTTAAATAAGGAATAGTCAAACTAATATCCTCATCACTTTGAAATCGATAAGAGTCTATAATTTTAAATGAGATTTTTTGCTTTTCTGAACCAATTATTTTAAGTTTACCGTGTTGATTTTCGAAGGACTTAAAAATATCATTTTTAATGTTGCTAATTAAATTTGAAGTTGACATAATTAAATTATATCTTTTATTAAAGATCGCATTAAAAATCAAAGCTATAAAAAACAATTTCATTTTATTTGCTTAATGCAAATATAAATACATTTATATTTATGTCAATTTATTATAATTAAGATAATTCATTCTAATAAAGGAGAAATATGAAAAAACTTGTAATTATTGGTAACTGAAAGATGAACAAAACTTTCACTGATACCCAAACTTTTTTAAATGAACTTGATGTTCAATTGCAATTAAAAGAAGACAAATTAGTTGATAATGTAACTTATGGAATAGCTTCACCTTACACAAATTTAGCTGCTTTTAGAGATTACAAAAACACTAATTTACATCTAGCTGCTCAAGATGTTTCAGTGCACGAAAAAGGAGCATACACCGGTGAAATTTCAGCAGACATGCTTAAAGATTTAAATGTCAAATATGTTGTTTTAGGACACTCAGAAAGAAGAAGCTACCACAATGAATCAAGCGAACTTGTAAACCAAAAAGCAAAAGTTGTTTTAGAAAAAGGAATGACACCTGTTATTTGCGTTGGTGAAACACTTGAAGAATACGAACAAGGAATTACCAAAGAAGTAATTAAAAAACAAGTAGAAGAATCTTTAAAAGATTTAAACCTAAGCAAAATTGTTTTAGCTTATGAACCAATTTGAGCAATCGGGACAGGAAAAGTTGCAACTCCTGAAATTGCACAAGATGTTTGTGAATACATCCGTTCATTGACTTCTGATAAACTTGTTATTCAATATGGTGGAAGTGTCTCACCAACTAACATCGAATCTCTTGCGTCACAAAAAGACATTGATGGTTTCTTAGTTGGTGGAGCATCTCTTGAAGCTTCAAACTTCGTTAAATTATTAACTCTCGGTAAGTAATAATGAACACTAAGATATACATTGATTTCGAAGTTATTCAAACTAAAGATTACAAATTAAGCGGTTTTTATGGTAAACTGCCTTTTTTGTATACTATTGGTTTTGAAAAAAATCAACAATTCATTTATAAAACAACATTAATTCGTCCAAGTGTATTAAAAAACAAAAAACAACATGAAATTGATAATTTAGTAGCGGCAAATTTAACTAATTCAATTAAAACGCTTACAGGAATAAAACTCAATAAAAAAGTCAACAATATTGAATTTATTGGTTTTAATCCCAACTTAGAAAGAGAATTACTTTTAAAATACTTTCCAAATACAGTTGTAAATAACATTTACGAAGATAATTCATCTCCAGTATCACTTTCAAATGTTTTAAAAGAATTAAACATTCAACAAACTGATTTCTTTTCATATTTAAAATCAGTGGCTAAAAAAGATTCCAAGATAATTAAAGCTCTAAACAAAAACAAAACAGGATATGTGGCAGAAATGTGTGGTGTGATTTTGCTTGCTGATTCTATTAAAGACAAAAAAATTATCAAACAACTAACAGGTGTAGAAAAAATTAACATTGATAAAATAAAAAGTGATCTTAAGTTGTATAATTATGAAGACGTAAAAGCAATGGAGATAATTAACAAAAATGTTGAAAAAGTCCAAATTTTATGTCAAAATCAGAAGAAATGCCGTGAAGCAAAGATGTTGCAAAACAAAATTTCGGCCAAAATTGTTGACTTTTCTCATCTTTCAAACGAACATTTATATGTAGCGTCAAATCTTCTGAAAATAGCTTCAGAAATTAGTGACAGCGCGCTAAAAAATCAATTAGTTTCTTATGTCTATTCATTTTTCGAAAGCAAAGGAGACATGATGATGTCAAATTGTTGTAAAGACAAAAAAGATGAAGTAAAAAGCACTTGTGCAACAGGTACTTGTTCATCAAAACAAGAATCTTCTACAGAACAAAATTGTGCTATGGAATGTTCATGTAAATGTCAAAAATGCACTTGCACCGAATGCAAATGCTAGTTCTAAAGAAAAAGCCCTAATTTAGGGCTTTTTCTTTGCTTTTTTTGCACTTTTATCGTAAGATAAAATTTTCATAAATCTGGTATAATGTATAAAATTTTTATAATTTTTAATTATTTTACATACAAGGAGAATCATGAAACAAAAAGGCAAAAAAACTTTCAGGACAACAGCAATTTTATCTGTTGCTTCTGGAGCGTTAGCTTTAAGTGCTATTGGAATTTTAATAGCACTTCACACTAATTACAAAACTCCAAGAAAACAAACTTACTTTTTTAATGAGTTAAAAAATATTAATAATGAAGTTATCGAATATATCAAACAAAGTGACAATAAGAACGATTTAGTTTTACTTCAACAAGAATCAAACTATGCAAGTCAATTGCTTGAAAATGAAAATTCAAGTATTGCTTTAATGTTACAACAAAGAAATAAACTAAAGCTAGAATTGGCTAAAATGAAAATAAAATTAGCAACTAAAGAAGATTTAAATAAAGCTTTAGATAACTATATCGCACTAGTAAAGGAAAGTGATTATCAAGAAATTGCTAATAATGCACTTGAAACTACTAAGTCACAACTTTCTTTATCAAATAAAAACCGTGAAGAAATACTGAATTCTTTCTTTGATACCATAGATAAACTAATCAACCAACAAAACACAACCTCACTAGCACTTGAAACACAAATTTGAAACTTTCACGAGGACCTTGTAAAAGAGGTTTCTCCTTTTGCGTCGTTTTCTGAAAAAAGTGCTGTTTATCAAACAGTGGATCAAATTTTAAAATTACTTAATTCTCCTAGTTATTCAAGGGATGCAATTTTAGAATATCAAGATATTTTTTCTAAAATTGTTAATAAGCTCAGTTCTAATGCAATTGAAAGCACTAACGTTAGAACATCATTTATGGACAATCTTTTTAGAGTAAAAGATGAAATTGAAAAATCACAAATCTCTCCAGAACACAAAACAATCGCTCTTCAAAGAATAGAAGAGTACAGAAATATAGCAAATAGCAATGAAACACTATTATCAGTCACAAAGACAAGTGAAATTGCATACTTAAATGATTTATTAAATCGGGAAATTAACTGAATAGTTGATGAAACTAAAACTGAAAAAGAATTAAAAAAAGATATTGAAGGTGCTTTACAACAAATTAATTCACTAAAACTTAATAATCAAATTAAAAACGTTGTTAATTCTTTAGTTTCTAAAATAAACGATCTCACAGATCAAAATCTTGAACAGTTATTAAACAAAAAAACCCAACTTGAAAAAGTTATTATTTCAACTAGAATACTCAATCAAAATATTAGTGATTTTAATACTCTTATAAACGAAGAGTTTTCGAAAAATAATATTTCTGAAGATGTTGCTAATTCATTTAGAAGTCGTTTAAACGATATTTTAAATGCTCAATTTGATAACATAGATGATTTTTTAAAGGAAATCAATAAAGAATATGCAAAACTAACTGATACGGTTGTTTTAAACGTTACTTTCAAAAATGCACTTTCAAAATTAAATGAGCAAGTAAGTTTTGCATATCAAAATCCTTTTGATATCGAAAAAAACAGATTGAGTGAAATCTCAAATAAAATTGATCTATTGATTAAAAACGAGACTAACCCAACAATTTTAAACGAGCAACTCAATGATCTTTCAAACAAAACAAGAGAAATTCTCCGTTTAGAACTTAGAAAATGAGTAACTGTCGCTTCAGATTCTTTAACATTAGAAAACATAACTCAAGACACTAGAAATGAATTGACAAAATTAAATGATTTTTCACTCCCTCTAATCCCAGAAGATTCAACTGCTACAAGAGAAGAATTAATAACTTTAATTGAACAATACAGAAGCCAAATAAATAATGTAGCACTTGATAAAAATGTTAACGATGCTAATGATGAATTCGACAAACAAAGACAAAGAATCATCGAACTTTTCGGAGGAGAAGAGGCTGCTCAAAATTCTCCAACAGCTCAAAAATTGCTTCAAAAACTAGATCAGGCTAAAGTCGATGCTAAATCAGCAGCGTTAGATCCTAATCTAACTTTTGAACAAAAGCAAGCTAAGATTAACCAACTTAAAGACGATATGGTGAAAATAGCTGATAACGCTCCTAAATTCAAAGCAGTTGAAGATGCTTCAAAACGAGCACAAGAAGCTATTGATAAATCCAAAGGCAATAAAGATGAACAAGCGGCTCTTGAAAAATATTTCAACAAAATAAAAGAAGCTCAAAAAAGTGCTGAAAAAATGCTTGAAGATCCACGTAATGCAATCGGTTCTGAAGAACTAGCTGAAGAGTTAGATGCTAATGCCCAAGAGTACTTGGATGAAAGAATTAAATGACAAGCTAGAGACGGTTTCGATGAAGCATATGAAAAAGTAAATAATACATTTGCTCCTGATATGATAGGAGATCAACCTACACCAACTCAACAAAAATTTCTTGACAAGATTAAAGAATATCAACAAAGAGTTTTAGATAAAAACACTCCTGAAGAAGAAAGACTTCAAATAAAAGAAGATCTTAAAAAAATTATTGAAGTCGTTGAAAGTGCAAGAGAATTAGAAATCGCAAATAATTCACTTTATTCTCTTGTTCAAGGAACCAAAAATAATGATTATGGTGCATTTAAACCACAATAAGAATATGATAAATCATCAGCATTAAATGATGTTACTTTTGCTTTTTTAGATAATATAAATCAAAACGGAATCACAGACAAAGAAGACTATCTTAACAGAGTTAAACAAGTTTATGCTCAAAGAGATGCGTTATCTCTTGAAATTGAAAAAGCTTTCTTAAAGAAAACTACAGCACAGTTACAAACAAATTTATACACAGGTGATAATGCAAATGAATCTCCTTATTCTGAAATTAACAATTCAATTAATGATTTAGTAAGAAGAAAAGAAGAATTATTAGCTGATGATTCAGCTACACAAGCACAAATAAGCGAATTAGAATTTGAAATCAGAAAGCAAATTATCTTAGCCGATAAATTAAACGAGGCTGCTAAAAAACTTAATTCTCTTGATAAAATTAATAATTCTGCGGCATATGAAAACTTAAAAACTGCTATTTTAGGTCGTCCAAAAACATCTCAAGACGGTGTTATTTATGAAAAAGTAGAATCTGCTTTAATTGACTTTAATGACACGAGAAGTGAAATTTCGACAAAATTGAAAAATTTAAACAATGAGTTAGTTAAAACTGATTTAAGAATTAGAGCTCAAGATGTATTGGCTCAAGTTAAACAGCTTTACACACAAGAAGATCGCAAACATGCAATTTTTGATGAGGCAATTATTGCTTATGATAAACAAATTCAAAATTACGAAAAATTAATTAATGATTTTGGGTCTTCATCAAATGATATTTCATTAGTGATTGATCAAATGAGCGTATATTTAGCTAAAGAATCTCAAAACCGTCAAGATATTCAAGATCGATTCAATGATGCTAAATCTAAGTTAGAAGAACTTAGAACAAGTTATTATCAAGATGCTAAAAACGAATCTTTAGATGCAACTCCAAATTTAGATAAAATTTTCTCAGAATTTGATCGTATTAAAGATTTAATGAATGAAGATGGCAGATATCCTACTTTAACTCAAAATATTTTGGATTTAATTCCTCAAATTTCTCTAGCTTGATATAAAGATCTTTACGAAAAAGCTCGCAAAAATACAGAAGTTAAAATTGCTGAAGTTATCAATTACAACTATCGTGATCGTTTAAATAATGATTCCACCGAAGAAAATATCTCAGAAGACATTAGATCAAAACACACATTACTTCTTCAAAAAATAACTGAGCATACAAATTCTATTTCAGATCCTGAAAATACTGCTGCTATTAGAACTAACATTGTTAAGCTAACTAACTTAAGGCTTTTAGTCGATCAAGAAAATGTTATTTTGAACTATTTAAACACAAGTAATGCAGCTAAATCTCTTGATAGAGATAACGTCATTTCTGTTAATAATATGGTTGGCGCTTTAAAAAGCGAACTAAAACAAGCGCAATCTGGTCAAGAAGATACACTCAAAAACACCCAATCAAGCGAACTTGCAACATATAGAAGGAATTTATACAGAGTCTTTTTAGACAATGTTTCCCTTGTAGATGCTAAAAATGAATTAATAGGTCGGATTGAAAAAGAAAAAACTTCAATTAATGAACAACTTCAAAATAACAATAATATTGATTCGAATTTACTAACACAAGTTAATACTTATTTAGATAAATTGCGTGATGAAGTTACTAAAGTTACCGATAAAGCCCAACTTCCTGAACTTGATCAAAAATTAAGTGATTGAAAATTCAAGAGAGACGATCTTGTTCGTCTTGCTAGAAAAGTTAAAGAAGGACAAAACTTCTACACAACAAACAATTCAAATAATTTAGAGTCAGGGCAAATTACTTTATTGAATAAACTTAAAGGTTACACTGACGCAATTACTAATAATTACTTAGAAATTGATCCTGCCGAAATTTCAAATAAAATCGACGAAATTACACAAGTAATAAATATTTACAAAGAATTTACTAAAGTTCTTGAAAAATGAAATAACTTGAAAGAGTTTTCAGCTGATATTGATTATCCACAAGGAAACTCTTCTTCAATTACTCCTGCACAAGCAAAAAGTAATTTAGATGCTTATATAGATTCAATTAAAGCAAAGCTAAATGCTAGTCCAGAAAGTTTAATTAAAATTTCTGAGGTAGATTCACTAATTCCGGTTGTCAAATCTTTAATTGCTTTACAAAAAGTAAGAATTAGTTCACAAAAAGAAGTGCTTGCTAAAAGTGATTATTTAAATTATCAATATAAAGATAATACTACCGCTGAATATGGATTTACTTTTGATGCCAAAGCTTTAGCTGATTTAATTTTAAATAGTGTGCCAAATGTTGACACTCAACTTTCGCAGTTAGAAAATGTATTAAAACCAAATCTTGAAGGCGCTTTTATCAATAAATTAGAATTACATCTTTTTAGAGAACAAAAGCTTAACGAACTACTTAAATCAACTACTGAAAAAGGAATTAAAACAATTGAATTTGAATTAATAACTTCAGAAAATTCAATTCCTGAGAAATATCAATCATTAGCAAATGTCGGAAACGAATTCTTCCACAAACTAGCTACCCAAATTAGAGATGCTACAACTAAAACCCAAATGAATGATGCTGTTAGAGAAGCTAGATTAGTAGATTCTGTATTTTCTAAATATGTTGAAGTTGCTGATTTAATTAAAATCGCAAAAGATAAACTTACTGATTTAGATGGTAAATCAGAAGCAGTAAAAACTAATCAAAATGTAGTAAAATCTAGGGAATTGCTTCAAAAAGAAATTGATAAAGCATTAGCTTATTATTATGAGGAAAGAAACTCATCAATTTTAGATTCTTCGATTTATTACTTAGATGCATACGTGTATAGAATTGATTTAGCTGTTAAAGTTGCAGAAAAAACAATCGAACTAGAAGCTATTCCAACAGAAGAGCAAGCAAGCGCAAATTACTTACTTGAAGTAAATAAAGCTCCTTTAAGAGCCATTTTAAACACGCCATTTAAACTTCTAGAAGAAAGTCCTTTCTTAGAAGCTAAAGACGAATACCAAAATTTACTTCAAATTTACTTAGAAGGTTCTTCTAATGATTCATATCGTATTGCTTTAAGAAATTCATTAAGACTTCAACATGTTTCAGATCTTGCTAAAAAATATTTAGATTCATACAATACATCAAAAAATGGAAATGAAGATTATGAAACAAGTCAAATGAAACAATATTACGTTCAATTGCAACAAAAATATGATTCTTCTATCTTAGAACTTAAAAAAGAAACCCACGATGAACCTGCAAAATTTGAGCTTATTTCTCAAATTAGTAACGGAACAAATGGATTGATCGATTTACTTTTATCTACAAAAAATAACGAAATTGAAGATCGTTATAGAAAAGACTTGTTGCTTAAAAAATTCATTGATAGTAAATACCCAATCGCTACTAACAGTCCTGCTTTAAATGATTATGAAAACGTTGCGGTTAACGAGTTAAAAGGTTTATCTGTTTCTTCTCCAACTGACATAGTCACTGCAAATCAAAAAATCAAAGCAGCCTATAATAAATACAATGATCAATATCTTGCTATTTACAATTGAGAAAGAAATCGTTATGAATCGTTAAAAGATAAATTTAAACCTTATTACGATTTCTTTACAACATACAATGAAAACGGTTTAAATAAAGAGATTTTATTTAGAGCTTCTGCATTTACCCAACAAATGTTAGATAAATATGAACAAATTGTTAATTTAAACGATTCTAATGCCATCTATACCAAAGCTAAAGAAGCTTACAATAAAAAAGCGGAACTTAATAACAATGATGAGCAACTTAAAGCATGACTATTAGAAAATGCTGAAGAAGCTATTTCATCAATGAATTTAGCTTCAACTGATTTAGATTTATTGTTTAGTTCATCTATTGAAACCACTTCAGTACCTAATATTTTTGTCGAAAAGGCACAATATGAGAAATTAAAAGAGCAATTTGATACTAATTTCTCAGGACAAAATATCATTAAAGCGCTTCAATATATTAATAAAGCAACAGAAATTCAAAGTAAAATTGATCTTTTTGTCCAAAATGCAACACAAGCAGATTCAATTAACAATGATTTAAAAACTTACCTTAACGAGCGTACAGTTAGATACGATCAACCATTAAGTACAGAAAAAACTCAAGAGAGAACTGCTTATTTTGAAAAATATAAAAATGCTGTAATTACGCTTGCTAAAACAAGAGTTTCATTAAATAATTTAACTTACGGAAACAACGCTACAACAAACGCAGAAAAAACAGCAACTACTTCTGAAGATTCAAATAATTTACGTTCAATTTTTGATCAATATATAAATGGAAATTCTACCTTTAAAGGAAGAGGTGATTTGAACAACTTTTTAACCTATATGAGAGCAAATGAACTCCAAGAAAATTCAGATAGATTCAATTCAGTTAAATTTGAATATCAAAAAGTTTCAACTCCAGCAGTTGATGGTTGAAATCCAATTAATCAATTAGTTATGGGTTATTCGACATCCTTTGATATTTTAATCGCACTAACTAAGGGGTATGAAAAACTTGATACATTAGCTCATTGATTTGAAAATAAAAACAATACAGATATTTTTTATGATTATTTAGGTAAATTAGAAAACGGTGTTCCAAATTACGCAAAAGTTAGCCCTAAAGACACTGTTTCTGCTGAAAAGTTTTCTGAATTTATAGAAGGAAATTCGATTCCAGAAGAAGATTTAACAATTGAAGGTCAACAATATAAAGCAAAAAAATTAAACAGTTTCTTTAATGATTCTGCTAACAATTCAACTTTAAAAGAGATGTTTAATGAATTTAACATTTTAAAAACATCCAACCCTACATACAACACTGACAACATCGAAGTATTCTTGATTAAAGAAGCAAACAATGACGCAGCTAAATACACTAGATTGCAACTTACTGCTGACCCTTCCGTTAAAAAAGTGTATGTAAGTTATTACTTCAAATTTAAAAAACCTGCAGAAATTGCTCAAAACTCATCTTCATTTAGTAATGTTCCTGATTTTGGAATTAGATATGAAAATTCATCAATTTCATTTAAAACTTTAAATGACTTTATCATTAAAAGAGATAATATCCAAAACAACGAAACATTAATGCGTACATTGTTTACTGCTGATGAAGCCGGATGAAATAACCTGCAAGCGCCTGTAAACCTTTTTGGAGCTTTTGTTAAATATTCAATTCTTGATATGAATGAGCGTCCTGTTCAAAAGAATGGCAGAACAACTCATGGAATTCCTTACTTCACAGAAAATGTAGATAAAGATATTGATGATGACGATCAAGGTGCTGATATTGCCGCTACTCAGACAGAAAGTAACTCTTCATTTAGGGTTAAAGTTAAACTCACTGGCCCATACAAAGGTTACACCCAAGTGGGAAATAAAATTTATTGAAAAGCATTAACACCAAACCTTGCCAACGATAGTGGCCTTCAGTATCAAAACACCGATAGATATAGAAGAGCTCAATTAGGAGATGGGGATAGAAGATATTTCAACTACGATTCACTTTATTACTACAGATATAATGCAGCTAAAGATAGAAACAAAAACTTTTTAGGACTTCCACTTGTAATTGCTATACCAGTTACAAAGGATGGCAGAGATTCAGTATTGGTTGTATTTTGAGAGATAGTAAATAGATTTGATAAAGATCGAACAAACAACACCCAAAACATTTCACTTGGAAATGATGATGTTTTCAGACATGTTTTAACATATAGAAATCAACCAGGTAAATCAAGAACTTCTGATGAACTTGCTAAATATGTAATTAATAAAATTAAATATCGTGACTTGTTTGCTTTAACTTTTGAAGGAATTGCCGGAGGAAGTAAATTGTGAGGAAAAGATCCAAACGTTGAAAGTGACGGACTTAAAGAAAAAGGTGGAGTTGGATATCAAGACTTCTATGATGCAATTGGAGAAAACGGTAAATTTGACATTAGATTCAAATTACACTAATAAGGAGAAAATATGAGAGCCAAGATTAACACAAAATACGTAAAAAAAGGGTTAGCAATTAGTGCTGCCATTGTTTTACCTGTAAATATAGGATTAGCAGTTACATTGTTTGCTATTCATAGTAAAGAGCAGAGAAAAGTTGAAACTGTTTATAATAACTTGCTTAAAAGTGAGGATCTTTTCAGATTCTATTCTCCATATTACGAAGTTTCTAAGGAACAAATTCAAGAAATTAGAGAAGAAGTTCAAAAAGCAAAACAAGCTTGAAACAATCCAGAAATAACACTTGATTCTAAACTTGAAATAATCGACCTTACCCAGCAAAAAATATTTAATTTTTATATTACAAACGATCAAAAATCAAACTTTGAAAAAGAACAAAATGTTCCTAAATTTTGAAAATTGATTCTTGACAACCAGCAAGAAAGAGTTAGAGAGTTGGATCTTAACGAACAATTAAGAGAAATAAGAAAAATATCACTAGATCAATTCCTGGAAAATGTAAATAGCTCCAAAGAAGACAAAATTGCTTCTTTAGAACATTTTGCAGACGAAATAACTAAAAAGGTTGCTGATCAAAATCAAAAATTAAACATTTATATTGATTCTCTTAAACAATCAGCTCAAAATATGAACGTATATGAATACCAAGGGTTTAAAGACTCATTAGAAGAGTCAATGAGCTCAGTGTATTCAAAAATCATTAATTTAAAATTTAGATTAAACGAAGTTCAAATTGCTGATCAAAAGCTACAACTAAAAGACAAAAATCTAAAATCTCAATGAGATTCTTCTCAAAATTTGGTAAATCAAAGTAATGAATATTTACAAGAAATCGACAAAATTTATAATTCTGCAGACACTGATAGCAGAACTAAAGATGAAATTGATAAATTTTTAAATAAATACAAAATAGACCAAACACAAACTTCTTCAAAAACAGACATTGAAAACTTATCAAACTCTGTTTTGAATTTTTACCAATTACTTGCAGATAAGCAAAAAAGTATTTCTCAATTAAAAGAAGTTGTAATCAATTTAAAAGATTACATCAATAAATTTTCAGATGTTTTTCTAAGTAAAAAAACAGATTTGATTTCTCTTATTGACAAAACTAATGTAATTAACGATAAAACTGATTTGATCGTTGCTAAAAATGATTTATTTAACAAATACTACAATTTAAAATTAGCCAATAACCTTTACCAAAATCTTCAACAAACATATGACAAAATGCAACTTGAAAAGCTTATTTCGCAAGGCAAAAGAAATCAATTAAACAGCGATCTTGAAGTACTAATAACTTCTACTAAATCTTATGAAGAACTCTTAAATAAACTAAAAGTTAAAGAACAATACACAACTAACGAATATAATAGTGCATTGTTTTATAATTCTCAGCTCAACTTACTCGAAGAACAATCATTATTTTTAATTAATTCTCCTTATACAAATGAAGATATTAAAAATCAAATTGCTCTAATCAATTCGGAAGTCTCAAAAACTTATATCACTGATACTAATTCGACATATATTGCAGCTGTTGCAAATAAATTAAACGAAAAGTTTAGAATTATTCTAAAAGATGAATTAAAAGATCTTGTAATTCAAGCCAACAATCAAATCGAACTTCTAAAAGACGCAAAGTATCCAAACAATGATGCTACAGTTGCCTATTTAGAAAACTTAAATAAAGATAGCAATATTTTTGTTAAAGACTTCAATCCTATTACTTCTGTAGAATTGATTGAACATATCAAAAAATATCACTTTGGTTTAAAAACATCCAAAGATGCTATTGCTCAATCTGATGCCGAGAACGTTGCTAAAGTAGCGGATAAGTATTTAAATTCTCTTTTTGACGATAATAATCCTGAGACCGATTTTACTAAAAATGAAAAGGATAGAATTGCTGCATATGATGCAATTAAAAACAGATTAGCAGAACTTAGACAACAAATAAACAATGGAACTCAAGATCAGAATATAGCTAATGAAATTGCTGATTTGAATGCTAAATTAAATAAAATGATCGAAACAGGTCCTGCTTTTGCTGAACTTAGTCAAAAAGATAAAGAAGGTGAAGAACTTTCAAATAAACTTAAAGCTAGTCCGTATGCAAACGCTTTAAAACCTTACACTGATAAAATAGATAATTTAAGAAATTCACTAAATGATTTATTCAAAAATCCTAATGCAACTCCTGAAGAAGTTGAGCAAGCTAAAAAACAATTAGAACAGGCAATTGAGGAAGCTAAGAATGCAAATGTTAGAGCCATTTTGGACGAAAGATTAAATAAGTTAAAAGCTCAAATCGATTCTACTTATGGTGATGATAAATCTTCTCCGGGAGCTCAAGCACTATTAAAACAATATGAAGATATGAAAAATAGAGCAAATTCATTCTTAGATGATGATGAAATTGATGCTTTAGCTAATAAAATAGATCGTGTTACAAGCATCGTTCAAACAATGTTCGATCTTGAAAAAGAGAAAGCACAACTCAGAAATGTGGTATCTCAATACACCGATCAGGAATATACCTCAAGATTAACTAAAAACGCTTTTGAATTGGCTGATAAAGAAATTAAAAATGCTGATTCTTTAATTGAAGCAATGAATGATGGTTCAAATATTCCCAACTTAATCGCTTATGAAAACGAAAAAGAATTTTTAATACAAAGAGCTAAAGAAATAGAAATTGCTTACTATCAAGACAAAATAACAATTTTAAATGATCAAATTCAACAAAATGTTCAAAAAAATCCAAATTCACAAAGTGCACTAAATTTCAATACATCTTTAACTAGAGTTAATAATTATGCAACTGTCAAAAAAGATTCTCTTGTTTTAGAGGAGTTAAAAGAATCAGGAAGATTCTTTGAAAAAGAAAGAGATTTAGCAAATTCAATTAACGAATTAATGGTGTTGTTTAACACATACAATAATGATGATTATCAATTAATTGCTAGATATTTAGCTAACATCATTGGGGAGAGCGATCTATCTGTAGATGATTCGCTTGAAGAAATCGATCGTAAACTTGCTAAAGTTAAAGAAGCTAAAGCGATCGCTGTCGCTAAAAAAGATTATTTAGATATTTTCAATAGTTACAAAAATGAATTAGAAGAAAATAAAAACTGAAAAATTTATCAATCTATTGCGGAATTAAATTCATCAATTCAAGAACAAAAAAACGAAACATTATACAATGACACTTTAACTCTAGAACAAGTAAATACACATAAAGAAAAACTTATTGCTGACTTTCAAGAATTCAAAGCTAAAAAAGATAAATTAACTGTAGATTTCAATGCCGAAATTCAAAAAACCGACGATTTAATTGTTCAATTGGATACTGCATATGCAAATTTACGAAATGCTGATTCAAATGCCAACTTTTCTCGTTACTACGAAAAATCTAAAAACGCATTTATTGATGACAAGAATTTAAATAGAAGAAATTTTGTGGGATTTGAAGAAATCAAGAAACACCAAGATATTCTTAAACTAGCTTATGAAAAAGAGTTAGCACTTTATGAATTAAACAAACTTTACAATTTTACAAAATCATCAAGTTTTGGTTCTACTGATAAACATCAAAATATCAAAGATTGAACTTCTTCATTTAAAAGCAGTATTTTAGCTGAATTAGATAATGCTGAAACTGATCTTGATAGAGTAAAAGATTTAAGAGAAAAAATTACTCATAACACTACACTTGTGTCATTGCAAAGAGATACAGCCGACCTTATTGATACGCTTCAAAATAACCAAAACAATTCAACTTTACAACAAGAATCAATTAGCAGATTGAATGACGCTTTAAGCGCATCTGAACCTTCAGCAGATAATGATTATGATAATTTAGTTCAGCTAAAGCGCGATTTACAAGTTGTTTATGATCAAGAGGTAACAGTTCAAATTCTTCGTGATCAAATTAACAGAAAAATAAATGAAAATGAAATTGGATTAAAATCTACACTAGCTACAAAATTCTCAGCTAAACCTGCGGGGGTTGATGAAAATGCAACTGGTATTATTCATGCAGCTCTAGATAAAATTATTTCAGATGCTCAAGCTGCTACAACAAAAGAACAATTATTCCCACTTCGTGACAGAGTTAACTTCTTGCAAGAAAATCAAGATAATATAGCTACTTTGGCAAACACAGTTTCAATTGGTATTTCAGAAGTTGAGAAATCTTCTGAAAACAATTTTGTTTCATCAAAACAATATTCAAAAGATGTTCAAGATTTAGTTGCTCAGGCACGTAATTTATACACACAAGCAACACAAAGTCAAGAATATACACAATTAAACGAAAAATTGGAAATTGTTATTGAGAAACTAAAACAGGCAAATATTCTTTCTCAAATAGTAAGTGATATAAGAACACTTATTAATGGTAGTGAAACCTCAGTTGTTGAACCGATAAGTTTTTATACCTATAACGGAACTGATGGAGCAAGTAAGAAAAATAGTTTGACTGAATATATAAATTTAATTGAAACAACTTCTAATATTGAATCAGTTGATTCTCAAACAGTAGAAGCGTTAAAACAATTGAATAAAAAGGCAACTAAAATAAAAGAACTTGTAACAAAACAAAGTGAGATTTCTTATAAAATTTCACAACTTAGAAATCAAGGTTATGTAGGTAATTTAACTGATGCAAATCAACTTACAAAGTTATTATGAGATTCAGTGCCAGTACAAGAAGTTGATTCTGATACTAAATTAGGAAAACAATCTAACAACGCTTATACTGTTTCTGACTTATACAATTTAAATTCTCCCACTTGAGATCAAACTTATGAAAAACTTATTGCTGAATTTAATCAAATTAAGCAACACTGAATTACAGTCAATGAGTTCAGAATCGAAACAAATGAAATTTTTGAATTGATTCAAAATTCAGAGTTTGAAAATTCACAATCAGTATTACAAGTTAGATTAAGCGCTTTAGTTTCAAGCTTACAAGAACAAAACAACACTTCCGTTGAATATCAACAAAATGGTAATTTAGAACTTAATCAACTTAGAGATAAAGCATATATTATTCAAAGACATTTAACCGATTTAAAAACTTTAGCCTCTAATGTATATAAACTTGATAATTTATTAACTACTATTTTTAGTGAAGATCTTGTCGTTGTAAATGAAATAAACGAGGCAAAAGAACTAATCAATAAGGCTCTAGAATACTACGATAACACTGAAAAAATTGCTCTTGAAGACGAAAACAGCGTTGTTAAAGTATCAGAGGCAGTTAATAACAAATACTTTAGAATAAGATTTTTAACCAATTACATTAGGGTTAAAAATCGTTTCGATAACAACAAAACATTAACAGAATCTGAAAGAGCTGTTATCCAAAGAATATTCGATAGTTTGATTGCTGAGTTTAATGATCCAAATGCAGAGCTTGAACCTTTATATAACAAATATTTTAGAGAACCAAACGGATTAAGATTAAATGAAAGAAACACATTAATTGATTATGTCTTAACAAATGCGATCAATTTACGAGCTGAAATCAATGATTCTGAAAATTACTTAAAACTTCAAGATTCTTTAATTGATAGCGATGAAGTAACTAGAATTTTTGACGAACTTCAAAATTTACTTAATGCTGAAAACAACGGTTCAAAAGTTATAAACTCTCGTACAGAAAACAATGAAGACGAAAAATTGGCAGAAATTGTTAAATTACATAACAAAATTGAAAGTTTAATTACAGCCAAAAAAGCTCAATTACCAGTGCAATTACAAGAAGGAAATTCAATAAAAACTTTTATTAATGAAAAATTAGATTTTCTTAAACAAAATGATAATGATACAGTTGATACAATTTATGTACAAGACTTTATTCATTTTGCTATTGATGAGATTCAAGACGGAATCAATAACTCCGCTTCTCTTAATTTTGCAGATACAAATAACAAATTAATTGAAGCCAAAGCAATTGTAAACTCACAGATCTTTAGATTATATTCAATATTAAGAGCTAAAGTTTCTGAAATTAAGTTGCTAGTAGATGATTATGTTGCTGATTTTGGAGTATTAAACACCCAAGCTCGTCGTGGTGCTAACGTTAATACAACAACATACGCAAATTTACTAAATGCTAAAAACATAATCGATGATTCATTAGCCAGCGATTTTTCAACTAGTCAAGAGTTTGCTATAAAACTTAATAAATTAATTGATGCTTTACAAGCTCAAGGTAAGGAAAAAGTTACTTCATTAGTCAATGAAGTGAAAGTTGAATTTGATGCAAAGTTAGCTACTGCACAAGACCCTACAAACACTAATTTAACCAAAGATAGTGACGGTGTTCCACAATTTTCAGCTGAAAATGGATTCCATACCAAGATGGTAAAACTCAATACATTACTTGATCAAATAATCCAAAACAAAACCGAAAATGTTTATGATTATAATGATATTGAAATTCTTAAGAATCTTTTTGATTCATACAAAACTCAATATGATCTTTTAGCAAATGAATATACAAGAGTAAAAGATAGTAATGACTCAACAACTCTTTCAAGTTTTGCAGTTCGCTTAGATGCGCTAAATAATCAATTCTATGAATATCAAGCAAAAGTCAAAGAAGTTATATTGGCATTAATTGAATATAATCCTTTAAAAGAAGTCTTTGCGGATGTATATTCAACAATTCGTTTTGAAACCCAGTCAGAATACACACAGGAATTAAAAACACAATATGCTACTTTTGTTGATGCTTATAGAGCAAAAATCAATAATTTAATATCAAGAACAGCTGATTCATTTGCTCCACAAAATTGAAACAAAACAAGTGATTTATCAAAATATGTGTATTTAGTTATTGAAAATGCAACAAGTTTCAAAGATTGAATGAATGATCCTGAGAAGAAAAAACTTCTTTTCACTCAATTAGAAAAAAATCCTTCATTAAATAATCCTTTACCATCTACATTAGGACAAAAAAATACACCTTTTGAACACAAATATCAAGTAATTATCACTGAAAAAGATGTAACAAGAGAAAAGTTTTCTGAATTCTTCCAAACCATTCAGCCTAAAGATAATTCAGATAAATTACTTATTTCAAATAATGATAACTTCTTATCACAATTCACTCAATTTGCTTTCACTAAAAAAGACGTGACAAATGTAGATCAAATTGGTTCAATCTTTTCTAACTCAACAGTTAAGATATATCTTAAAAAATATGACGAAAATGGTTGATTTAAATACATTGCTCCAACTCAAGATGACCTAGATCGAAAAACATTAAAAGCTAAAATTGTATATAAATATGAATCACCAAACTCTATAATTGGTGAATACGAAATTGAAAAAGAAGTTGATATTACCTTTAATACATTAGATAGAATTTCATTAGTAAGTGGTTCTTCAGATATTTTCTATGATAGAAATAACAATATTGGATACGCAGCAAGACAAGAAGTATTTAATGTTGATGAAGCCGGATGACTTGTTCCTGACTACAGAACCGGAATGACACAAGCTGAAGAAACTAAAATTAAAAATGATGTTATTAAAAAGGCATACAACAAATTTAAGGAAGCTATTTTAGATCTAGATTCAACAAATAGTTACTACTTTAATTCTGGAACTAATCCAAGAAACGGAACAATTCAACCGACAGGAAATTGAACAAAACCAGAAAATGTTTCAGATATCGGTTATAGAACTAGTGCCTTAATAGATAATCATCCAGACAGAGAAAACGATAGATATAACTTCGGTTTCTTAAACCAAACAGCTCTTTCATTTACATATAACGTAATTTTAAATGGTGATTCATCAATTGAAAAAGTTAGAGCTTGAGGAGACGATAACCTTAAAGAACTTATTTTCCTTCAAATGATTCCAGGAAGATTTGCCGGACATCCAACAAATGGAGAGTGAGGAGCTCCAACCAATACTCCAATTTGATATGATAATAGAGTTCATGGAGAATATAGAATTACTAATTCTTCAGGTTGATGAAACTCAAATGAATTTGGTAGTGGAATTAGCTTTAATCAATATAGATTCGGTTTTGATTATGATGTTAGAACCAAAAAACTTTACATCTTCAATACATGATTGGAAAATGTTCTTTATTCACCTATTCAACTTGCTGTTTCTAACCTTGCACCTAGAACTCTTGTAAATAAAGTAGGTGTGGTTGCAAATAATAATCAATACCCAGCTGAAGACAGAGAATGAGCTAGACAACTCGGAGTAAGAGCTCGTGCAGCTGGTAGTTCTTATAGCTATAGTCCAGAAGAACTAATTAAGTTTTATTCATTGGTTTCTGCTAGCGGAAACGCAGAAGGTCCTGGTGGAGTAGTCTTTAATGCTCCTGTTGGAGCCTATAGATTTAACTTATTCCCAGTAGGTTCATCAAACTCAGTCGGAGCATCACCACTTTGACCTGTTAATGGAGGTCAAGCTCCTATTTCTAGAACAAACTTTAATGATCTAAAATCTGCTAGATTAACTCCTATACCTGCAACTGATTATGTCGCAAATAACAAAACACAACTCATTAAATCTTCAGCAAGACAAACATTATATGCAGCAACAATTGACAAATTCTGATTTAAAATACGTAAGGATTCTTAAAAAATAAAAAAAATAAAAGCAGTTTTTCTGCTTTTTTTCTTGCTTTGGTACCGAGAAAAAGAAAATTATTAAAAAAAGAAATAAAAAAATGGCGATCACGACAGGGCTCGAACCTGTGACAACAAGCTTAGAAGGCTTGTGCTCTATCCAACTGAGCTACGCGACCACTAAAATAATATTACATCAATTTTAAAAAAAACAAAGTGAAAAAGTTTTTTCTTTACACATTTTAAAAGATATTAATAATTTAAATTATATAATTTAATTATTAAAAAATTAATTCATAAAGAGGAAAAATGGAAAAGAAAAATATTATTTTATTTGGAATGGACAATTCAATTGAATTAGCTCAAAAAATTTCAGACATAGTTCAAATACCACTTACTAAAATTCACAAAACCACATACGCTGATGGCGAAAATATGCTTGTATCTGATCAAACAGTTCGTGGTAGAGATGTTTTTATCATCGCTAACACTGCAAGACCAGTTAATGACAATATTATGCAATTGCTTCTTTTTATTGACTCCCTTAAAAGAGCAAGTGCTAACACCATTACTGTGTGCTTAAGCTATTATGGTTATGCTCGTCAAGACCGTAAGGCCAGCGGTAGACAACCAATTGGTGCCAAGTTAGTAGCTAACTTACTACAAGTAGCTGGAGCAACTAAATTAATTTGTGTTGACTTGCACAACCCATCAATTCAAGGTTTTTTTGATGTGCCACTTGATGATTTACGCGCTCAATACACAATTGCTCAATCACTTAAAGAATATGATCAAGACTTTACTGTTGTTTCCCCAGATCACGGGGGAACAGTAAGAGCTAGAAGATTAGCTGAAATTTTATCTGACACAGCTAAAATTTGTGTTATTGATAAAAGAAGAACCGATGTAAACCAAACTGAAGTTATGGGTCTTATTGGTGATATTTCAAATCAAAACGCCATTATCATTGACGATATTATTGATACTGGAGGCACAATCATTAAAGCTGCTGAAACATTGAAGAAAAACGGTGCTAAAGATATCATTTTAGCGGCAACCCATGGTTTATTTACTAAAGGTTTTGATATGTTTGAAAACAATGATGCTGTTAAAGCTGTCATTGTTACTGATAGTATTGACAATCGAGAGCTTGCTTCTAAATACTCAAAACTCAAGATTGTATCATTAGGAGAATTTTTAGGTAAAGTAATTCAAGCACAATATAGCGGAAGTAGTGTTTCTGAAGTATATTCATTAATGAAAGCTGATTTGCGTGCTAAATAAAGATATTGTTTATCAGTTGTGTTTAAAGAATAATTGAGACTTTAACAAACTGCAATTATATGTAGATTTAATCGAACAAAAAAATAAAGTAATGAATCTAACTGGTTTTTCAGGTGATAAGCTCTGAGAAGAGGGAATTTTAGAATCGTTATTATTTATGAATAAAATAATCGAAAAGCAAGACACCCAAATTTTAGATATAGGAGCTGGTGCTGGTTTTCCTTCGCTTCCATATGCAATTGTAAATTCTCACAAACAAATTACCATTTACGAACCATTACAAAAAAGAGTTGATTTTTTAAATATTGTTATTGAACAATTACAACTAACAAATGTTATAGTTGTAAAGATTAGAGCTGAAGAAGTTTTGCAAAAAAACCAATTTGATGTAGTAACTGCTCGAGCAGTTGGAACTATCAAAACAATGCTTATGGCAAGTTTTCATTTGGTTAAATTAAATGGAAAAATGTCACTAATTAAAGGAAGAAAATATCAAGAAGAGTTAAACGATGCTCAAAATATTTTAAAACTTTTATCCACAAATATTGTAGTTAAAGAATTCGCACTTCCTGCAATTGATAAACAAAATGTAATTGTAGAAATTACCAAAAAAAGAAGCACTCCAAGTCAATTTCCTTTCAAATGAAAAGATATTGTCAAAGATAAAAAAACCAATTAAAACAACACAAATTGTGTGTTGTTTTGATAAACTAATTAACAACGTAAAATATAAAATCATTAGGAGAAAATATGAAAAAAACAATTTTAATTGTTATTGATGGATTAGGTCTTAGAAAAGAAACTCAAGGAAATGCCTTTGCATTAGCTAAGACCCCAACATTTGATAAATTATTTAAAGAATATCCAAACTCATTAATTCAAGCTTCAGGAGAATATGTAGGTCTTCCTAAAGGACAAATGGGAAACTCAGAAGTTGGTCACCTTAACATTGGTGCGGGAACTGTTGTGTATACTGGATTATCATTAATAGCTAAAGATTTAAATGAAGGTAAATTCAAAAGTAATAAAGCTTTTGTTGAAGCTTTTGAAGACGTTAAACAAAATAACGCTACTTTACATGTTATGGGTCTTCTTTCTCCAGGAGGAGTTCACTCACTTGATTCACACTTATTTGAAATTTTAAATGCTGCACATCAAAATGGAGTAAAAAATGTAGCTGTCCACGTTTTTGGAGATGGTAGAGATGTAGCTCCTGCTTCAATTGAATCTTCACTTGATAAATTAATTGAACTTACAAACAAATATGATTATAAAATCGCTTCAATTGCAGGAAGATTTTATTCAATGGATCGTGACAGTATGTTTGATAGAGTTGAAAAAGGCTATGATGCATTGTTAGGGAAATCACAAGCAAGTTTTAGCGATATTAAAGAGTATGTAAAAGAAAGTTATCAAAACAATGTTACTGATGAATTTTTTGTACCTGCATATAACAATACTTTAGATGCGAAATACTTTGTTAAAGATCACGATAGCATTATTTTCTTTAACTTCCGCCCAGATCGTGCAAGACAACTTACTCACTTGTTTGTAAATTCTTCACTTTATGATGTTCAACCACAAAACAAAGTAAAAGTTAACAAATTTGTGTCAATGATGAAATATGAAGGAATCGACACAGTTGTTGCTTTCTCAGAGATGCAAATTTCTATGCCAATTGGTAGAGTTCTTGAAATTGCTAACAAAACTCAATTAAGATTAGCTGAAACCCAAAAATACGCTCACGTAACTTACTTTATGGATGGAGGAAATGATATTGAGTTTAAAAACTCACATCGGATCATGGTTCCTTCTCTTAAAGTAGAATCATACGCTGATGCTCCACAAATGTCAGCTAAAGAAATTACTGATGAATTACTTGCTAATGCATTAAATTATGATGTAGCAATTATGAACTACGCCAATCCAGACATGGTTGGACACACCGGTAACTTAAAATCAGCAATTACTGCAGTAGAAGTGCTTGATTCACAAATTGCTAGAGTAGTAGAATTTGCCGAACAAAATGATGTAACTGTCTTTATTACAGCTGATCATGGTAATGCTGAAATTACTGAAGATGAAAACGGTAAACCAGCTACAAAACACACCAGCAGTCCAGTAATGCTCATTACCACTGACAAATCACTTAAACTTAGAGATGGAAAATTAGCTAACATTGCTCCAACAGTTCTTGATTATATTGGAGTTGATAAACCACAAGAAATGGATGAAGAATCATTAATTTTAAAATGTAATTGTGCCTAAATAAGGCACTTTTTTATTTTGGTATAATTTGAAAACTATGAATTTGATTGTTTTTTATTCAATTGTAGCTAACTTATCAGCTCTTTTACTCGGATATTTGTGAGGATCACTTAATACATCAATTATTTTAAGTAAAAAATACAAAAATGATGATGTTAGAAATCATTATTCTAAAAATGCTGGAGCCACTAATTCGCTTCGTGCATTTGGTAAAAAATTTGCTTTTGTGGTTTTAATAATTGACATTGCTAAAACTGTTCTTGCAGTGTATAGTGCTTATTTTATAAGTTACGCTTGACAAAGCAACTATTCACAAATTGTGTTTTTTCCAATTTTGGCTGGAGTAGGAACTGTCTTTGGTCATGTATTTCCAGTTTTTTTTGATTTTAAAGGCGGTAAAGCCGTTGCGTGTTCAGTTGGATTATTAATTTCAATTAACATTACATTGTTTTTTATTGCTGCACTAATTTTCTTTGGTTCTTTATATCTTAAAAAAATGGTGTCCCTTTCAAGTATTTTAACCGCTACAGTGATGATTGCTTTAATGTATGTTCCTTGAATTGTCACAGGTATTTTAGCTGTTACCGCTGGGCAAAATAATCCTTATTGATGAATAAATTCATTAATTGCTACTGTTTCACTAATTCTTTTAATTATTTCACATCATTCAAACATTAAACGCCTCTTAAAAGGACAAGAGTCTAAAATCAAGTAAAGCCTTTTAATGAGGCTTTCTTTTTTATTTAAACAAAAAAACCGCCTTAAGGCGATTAATTATAAGTCAATATTTTTAACGTATTTAGCGTTCTTTTCAATGAATTCTCTTCTTGGTTCAACCATTTCACCCATTAAGGTTGTAAAGACCATATCAGCACGATATGCATCAGCAATTTGTACTTGTAACATTTTACGGTTTTCAGGATTCATAGTTGTTTCTCAAAGTTGAGAAGGATCCATTTCTCCAAGCCCTTTATAACGTTGAATGTTAATTTTTTGTTCAGAATTTAATTTGGCCATAATCTCATCTTTTTGAGCATCATTATAAGCATATTCAACCACTTTACCTTGTTGAATTTTGTATAAAGGAGGTTGAGCAATGTACACAAAACCATATTCAATGAGTGGTCTAAAGTATCTATAAAAGAAAGTTAAAAGCAAGGTTCTAATGTGTGAACCATCCACGTCAGCGTCAGTCATAATAACAATTTTATGATATCTTAATTTATTAATATCAAAAGTATCTCCAAGACCTGTTCCCAAAGCAGTAATTAAAGACATAATTTCTTCGTTTTCTAAAACTCTTTCTTGGCGAGCTTTTTCAACATTAATAACTTTCCCTCTTAGCGGTAAAATCGCTTGAGTATTTCGATCACGACCCATTTTAGCACTACCACCAGCAGAGTTCCCTTCGACAATGTAAAGTTCACTAATTTCAGCGTTCTTACTTGAACAATCGCTTAATTTACCTGGAAGTCCTCCATTATCAAAAGCACTTTTTCTTCTAGCGCTATCTCTAGCTGCATTGGAAGCCAATCTTCCTTTACGAGCTAATGTAGCATTTTCAATGATTTTTTTAGCTAAATCAGGGTTTTCATTTAATAAACGTTCAAACACTTCAGAAAAGACTCTATTAACAGCTTGACGAGCGTCTTTAGAACCTAATTTTCCTTTAGTTTGACCTTCAAATTGTGGGTCCGAGTGTTTAATTGAAATAATCGCTGTTAACCCTTCAGTTAAATCTTCGCGAGCAAATTTTTCAGCATCGGTTTTAACAAAACCTTTTTCGATAGCATAATTGTTAACAATTCTAATTAATGAATCGTAAAACCCTGAAACGTGGGTACCTCCCTCATGAGTTGAAATGTTGTTGGTATATGAAATGATATTACTACGGTAGAAGTTATACAAGTATTGACAAGCTACTTCTACTCCAATTGAAATGTCATTGCCGTTTTCATCAGTGTGAGTGACAAAATCGCCAGCAGCATAAATAATTTCTGGATTAATTGGATTATGTCCTTCGTTTAATTCTTTTACATAATCAATAATTCCGTTGTCATATTGAAATTCTTGATATGAATTATCACGATGATCGGTAACAGAAACAAATAAACCTTTATTTAAGTGAGCAATTTGTTTAGCGTGATCAATAATTAATTCTTTATCAAAAGGCACTTTTTCCATTACGGTGTAATCTGGATGGAATTCAATTTTAGTTCCGGTAACTCCTTCAGGAACTTCCCCAACTACTTCAGTTGATTTAACGGTGTGTCCCCCGTTAGCAAATTCAGCATAATAAAGTTTTCCATCTCTTTTAACTCACGCTTTCATGCTGTCACTAAGTGCATTAACAACACTAGCTCCAACCCCGTGAAGTCCACCTGAAACTTTGTAGGCATTTGATTCAAATTTACCACCGGCATTAAGCTTAGTTAAAACTACTTCCAAAGCACTAATTCCAAAACGATCATGAATACCAACAGGAATTCCTCTACCATTATCTTCAACAATAATATGTTCATCTTTAGTGATGGTAATATCAATACGGTTTGCAAATCCAGCCATACATTCATCCACAGAGTTGTCAACGATTTCTCAAATCATGTGATGTAAACCGGTTTTAGAAGTGGTTCCAATGTACATTCCAGGACGTTTTCTAACGTGTTCTAAACCTTCTAAGAATTTAATATTGCTTGCATCATAATTGTGTTTTTTTGCTTCCATTTTGCTCCTTTAAAATAATTATTTTTATTATATCAAATTCTCCTTATAATGCTTATAGCATTATAATGGTTCTAAAATAAGTTAAATAAAAACAAGCAATATTTATCACTTGTTTTTATGAGTAAATCACACATTCCGTTTTTGAGCTAATCAAAACAAAAATAATGAAGACATAGCTGTAATTAATCCGATTGCAAAAAATTCTAAAACAGCATTAATTCAAACTAATAAAACCCATTTATCAAAAGGAATTAAATTATCGCCAAAAAGTCCTTGTTGTAAGAACACTCCAGCAGTTACCAGTAAGGTGTTTGCTAGTGCACTAAAAGACCCTACAAAAAAATAAATTAAAATTGTCATTGCTCCAACAAAAGATTTTTTAGTTGATTTTAATTTAATTTTCTTAATTGTATTTTCAGCTATGTTCATCAATAAAAACACTACTAGACCCAATAGTATTCTTGGTAACACCGAAATAAGTGGATATTGGAACAAAACTCTTCCAAATACTATAGCAGCAAAAAAAGAACAACAACCTAAAAAAACACCACCTCAAAAGCCACCACGAAAACCTAAATGAGCACAACATAGAACCAATAAAAAAGTTACTAAGTTTAAACTAACTGGTCCTAAAGGAATAATTCCGATGTTGCTAAAAGTAAATAGAATAAATAAACTTAATCAAAATGCTAAATAAGCAATAACCGAAGTTGTTAATCTAGTTCTTGGTTTTTTCAAGAGCACCTCTCATTATTAATAGGTTTTTAGGTATAAACATAGTGGTAAAATTATATTACATCGCAAGGAGTAACTATGAAGATTTTATTATTAATTACTGGAAGTGTAGCTTCAATTAAAGCTAAAAAACTATATGATTTATTAATTCGAAACAATCACGAAGTTAGAGTTGCTATTTCAGAATCAGCACATAATTTTGTACCAAAACACATCTTTGAGAATTCATTAGAATTTAAATGATATGAAAACGCTACTTCTGTGCATATAGAAGCCCCTAAATGAGCAGATAGAATTATTGTTTATCCAGCAAGTTTTAACACCATAGGAAAAGTTTCTAATGCAATTGCTGATAATTTTATAACTTCAGTGATGAGCGTTGCTCCTTTTGACAAAACTATTTTTTGTCCTGCTATGAACACTAAAATGTATCATAATCCTTTTTTGCAGGCAAATATTGTAAAATTAAAACAACAAGGAGCCATTTTTTTAGGTCCTGCTAAAGGACTGCTTAAAGATGGAGAAATCGGAATTGGAAGAGTAGTAGAACCACAAGCAGTAATTGATTTTTTAGAAAACAAAAACCCCAAAAAAATTCTTCTTACTTTTGGTTATACTCAAGTTAAATTAGATCCTGTTCGTAGCGTTGCTGTGCATTCAAGCGGAAAAAGCGGTTTAGCTTTAATTCAAACTCTAAGTGAAGGATATGATGTTACTGTTATTAACGGTAACTTGCCTCACTTAAATGAATACATTCCTTCTCATGTGAAAGTCGTAAACATTTCTAGTGTAAATGAATACTATAAGGCAGTTGATGAACATATTGTAAACAATGATTGCTTTATTTCTTTATGTGCTGTTAGTGATTTAATTTTTGAATCACAGGAGCATAAAATCAAAAAGAACGCTCCAGTTGATTTTAAATATCAAATTGGTCGTGATGTTTTAAAGGATATTTCACATAGGTATCCACAAAAACTCAAAGTTGGTTATGCTCTAGAAACAAATGATATTTTAGATAATGGACTTAAAAAACTTACTTCAAAAAATTTAAACATGATTGTAATAAACGATTCTTCTTCACTAGCTAATAACACCAGTAGTGGTTATATTGTTGTTAAAGATAATTCGCCACTTGAATTTAAAAATTTAAATAAGCATGAGTTAGCTCAACAAATAAAGGATGTGTTAGATAAAATATGAATAGATTAGTAATTATTGATGCTGGAAACACTAATATAAAAGGTACGCATGTTAAATTAGGATATTTTGATATGGACGCCATTGAAGAAGAAATCATTTGTTCTTCTCAATTATTAATTGATGATCTTCAAAAAGCAGTAAAAGCTTTTGATAAGTGAATGAAAAATAATAATTTAGGCGACAAAGACCACTTTGTAATAATGAGTCCTTCCAAACTATATGAAAACAAAATTGAAAATATTTTAATTTATAACTTTGGAATTAAAAGTGGTTTTTCAATGTCACATGATGATTTTAGATATATACAAACAAAGTTCCCTAAAGAAAATTATGGTTTAGATATTTTGGCTTTAGCTTCTTATGCTTCTATTGAAAGTAATAATTGCATGGCATTTATGTTCGGAACAGCATCCGTTGCAATTAAAATTTATAACAAAACCATTGAAGCTACTTCAATTGCTCCAGGAATTGGACTAAGTTTTGATGCTTTGCAAAACAAGCTAAAAAAATCTTCTTCAGGTAATCGTGAGTGAAACTATCGAGTCGATTATTCAAATAAAATGGGAACAAATACTCAAGAGGCTTTAAATAGCGGGGCATATAATATGTTTTTAGGATTTATTATTACGCATATATTTTCAAATATCGAAATTATAGGTAGAGGCACATTAGATGTATACATTACTGGTGGAGATTTACAAAACGAAGAATTAATTAAAAAAGATCTTCAGAATTTCTTTAAATCAGTTAATTTTCATGTAGGTTCTTCAATGGTAACAAAAGGAGTTTTATACTCATTGTCAAAGCAAAAAAAATAAATTCCTGAATTGGAATTTATTTTTTCTCTTTGTGGTTTGTGTGTTTGTTGCATTTTGAGCAGTGTTTAGATAATTCTACTCTCTCAGGGTGATTTTTTTTGTTTTTCTTTGAGATGTAGTTTTCCATTTTGCACTCGGTGCAAGCCAATGTATAACCTTCTCTAGCCATAAGTACTCCTTAATATTAATAAATATATTTATAATGTTTAACTACATTTAAAGGTAACTTTAAATGTTCTTATGTATTTTCATATTATAATATAAAATTTTAAATCTCTTTATTTTTTCATTAAATCAGAAAACATATCAAATTCTTCATTATATTTTTGAACATTTCGCTTGATAAAATTGTCATAAAAGCGTTTTTCAATTAGTTTATCTTTGACTAAAATATCTAAGTAATATCCTAAAATTTCAGGATTGAAAAAATATGCGTAGTCAGTATATAATGAAACAATGTTTTTCAATTCTTCAAATACGATCTTTTTTAGATTTTCTGGATATTTCATTTGCACAATATTTTTTGCAAATTCATCACGATCGACAATTTGAAGTTCTTTTTCTGGATAACATTTAACATCCAAATCAAAATCAATAAATTTAATGGTTCCATCTTCAAAAATCGGTTTGGAAGCAATATTTATATAATGATAAATTCCGGTATTTTTTTTAAGCAATAAAATCGCATTAAAATATGAGTTTTTCGGAATAAATCATAAAGCATTTTCAGTGTATTTTCAACGGTTTAAGTTTTTCTCATATTCGCTTACTTTGGTATTACACAAAAATAGCACAATATGTCTTGAATTATTAAAAATAACTTTAGCCGAATTTCATTGACGATATAAAAATCCATTAAATTTATAAGCTTGGACGTCTACCATTTGTCCTACTTTTAAATTTTTAAAGTCTCATTCCATAACGTCTTTCTATTTTTTTATATTACTGTTTTATTATATCAAGAAGGTAATTAAATAATCATTGAAAAAAATTTAAAAAATTTTCTTACAAATTATTTTTTTGTGCTATACTTTAATCACAGTGATTATAGCAACGGGGATCACCTGAATCCATTCCGAACTCAGTAGTTAAGCCCGTTAGTGCCGACGATAGCAGAAATGTGAAAATAGGGAGTTGCTGTTTTTTTATTTCTTTTTTGGAAAATTTTAAAATATTGCCCGCTATAAATTAACCCTTTCTGTAAAATCTTTTCAAAATTTTTCTAATAATGCATCTTGGATTAAGATGCTTTTTTGTACTTTTAGGAATAAAAAATCCCTTACAAAGCAAAATTGTAAAGGGATTTTATGCATTTTAATAAATTAGATTTATTTTCGAGCGAGAGCTTTAAGAGAATAACGTTCTTTAAATCACTGTGTTTTTTTCACTCTTCACATCACAAGTGTTTGAATAATTGTAAAAATACCTGTGAAAATTCAGTAAATTTGAACTCCGGCGGTAAACATAATTACAAATAAGGTAAACACAATAACCATGATGTGTTGTGTTCTCTCTTGTTTTTTAAGAGCTTGTCTTTGCGCGATTGAGGTTCTTTCTTTAAATCTTTTTCTATTTAATAAAATAGGTAAAAGAGAAGAAATAAGTTGAATTAAAATAGCTAAAATAAGTACTATTAAATACACATATTGACCTTCACCAACTTTTTGATATGAAGTTGAACCAAAGTTAATTCCAAGTCATTGAGTTGATTTAATTGAAGGAATAATTTGAATTGCCCGTCACATGGTAATGAAAATAGGCAATGTCATAAATTGTGACCCAACAGTATCAAAGAATGTAATGTTGTATTTTTTGTTCAATGCTTGTAGCTCTTGTGCTTTACGAGCTTTCATAGCTTTATTATTTTCAAAACCAACATATTTAGCTTCAATAGCGGCTCTTTTTGATTTTAGTTCTTCTTGAGCTGACATCTTAGCAGTTGACTTAAATGTGAGTCCAAAAACAACTGATCTAATTAAAATGGTTACGATGAATAAAACAATAATTGTTCCTCATCCACTTAATGAACCAATTCCTCTTGAAATTTCGTTAATTACGAAAGCAGTTGGATACACGAAGAAACCATAAAATGGTCCATATTTTCAAGCTTGTCCTCATGAAGATACATTAAGTAATGTTGTATTATCTTGGAAAGCAAGTTTATTAACTGGTTCTCCAATTTTAATTAAGTTTTTATCATAATTATATTTTTCAGTGTATTCTGAAGCTTTAACAGCATCTGTATCTTGTGCACTTTCAACAATTTGAGAAGATTGCACAACGCTATTTTCGGTTCATAAATATCCAGTAAGAGCAAATCATGAACTCATTAACTCGATATATTTTTTCAATAACACTTCTTCTTTAGCGGTTAAAGTAAATAACACATTTTTATGTTCTGCTACACTTTGTTTAGCTTGATCAATTTTTTCTTTTAAAAATAAAGAAGGATCTTTACCAAGATGTTTAACAAAATCAGAATCAGCAGAGAATGTTTTGTCATAGAAAAGTTGTAAAACGTCTCTATTAAATTGGTTGAGTAAAAGTTTTTGTTGTTTTTGGTATTTTTCAGCATCGGTATCAGCTGTCACTTCTGAAATTTTTTCATCAGTATATGAAGCAACTTTTGATAATCCAGATACTCAAGTAACAGAAATAAGTCCATCTTTTAATGCTTCTGAAGCATTTGTGGTGTTAGTTTCTGTTTCACCGTCTTTGACTTCTGTTTTTAGATATTTAATGAATGTTCTGTTTGAACTTGCTCAATTATAATAATAATTAAAGAAGTAAATGTCTTTAATATCATTAACAAATTCATAATCAGGTAATTCAGCAGCACTTGCTTTTTGTGAACGAATTGCTGCTACTAAATATTTATTATTTTTGTTATAAACAGTGGATAAGTCATTATTTAAAACAATTGCAGAAGAATAAGAATTATCTCTTCCGTAGTATCCTAAATGTCCACTTTCACCATTTAATTGTTTTCTAATTCCACTTAAAACAGTTTCATCTGAAATATATGGATTAACGTTTGTATTAACTTTATAGGTATTTATATTTATTTTTGTAGTTTCAGTTTCATTTCCTGAAGCAGGTAGTTCAAGTTGTTTTGACTCATCTTGCAACACGGTAACTTTAGGACCAATATGTTCTCTTGATCTAGTGAACTCAAATCCCGCACCAGTGTTATTTGAAGTTTTCAAAACAAAAGATTGAACGCACCCTGTTAAAGTAGTTCCTAAAATTAAAACTAGAATTGTGACTTTAAATCACTTTCAAATTTTTCTTAGGAGTTTTTTTCTTTTTTCAACAGGATCTTTATCTTGAGTAAAATAATTAAATTTTTCTGATCTTTTCATTTTTAAACTTTTCAAATAGTTGTTTTATAGCGGTTGCTTTTTCTTCAAAAGATGCCTCTATAAAATCTTTACGTACTATCATTACAAACTTATAATTTAGCAAATGTAAATCGGTACTTTGAACAATAGCTCGTAATTGTCTTTTATAAAAATTCCTTTTTACTGCAATTGCAAATTTTTTAGGAACTGTAAAACCAACTTTAAAAGAATTCGATTTTTGATAATACACAATAAGGTATTTGTTCAAAAATTGCTTTTTGAGATTCATAATTTCATTGAACTCTCAATTTTTCTTTAGTCGATTCTCTTTTTTCATTTGAATTATTTATCTGAAACTGTTAAATATTTTCTACCTTTAGCTCTTCTGTTAGCTAATACTTTTCTACCATTTGCTGTTTTCATTCTAGCTCTGAAGCCGTGAACTTTAGCATGTTTACGTTTGTTTGGTTGGTATGTTCTTTTGCTCATATTTCCTCCTTTATAATACTTAAAATAAACGTATTTATATTATAGCAAATAGATCCAAAAAGTTTTTTCGTTATTTTTTTAACTTTTATCCATATTTTACGCACTTAAAAAGTTCTTGAATGTTTAAAAATATTATCATAATTTAATTCAGGGCTAAACAAACAGTGTATAATTTTGCGTATATAAACGAGGTATTATGTTAGATATAAAATATGTATTAAAAAACTCAGAAAAAGTACGCGAATTACTTCAAAAAAGAGGGTTTGACATTTCAATTTATGATCAATATTTGCAATTGGCAACTCAACGTGGAAAATTGATGTTTGAAGCTCAAAACAAAAAAGCTGAACTTTCAACATTATCTAAACAATTCGGATCTTTAAAAAATCAACCTGAACAATTAGATAAACTTAAACAACAAATCAACAGCATCAAAGAGCAAGAAACTAAACTTAGTTTAGAGACTGAAGCATTAAATGAAAAAATTGAATCTTTAGCATTAAGCATTCCTAATTTACCATTAGAAGAAATTCCTTTTGGAAAAGATGAAGAAGAAAATGTTGTGCTAGCTGAACACCCGAATTTGGGAAGAGGATTAGTTAAAGAACAATTAACTCACTATGATATTGCTAAAAAGTTAGATATTTTAGACATTGAAAGAGCAGTTAAATTATCCGGTTCTCGTTTTGTGGCATATAAAAATGCCGGAGCTAAATTAGTAAGAGCATTAATTAATTTTATGCTTGATTTGCACACTTCTAAGGGGTATACAGAATTAATTACTCCTGTGCTTGTAAAATCTAAAGCTCTTTACGGAACTGGGCAATTACCAAAATTTGAAGAAGATTTATTTAAATTAAATCAAGATGATTTTTATTTAATTCCTACCGCTGAAGTGACATTGACTAATTATTACAATAATGAAATTGTTGATTTAAGCACTCCTTTTAAAGCTACAGCTTACACAGAATGTTTCAGAAGTGAAGCAGGAAGCTCAGGGAAGGACACTAAAGGAATTTTAAGACAACACCAATTTAAAAAGATTGAACTTGTTAAAGTTACAACCCAAGAAGACGCTCTAAAAGAATTTAATTTAATGCTTGAAGATGCAAAAGATGTTTTAGAAAAATTACAAATTCCTTACCGTGAATTATTATTATGTACTGGAGATATGGGATTTGGTTCAAGAAAAACAATTGATTTAGAACTTTGATTACCTAGCGAACAACGTTATAGAGAAGTTTCTTCAGTAAGTTATATGGGAGATTTTCAAGCCCGTAGAGCAATGATTCGCTACAAAGACTCCGAAGGAAAAAGTCAATACGCACATACTATGAACGGTTCTGCTCTTGCAGTAGATAGAGTAGTGGCTGCTATTTTAGAAATTTACCAAAATCCTGATGGGACAATTGATGTTCCTGAGGTTCTTGTTCCATACATGAATATGAAAGTTATTAAATAAGGCTTCGGCTTTATTTTTTTATTTCACTTAAAAAAGCTATTACTTAAATATGAATAAAAATAAAGGAATGCTGCTTGAACAAATTATCAATAACACAATTGAATTTTTAAAACAACAAAACTTAGCATTTATAGAAAAGAAACTTTTACCTTATAAATTCGCATCGATTCAAAAACAAAATAACAAACTGAATGCTAATTCAGTTCAAATCACAGGAAAAAGTACTGTTGATTATGTCGGAATTAATTATGACGGTCGGTTTATGTGTTTTGAAGCTAAAACCTGTGATTCTGATGCTTTTTATCTTAATCAAATTAAAGAACACCAATTTGAATATTTGCAACACATTAATCAGTTAAAAGGAATCTCATTTGTTATTTTATATATGTCTTTTTATAATTTGTTTTTTAAAATCACATTTGACAAATTAGTTACTGTATACAAAAAACAATCTTCGGTGAATTTAAAATGATTAAAAGAAAACTCCAAAGAATTAACTTTAGAGTTTCCAGGATATTTAAATTTTATTGATTAATTAAAATCGATTAATTCACGTAAGTATTTAGAAGGTTTATATTTGATAACACGTCTTTGTGGAATGTCAACAAATTTAAGTTCTCCTTCGCTTTGTTCTTTAGCAAATTTATTAACAATTTTACGTGGACGTTTAATTGCTGTAGAGAAAATTCCTAATTGTGACAATTGAATTTTATCTTCAGTGATTAATTGTTCTTTAAGAACAAAAACCATAGCATCAAAAACTCTGTCAACTTCTTTTGGAGCTACTTCAATTTTTTCTGCTACTGCAGCAATAAATTCTTTTTTAGTCATATGTCTCCTTACATTTGGCTGTAATATGTATATTCTAATTATATATTTTTTATATAAATTAAAAACAAATAAAACAACTTAATCCACGGAATTTCGGGGTCAAACATATTTTTTATTGACTTATTTAATTTATTTAGAAAATGTGGAAAATATATGGAAAATATATGAAAAAAATATGAAAAAACTCTTTTTCCTTGGATAATTTATATATACATTTATAATAAAAAATTAGACTTTTTTGAAAAGACTTTACTATGCGAAAATTGTGCGAATTTACTTTTTTAAAAATCTTGGAATTTTATTTTTGAGACTTGAAAAAAATCTAAATTTTTCTCTTGATTTTCCTAATTTTCGCAACTGAAAAAATCTTCTCGGTTTTGGATTTTTATGTGCTTTCTTTTTATAATAGTCTTATGAATTAATTAAGGAGAATTTATTTATGAAGAAACTTTTTAAAACGCTTACAATCTTTTCAGCGACTACTTTGCCAGTTGCTCTTGCTATCTCATGTAATAAAAAAGAGGAACAAAAAACTCAAAATAAAAAGCTTAGTGATTATGCTAAAGAGAATCCATCATGAGATGATCTAAAAAATTATTATTTAGCTTTTATTGATATTATTGCGAATTCAAATCCTACCGATGAACAGAAAGCAAGTTTATCTGCTGAATTTCAAAATTATTGACAAAAACAACTCACAGCAAAAGCTACTCAAGATCCAGAAAATTACATTTCTAAATTTATTGAAATTCTTGAAGAGTACAAAAATTTACAAACTCTAACAAATAAACAAAAAGAAGGTTTAGGTAAATTTGTCGATCCTACTATTGCAGCCTTAAGACTTCTTGCTCAACCTACAGAACCAATTGACAATACTTCAAATAATTCTGATACAAATTCTGGTGATCAATCAAATACAAACGGTTCTACAGCCGAAGAACCGGAACAACCTTCTCAACCTAAACAACCCGCTATTGAATTTACAATTGCAAATAAAGATGAATTGCTTAAACATTTAGAAAAAGCAACTGATTCAAAACCATATATTAGTTTATATTTTAATTCAAGTTCAAATTCATATAACTTCTACCAATCAGATATTGCTTTATTGACCGTTCCTGCTGGAACACCTGCATTAAGTGGAATGAAATCTGATGGTGTGAGCCCAACCAAAGGAATTAAAGTTTATAAAGGAAATTTCGCTTTCCCAGAAGGAACAATTGATCCTGTTGTTGTAAAAGAAGGATATATTGTGGTTCAATATGTTTTAGACGGGCAAGTATATAATGTTGATTTAATGATTTCACAAAAAAGTACTGAACTAAATTCAAATTCTGATTCTAATTCAGAAACAACAAATGATAGCAATAATTCAGCTTCAACAGATAATTCTGATGCTACTTCAGACACAAATACAACTTCAGATGAAACTGGCTCTTCAGATAATTCAACTCAAACTGATGAAACCGTTGAAACAAATTCAGCTAATGAACAAGAAGCCACAATTGTGTTTACTCCAAATAGTTTAGATGCTCTAAAAGCTTATGTAGCTCATAAAGAAAAAGATCCAAAAAACAATGTGTACTTTAGTATTTCTTTATCAAGAGGAAAATTAAACGAATATTATGTATACGATAAAACTTATATTGGAGAAAAAATTACATTTACAATTCCTGAAAGAACAACTCAACTGCACGGAGTTAGCGCTAAAGATGGCTCAATATCTACTAAGGGACTTAAAGTATTCATCAAAAGTGGTTCAATAGGAAGTGAGGAAGTTGAAGTTGCTCCAAGCACAGTTAAAATTCAATACTCTGAAGATGGCGAAACTCTTCATTATGCAACTATTTCTCTTGTTTAATAATTATGAAGGCATTCTTGGAATGCTTTTATTTTTTATACTTTAAAGTAAAATTAAATTACATATGGCAATTAATAAGAGACTTGAGAAAATCATTAACAATTCAGTTGATAAATTAATGGAAAAGGGATTTGGAAGATATGCGAAATACGTTATTCAACAAAGAGCCCTACCAGATGTGCGTGATGGTTTAAAACCAGTTCAAAGAAGAATTTTATATGCAATGCATACTTTAGGCTTGACCAATGATAAAGCATATAAAAAATCCGCTCGTATTGTTGGAGATGTTATTGGTAAATATCACCCACATGGTGATTCTTCAGTATATGAAGCAATGGTTAATATGTCTCAATGATGAAAAATGAACATTCCACTTTTAGATATGCACGGAAATGTTGGTTCTATTGATGATGATCCTGCCGCTGCTATGCGTTATACTGAAGTGAAAATGGCAAAAATTGCTAATTACTTACTTGGTGACATTAAGAAAAATACTGTCGCTTTTATTCCAAACTTTGATGACTCAGAAATTGAACCTGAAGTTCTTCCGTCAATTTTACCAAACCTTCTAATTAACGGAGCTAAAGGTATTGCTATTGGGATGGCAACAGAAATGCCTCCTCACAATTTAGGAGAAATAATTGATGCAACAATTGCTAAAATCTTGAAACCTTCACTTACTTTTGATGAACTTTCTCAAATAGTATTGGGTCCTGATTTTCCTACCGGGGGAATTATTTATGGAAACAAGGGAATTTTAGAAGCTTTCGAAAGCGGTAAAAATAATAAAGAAAAAATTCGTTTGTTCAGTAAATACAATACTTATTCAAAAGGTAAAAACAAGTTTATAGAAATTACTGAAATTCCATATGGGGTGGTAAAATCCTCACTAGTGTATGAAATAGAAAATTTAGCACAAAATGAGCAAATTGATGGTTTTATCGAAGTAAAAGATCAATCTGATCGTGATGGGATTAGTATTTTAATCACTCTTGAAGAAGATGCAAACGAAAAAAGCATTATTTCATACTTGTATCAAAAAACTTCACTGCAAGTATTTTATAACTATAACAACACCGTTATTTTAAACAATTCACCTGTTACTGCTAATTTAAATACTTTACTTGGTCATTACATTTTACATATCAAAGATATTAAAACCAAAACCTTACAATACGATTTGCATAAAAACAAATTACGCTTAGAGTTAGTTTTAGGATTTATTAAAGTATCTGAAATTACCGATGAGGTTATTGCCGTTATTCGTAAGGCTGAAGGCTCAAAAGCTGGTGTTATTTTAGCGTTACAAAAAAACTTTGATCTTTCACTTAATCAAGCTACAGCTATAGCGGAAATGAAACTTTATCGTTTAAGCAAAACAGATAAAGAAGAATTTTTAAAAGAAAAAGAACTTTTAGAAAGTGAAATTTCTAAAATTGAAAATCTTTTAAGCAATGAAAAAGATTTTAACAAATTCATAATCGCACAATTAAACGACATCAAAAAAGAATTTGCTACTCCTAGAAAAACTCAAATTGTTGAAAATGAATACGAATTCAATTATCAAAAAACTGACTTAATTAAAGCTGAAGAAGTGATTATAGGAATTTCAAAACACGGATATTTGAAAAGGATTTCTCAGCGCGTTGCTGATTCTAATGACTTTTCAAATTACGTCTTAAAAGAAGAAGATTACTTAATTCATTACGAAAAAGCCAATACACTCAATCAATTTTTAATTATTACCAACTTTGGTAACTACGCAATCATTCCTGTATATCAAATCCAAGAATGTAAATGAAAAGACTTAGGAATGCATTTAACAGATTTTGTGGACACTAAACCCAATGAAGAAATTGTTTCAATAATGGAAATTGCTAATTGAGATTCAAATGTTTTTGTTGTATTAGGAACCAAAGAAGGGATGTTTAAAAAGACTTCTTTAAAAGCTTTCCAAGTTTCTCGTTTAAATAAAACTTATACTGCTATTGCTTTAAGCGACACTGACACTGTTGTTAATGCTTGCTTCAGTAATGGATTAAAAGATATCATCATTATCACTAAAGGCGGTCTTTCAAGTAAATATTCTGAAAATGAACTTGGAGTATACGGAACTAAAGCTAAAGGAAATAAAGGAATTTATCTCTCATTAAGTGATGTAGTTAACAACTTTACATTAGCTTATTCTGATGATGTAATTACCTTTATTACTGATGATGGTTTCTTAAAGAAAATGCGTTCTAAAAAAATTCCTTATGTTCCTAAAAATATTAAAGGAAAAGCAATTTTTAAAGACCAATTTAAAAAGCAAGATTTTGTCATTTCAGATATATATCCAACTCGCGAAAATGACATGCTTTTAATTAAAAATACCTTAGGCAATACTTTCTTAGACCCCATTAAAAAATACTCTTTTTCTAAAGCCGATCCAGAGTTAATTGAAATTAACATTGATAATTTATACAAAGTCAGAATCAAAAAATCATACAAAGATGTTGAAGATTCCTTTGATAACAAAAAAATGTTTGATCAAGAAACTTTACAACATGAAAAACAGGAGTTTAAGCTTACAGAAACTAACTTAGATAACTTAGAAAATTCCTTAGAAAAACTGCTTGAAAAAGTTAATAAAACCCTTCAACAAACAAAAGACAAAAAATAAATACTGTTATTTCAGTATTTATCCCACATTGCAATCTTAAACGCAACGAATTTTTATAAAATTAGCACGCTAAATTGCGTGCTTTTTTAACAGAATGCTATTTTCGATTCTTAAAAAATTTATTTCGCTTTGTGTTGCTAGGTCATTTTCTCGGTTTTCACTCATAAAGCTGTTCATCTGGGTTAATAGGATTTCATTTTTCTTTATAGTAGTTTAAGTTGAAAAATAATTCATCTCTTGAAAATCAATCAAAACTTTTCATTGGACAGCTGTTTATTTTGGTTTGAACATTAAATATTTCTTCATCTGTTACTTTGTTGAAATTTGTTCCTTTCGGGAAAAATCTTCTTACCATTCCATTGAAGTTTTCAATAGTTCCTTTCTGAAAGGAAGCATAAGGGTCAGTTTTGTAAATATATATTTTTAACTTATTAGCGATGCAAAGTAAATAATAAAATTCAAACCCGTTGTCAGTTGTTATTGATTTAACATTTAATTGATATTCTTTTATTAAATCTCGCAAAACTTTGTTAATAACTCAACCGCTTTTAGATTTAACTTTTTTAATAATTCCATATCGTGTTTTTCGTTCCACGAAAGTTAATAAATGTTCATTTTCTTTGCCGTATTTTCCGACGATTAAGTCAATTTCTCAATGACCAAATATTCTTCTATCATTAATTTCTTCGGGTCTAGATCAGTAAGGTCTAATTCATCTTTTCCCTACCAATCTATCAGTAACAGATAATTCTCTTTTTCTTCCTTTTTTGTAAAAAGTTCTAAGTCTATATGATCTTTTAACCACTCATAAATCAGAATTTATTCAATTAAAAACTGTTCTTAAAGAGGGGATTTTTAAGTCAGGAAAATGGTTGGTAATTTTCATGTAAGTTATTTCTATACCATGTGTTTTACAGTCAAACATTTTGGAAAATAAAGAGGAAAATTCTTTGTATTTTTCAAAATTATTAAGTAGAGATATTCTTTCCTTTCAACTCTGTCTTATTTTGTGTTTTTCCTGAGCTTCTTCTCCATAATAACCAAAAAGAGTTGAATTGTTTCGTATTTCTCTAGAAATTGTTGATTTATTTACTCCTATTTTTAATGCTATTTCGCTTAAAGATAAAGTTGTTTTTTTGAGTAGAACTTCAATAGCAATCCGTTGTGAAAGATTTAATTTGGTATTATTTATATAACCTCCTGTGTATCCGGTTTTTTTGTGGGAGGTTTTTTTATATAAAAAAACAACCCGATTTTATTTTACAAAATCGCGTTGCGTTTAGAATTGCATTCTGGGATAAATACTGTTATTTCAGTATTTATTTTTTGTCATTGAAAATTTCTAACAAAATTAAATTTTTCAAATTTATTTCTGTTTCCGATTTGTCTTTAATAATGTTAAAGTGATCAAAAACAAATTTATATTTTTTGTTTATATTCATTTCGCTAAAATAATTTCCTAAAGAATTCTTATTATCGAATGTTATATATCTGTCATTTGGATTAAAGACGCTATTTTTATTAAATTTATAAAATCTCTTATAGATTCTATTTTTATTTATTAATGAATCTCTTATTTTATGATTCACTTCCTTTATCTTTTTAGAAAGATAAATTGTTTTTAACACTTTTTTAAGTTTTTTGTTTCTGTTAAAATCGAATAACTTTTCAAGTCTTTTTAAATCACTTAATTCAAATTTTGTTTTTATTCCTTTGTCAGGAGAAAAATGTCAATAGAAACATGATTGCACTAAAGATAAGATAGTAATTTTTTCTATTTCGTTTTTTTTATACGAAAATCAATTTATTGATTTTGAAGTTGCTAAATTACATAAATCCTTATAAACTTTATTTGTTTTGTCCGTTCCATATTCGTTGATAGAAAAATATAAAAATTGTAAGATTTTTGAAATCAAGCTTCAAGAATATTCGGGAATTTTAATACCGTTGTATTCTTTTATGTATTTATTAGGAATAATTGTTGTATGAAAAATTTCAATACTTTTATTTTGAATTAAAAGTTTTTCAAAATTATTATCAGAATAAATGATCTTCGTATTTTTAAAGTTCTTTGAAATTTTTTCCGAACAAAGAGTTTCGCCTGCAAGATCTATGTCGTTGTTATTAGTAATTCTTTCTATGCCATAAAAGTCGTAAACAGAACTTCCATAACATACTAAGTTGCAATCTCTACAAAGTGTGGAAATTAATTTTTCGTCTTGCATTTATTTTAATGAATATAGATTTCTTGAAAGTCTTCTAAGTGAGAAAAATCTCAAAGATAGAAGTAAATATCTTTTATAAAGTTTGACTTCTCTAAGATCTTCACTTAGTTCTTTTCTATGTTTGATCACAAAAATAAACGAATATCTAACTATAGTTGTAACTATGAACACAGCAGGAATAACACCTGTAAGTATTCAAGCTATAAAAATTTTATATTTTGGAATATCTTTAAATTTTTCGCTAGATGTAACTAAAACTCCAAAACCTCCTATAAAAACTCAAAAAACATAAAGTACAAAAATCAATCCAAAAATGATAGTTTTAATGATGTATGGCCATAATTTTTTATTTGATAAATAAGTATGCACTTTTTCTACAGTATCTAAATTTGTTAAAAATAATATATTGTCCTGAGATTTAAAATTGAAACTCATTATTGATACTACTTTTTTTAAAAATGAATTTGAACGATCTTTTTTTCTCAAAATAATAGTAACTAATATGCTTTTAACTAAAAGATAAAATCATAACGGAATTAGGAGAATCATAATAACAAAAGTTGCATCTTCAAATCACCTACCAGTTGGGAAATTTACGGTTGAGGGGCCATTTAATATACTCATGGTTATAGACCCAATTATTAAAATAGAAAGTGTCAAAATTTTGAATGTTTGAATTGTTTTAGTTGTGCAGAGGATCATTTTAATAACCTCCATTTTCCTGTCTGTATTTTCTTAGCATTTCTTCATAGTATTGTTGTGTCTTGTAATCTTGCCACTTATTTGTAGCTTTTTGAATTTCATCTTCACTATTTTTGAAAATGTTTCACAAGTTATTTTTTAAAATAGTGCCCGAAATTCATAATATATATCAAGGTTTAGCTTGTCAAGTTTTATAAGCTTTATAAGAAATGGCATATACTTTGAATACGTCTTTGTCTTCTCTAATTGCTCTTGCTAAATATGCTATTTCTTCTCCCTCAGAACTGAAACCATACTGTAAGTTTCTTAAAGTAGGTAAAATAAATTTTTCATTTATAAATGAAGCAGCTTTCGCAGAAGCTTCGACAATCTGAGATCCTGAATGAACTTTATCTATAAAATCGTTTCCTCCATTTTCTGTTATAGAACTAACAAATTCTCCGGCAGAGGAAACAACTTCTAAAAGTTTTGAGGTAAAAAATTCATTATAATTTCCAGCAAATTCGAAAATTTCGCCTCATACTTTTCTATATCTTGCTACATTTTCAACAAAATAATGAAATGTTCGCTCTGAATCTTCTCAGAATGAAGTGTTTACAAAATTATTTATTTCTTTTAAATTATTTTCTGTTTGACTAACTTTTAGTTCTTTTTTTAAAACTGAATATTCTTTTTTAGTGATTTCTATGTTATTTTTTTTATACATAGAATCAAACTTTTCAAAAGCTTCTTTTGTTTTTTGAAATTGTTCTTGATTTTCTTTGGTTAAAAACAAATCACTTAAAGAGGCTTTTAAAGCGATTTTAAGCGGATGACTATCGCTGATTTTAGAATAATTTAGCATAAGATCTTTAAATGTTTTTGGATCGTTTTTTGCCTTTTGGGTTATTTGGGCATCATAAATTGGAGCATGTATCATGTTTCTGTCCTTTACATAAAATGTTATTTTTTTGCAGGGAAATGTTTCTCCTGCATAATAATTATAACTCTTCTAACATTTTCAGGATCAAAATCAATTTATTTATGAAAAATTTTCCACATTTTCTTTTCATTTGTTATTTTTATTATTTATTTTGCTTTTTAATCTTTAGTTCTATAATGTTTCATAAAAGAAAGGAATTGATGAAAGCTAAAACAAATAAAAATTCACGGGCTGAAGAATTATTTGCCAGAACTCCAATTTCCAAATCTATTTGAATTGTTGTTATCCCTAGTTTAATGATTGCTTTTATGATTGGATTATATTCATTCATGGATCAAGTTTTTATTCAACAATTTGTTCCAGACACTAAAATAATTCTTTCAAACAATCAGGTTGGGGAAATTAGTAAATACCTCCCTTCAATAAATACATATTCTCTACAAGATTACACTTACTTATTAAACAAATATAACTCCATTGCACAAGTATCTAAAATAGTACAAATTACTGCTAACTCAGTTGTATCCACTTCTAATGCTGCCACACAACCGTTAATTATTTTTTCAAATTCAATTGTCTTTTTAGTACCTGTAGGAGCTTCGGTATATTACACTAAGTGTTTATCTAAAAAACTCAATCATACAGCTAAAAACTTATGAGCAAGTATGTTTTGAGTTACTGCTGCTTTTTGTTTGAGTGCAGGACTTATTGTCATTATTTTAACAGCTAGCGGAGTGCTTAATTTACTGGCAGGTAAAACTATCATTAACACCGATCCAAATACCATTAACGGAGTATTAACTTCTGATGAATTACAAAGATTGCAAGACTATTATGATGGAGCGTTTAGTTTAAGTGTTCATTGAGCTAAACAATACATTTATATTTATGCAGCCGGAACTATTTTGCAAGGTTTAGTGGCTATTTTCTCATACTTTATTAGAGCAGAAGGATTTAATGCTTACACAATGATAATTAGCATTACATCTAACTTAATTAATATTGCTTTAGACGCTTTATTTATTATTGTTTTCAAAATGGGATTACTTGGCGGGGTGGTTGCTACAATCATTGGATGAACTTTTAACTTGGTCTCATTTGTAATTTATGTATGAATTAAAAACAAACAAAAACTTGTTCTAATGTCTTTAAAAGATTTATGGTTCTTTAAATTTAATAAAGATCTTTTAGGACCTATTTTTTCACTAGGATTAGGTGGATTTATTAGAACCTTTGGGGTGGCCTTTTCATTTTTTATTCTAAACATTGTACTTACCAAAACTGTGTTTGCCGATCCTGGACATTACCAATTTTATTGATCAAAAACATCTCCAATTATTAGTTTATTTTTAATCTCAGTATTTGGAATTAGCGATGGAGCCCGTAGTTTATTATCGTACAATTACACTCGAAGAGATTTCAAACATTCTCAAGAAGTATATAAATGAGTTATTTTAATTTCTATAATTTATGCTGTTGTTATTTATGTGTTTATTGCGCTAACAGCTGATAATTTATGAATGATTGCTTTAAATGTGGACAAAGAACTCATTCCACAAACAGCAAACTTTATTAGGGTTATGACTTTAAGAATTGTAATAACCTCTATGACCATTTGTTCAATACTAGCATTTCAAGGCACCAACAGTATTGAAAGATCACTTTTTGCAACCGCATTAGAAAACTTTATAACATTTATTGTTATTGTCCCAATTGGTTTTGGTTTTGCTACCTTAGGATACCAAAATACCTCTAGTGTAGATGTGGCAAACTAAATAATACTATCAACTTTTATTGTTAATGCTTTAGTGGCTGCTGTTATTTTGTTTGTCATTTCTTGAAGATATATGTATAAAACTCTTCCTAATATTGATAATAATAAATTAACATGAAGTAAAAAAATCGAACACGCATTCTTTGACAAAGCTCAAAAACAAGAAGAACTTTTACAAATGAAAAATAATGAAAAAATCGCCTAGCATAAATACCGGGCGATTCCCACATTGCAATCTTAAACGCAACGAATTTTTATAAAATTAGCACGCTAAATTGCGTGCTTTTTTAACAGAATGCTATTTTCGATTCTTAAAAAATTTATTTCGCTTTGTGTTGCTAGGTCATTTTCTCGGTTTTCACTCATAAAGCTGTTCATCTGGGTTAATAGGATTTCATTTTTCTTTATAGTAGTTTAAGTTGAAAAATAATTCATCTCTTGAAAATCAATCAAAACTTTTCATTGGACAGCTGTTTATTTTGGTTTGAACATTAAATATTTCTTCATCTGTTACTTTGTTGAAATTTGTTCCTTTCGGGAAAAATCTTCTTACCATTCCATTGAAGTTTTCAATAGTTCCTTTCTGAAAGGAAGCATAAGGGTCAGTTTTGTAAATATATATTTTTAACTTATTAGCGATGCAAAGTAAATAATAAAATTCAAACCCGTTGTCAGTTGTTATTGATTTAACATTTAATTGATATTCTTTTATTAAATCTCGCAAAACTTTGTTAATAACTCAACCGCTTTTAGATTTAACTTTTTTAATAATTCCATATCGTGTTTTTCGTTCCACGAAAGTTAATAAATGTTCATTTTCTTTGCCGTATTTTCCGACGATTAAGTCAATTTCTCAATGACCAAATATTCTTCTATCATTAATTTCTTCGGGTCTAGATCAGTAAGGTCTAATTCATCTTTTCCCTACCAATCTATCAGTAACAGATAATTCTCTTTTTCTTCCTTTTTTGTAAAAAGTTCTAAGTCTATATGATCTTTTAACCACTCATAAATCAGAATTTATTCAATTAAAAACTGTTCTTAAAGAGGGGATTTTTAAGTCAGGAAAATGGTTGGTAATTTTCATGTAAGTTATTTCTATACCATGTGTTTTACAGTCAAACATTTTGGAAAATAAAGAGGAAAATTCTTTGTATTTTTCAAAATTATTAAGTAGAGATATTCTTTCCTTTCAACTCTGTCTTATTTTGTGTTTTTCCTGAGCTTCTTCTCCATAATAACCAAAAAGAGTTGAATTGTTTCGTATTTCTCTAGAAATTGTTGATTTATTTACTCCTATTTTTAATGCTATTTCGCTTAAAGATAAAGTTGTTTTTTTGAGTAGAACTTCAATAGCAATCCGTTGTGAAAGATTTAATTTGGTATTATTTATATAACCTCCTGTGTATCCGGTTTTTTTGTGGGAGGTTTTTTTATATAAAAAAACAACCCGATTTTATTTTACAAAATCGCGTTGCGTTTAGAATTGCATTCTGGGAATCGCCTAGCATAAATACCGGGGCGATTTTTATTCTGATTTTAAAAGCAGAAATTTTGTGAATTAATTTTCTTTAAATATCTTATATTCAAAATTATGTCATTTTTTTAATTTTTCTAATCTCAATAAAGTTATATCACCAATAGTAGGTTCTAAGTTGTTTTCTTTAAGAATTTCTAACGCTTTATCATTATTTTTTACTTGCTCTAAATTTTGACAAAGTATAAATGTTCTCTTACTTTTTTCTTCTTTATTAACTTCTAATACAGCTTGACCTGTAGTACCTGAATCAGCAAAAAAATCTAGAATTGTAGCATCTGATTTTGTAGAAATTTTTATTAGATATTTTATTAAATCAACCGGTTTTGCAGTTTGAAAAATCCCTTAAAGACCTATTTTATCAAGATCGTGTTTGTCTTGTCTACTATAGAAATTCAAAATGCTCATTGCGTTATCTTTGGATTCTTTTAAGTAATGTTTCTCGTATGGTCTGCCTTTTTTGAAAACTAATTTTCCTTATTTATATACTTTTATAAATTTTTCATCAGTACTTCAACCGCGAGTCTTCAATTTCGGTAAAGTTAAATTTATTTCTTCAATATATACATCTCAGGGCTTTCCTGGTGTTGAAAGATCTTTTGTTGAATAAATTTCTCCATTTTCATCATCATTTGAATAATTTTTCAATCAATTGAAATTGGGATCTTTTATTCTTTGAATATATTTTTTCAGTTCTTCGCTAGCACTTTCTAATCCGTTTTGTAAAAATTCTTTTTTTATGCTAGATATTATAAGATTTCAAGATATTTTGAAACATTGGCAGCTTTGTTATTAATACTTAAAATTTTTGTGCTTTGGTTTTATTTTTTGAATATGACACAACATACTAATGAATTACATTTATATATCTACTGTTGCTTCTTGTTGATTGCTTAGTTATAAATAAACCCAAAAAATTGTGAGCTCCAAAAAGCGAATCACAAATCAATTTTAATTCAAATAATTTCTGATCATCTATAGATAGAAATATAAAACCATCTTCCGATAGAACATTCTAAGATAAGATTAAAATATTTTTAATTTATTCGTTTCAGTTATCACGTGAATCATTATATTCAAAACTGTTTGATTTAGTGTTATATGGAGGGTCTATGTAAATGGACTGTACTGAAATGTTTCTAATTAGTTTAAGACAATTTTCTGCATCCATCAAATATAATTTATTCAATGTAGTCTCCTCATGAAACACCGGAATTTTTAAATTTCATTGATAGAATTTCAATTAGGTCTTTTTTATTAACATTGATTGGCTTTATTTTAAATTTATAATCTTTTAAAAGTTTTGAGCATGAAATAGTTTGTGTAGATCTTCTTGAAAAATCATGAGCTTCTTTTACCTTTTGTTCTAGAAAATATCCAATTTCCGGATTTTGACCATATATAATACAAATAAGCTCTAGCATACCATTTCATATCCCTACGGCTAGCATAGTTTTTTTATCCTTAAATGCATCGGCTTTGTCCAATGTTGTGTCATTAAAAGTTACAGATCAACTCTTGCTTGAATAAGATACTTGTTTAACTTCAAGATATTCTTCCTTAAACTCTCTTTTTGCATATAATCCATGTTTTTCTTCATTTACAAGATAAAAGTTTAGATAAAATGCAACTATAGGATTTTTCGCCCCGTTAAACAAATGTATCATTCTCCTTCCTGTTGTATGTTGAATAGACGTAAGCGGTAATAATAAACCGGCTATAAAATCTCTATTTAGTGGTTTGTATTTTCCTTTTTTAAAAATGTCTAAATTTTGATCTAGAAACTTCATTTATACTCCTATCATATTTATTTCTTAATTATAACACTAATAAACTTCTCTTATAAGTATAAATATAATTTGACATTTGTTTTTTTGCGTAAAAAAACACAAGAATTTTTCTTGTGTAAGTGGCATTAAGTACTAATACATGGGGCAAATGACGAGATTCGAACTCGCGCATGACGGGACCACAACCCGCTGTGTTAACCGCTTCACCACATTTGCCATGTGTATGATTATTATACTATAAAAGTGCAATAATCAATACCAGATTATGAAATTTTTACTTTAATAATGATTTTGTATTTGTGTTCAAGTAAAGAGTGGTCTTGAATATCTATTTTGTGTTTTTCGTGTGGTCAAAATAACGCAAAAGTGTTATTTTTTAAAATAAGTTTATTTTGATAAGGTGCTTGTTTTACAAAAAGAACATCTTTTTGTTCATTGTAGTTTAAAACATCTTCCTTGACATAATTGTTCTCTTCGCTAAAATAAACTAATTCATCACATAAATTGCTTCTCAAATGAATATCTGCGTGCTCAAAGTGAATTTCAGCGAAGTTTTCTTTATAAAATGTTTGAAACTTCATTTTTACTATTTTGATATCTTCATTGTATTCATGAATTCCATAATCTAAACTTTCAAAATCTGTTTGATCAATTAATTTAAAAGCTGTTTGTAATTTTTTATCAAAATTGTATTTTTGAAAATTATCAAGTCTGTCAAAAATCATATCTCTCCTTTAAATAAAAAAATCCCTAAGGATTTTACGCATAAACAGGTTGTTTTGATGCGGCGGTGTAATTATATTTGATTGTCATTGTAAGCTGGTAAGCATATAAAATAAGTGAGACTGTTTGTCAAATTAATCCACCAATTAAATCTAAATTTCCTCCATATTTGACAATAGATAAAACTCAGAAAGCAATTCAACATAAATTGTTTAACTCAAAAAGAACAAACATCATAGGTGAAACACCTTTTCAGTTCTTTGTTTTAATTGAAGTGTATAGTTGCGGAGCAAATGAGAAGGTTGTTAAAGCAGGCGCAATAATAGCGAAAATTGTGGCTGCATTTGAAGAAATTCTAAACGCAGAATTTGTAAAGTAAATTACAATAAACACAATTCCAATCACTCAAGTTGCTAACACTCCTAAAAATGCTCATACTTTTTTACCAGTGTGATTGCTGGTTTTAATATACATTTCTTGATTTTGTGAATTGCTTAAAAAGGTTCTTTTGTTTTTGTATGAACTAAAATCGTAATAATGATAAAGCAGGTAGGTCATAACTCCATTTAAAATAAGAGAGATCCCATCTGCAATAACTATATTTCTTAGTTTAAATGGTTGGCTAGAATCACTAAGGACACCAAAGATTGTTCACATTAAAATTCCAATGTGAAAAATTCAAAATGAATAAAAATTAACTTTTTGAGTTTTTTTCTCTTTTAACAATTTGAATAACTGAGGTAATGATAACGACACTGTAATAATAACAGTTAGCCAACCAAAAACTTCTATTGAGGTTTCTAGTGCTGTCATGTAAAAATTTTAGCAAAATATACAATTTAAGGAATTAAAAGATAAAATAGATTATATGTACGATAATATTGCTGCTATTTCTTCAGGTTCATATGTAAATCAACCCATTTCTATTGTTCGTGTAGCCGGTCCTAATGCCGCCGAAATTGTTTCAAAGATATTTAAAGGTCGCAAAGGTAAAGACCATGAAATTACTTATGGACACATTATTGATAATGATCAAATTATTGATGAAGTTTTAGTAATGTGATTTGTTGGAAAAGAACAAAATGGACAAATTATTTATAACAATTATTGTGGAGAACCGCTTGTGGAAATAAACTGCCACGGTGGAATTGTGGTTACCAATCAAGTATTAGAATTGCTTTTAAAAAATGGAGCTAGATTAGCCGAAAAAGGTGAATTTACCCGAAGAGCTTTTTTAAATGGAAAAATGGATCTAGTAAAAGCCGAAGCTGTTCATGATCTCATTTTTGCTCAAACCACCTTACAAAGCAAAGCCGCTGTAAATAAATTTAAGGGAAAAACCTCTCAGTTAATAGATAAATTTATTGCTGATTTATCCTATTTAATTGGACTTAGTGAAGTAAATATTGATTATCCTGAATATTTAGATTTAGAAAATATGGATGATCAAATAATGCTTAACACATTAACTCATTTGAAACAAAGCTTAAATGAGATTGTCACCCTTTCAGAAAATGCTCGATATGTTTTTGAAGGTGTAAAAGTAGCTTTGGTAGGGAAACCAAACGTTGGTAAAAGCAGTATTTTGAATGCTTTATTAGCTGAAGATAAAGCTATTGTTACTGATATTGCAGGAACTACTCGTGACACAATTGAAGCATCTTATCAAATTCAAGGAATGCTTTTTAAATTAATTGATACTGCCGGAATTCGTAAAACCGCCGAGAAAATTGAATCAATTGGAATAGCAAAGTCTTTTGAACAAATTAGTAGAGCTGATTTAGTAATTCATGTTTTTGATCCGACCCAAGCAGATAATGAGTTTGATGAATTAATTGCTAGCGAATCACAAAAACACAACAAAATATACATTAAAGTTATTAACAAATCAGATTTAATTCAGACACCAGACAATAATGCAATTACAATTTCTGCTAAAAATAATCAAATACAACCTCTAGAAGAAGCTTTAGTAGAGCACTTTAAAAATATCAATGTTTTAGACGAAAGAATACTAGCTAACACAAGACAATTGTCATTAGTCAAACAAGCTTTAATTTCAATTGAAAACGCGATATTTTCAATTGAAAACGGAATGACATTTGATGTTATCATTGTTGACTTGTACGATGCTTGAGAGTCATTACAAAACATCAAAGGCAATGTTAACCGTGAAGATCTTTTAGATGTAATGTTTAGCAGTTTTTGTTTAGGGAAGTAAAAAATGGCCAAGAAAAGAAATTCATTTGTAGACGCACACAATCATTTAACTGATAAATATTATCCGCAATGGATAATTCATGAAATCATGGAGCAAGCTAGAGTTCACAATATTGAGTTTATGATTGTAAATGGTGGACATCGAGAAGAAAACCACAAAGTATTAGAGCTAGCTAAACAATACGAAATAGTTAAACCAGCTATTGGAATACATCCAGAAGACCTTACAAACCTAGAAGATATTGATTTGATCAAACCACTTATAAATGAAGATGTTGTAGCTATTGGAGAAATTGGTTTGGATTATTATTATGATGATGGTCCATCTAAAGAGTTACAAAAGCAAGCTTTTGAAGAGCAAGTGAAGTTAGCTCAAAGCACAAACCTCCCTGTAGTTGTGCATATTAGGGACAAAGAAAATGTTTGAGAAGCTTATGAAGATGCTTATGAAATCTTAAAAAAATATCCAGTAAAAGCAATGTTACATACCTTTGCGGGAAATTTAGAATGAGCTAAAAAATTCTTAACCTTAAAATGTTGATTTTCTTTTAGTGGAGTTGTAACTTATGGAAGTGCTTCATCTACTAGAGAAGTAATTGACTTTTTACCACTGGAGAGAATTCTTACTGAAACAGATTCGCCATATTTAAGAGTACACCCGTATACTGGGCAAACAAATGAACCTAATACTGTGTTATTTGTTGCTTATTACATCGCCGGTGTTAAAAAAGTTGGTATGGATAAATTTGTTCATCGCGTAAACACTAATTTAAGAGAGTTATTTAATTTAAAATAAAATGAAAAAAGAAGTATATGCTAAAAAACATTTTGGTCAAAACTTTTTAAAAGACCAAAACATAATCAACAAAATTGTTGATGTATTTGATTTTCAAAATCATAACGTTATTGAAATAGGTCCTGGACGAGGAGCTTTGACAAAAGAGTTAATCAAAAAAGCTTCACATGTACTTTGTTATGAAATTGATCCAGATATGGTAAAAGTTTTAAATGAACAATTTCCGCAAGCAACCAATTTAGAAGTAAAATTACAAGATTTTTTAGATGCTGATTTATCAGCCTTAAAAGAATCATATTTAATTGCTAACATACCTTATTACATCACCACTGATATTTTGTTTAAAATATTTGAACACAAAGATAAATTCAAAGGTGTATTGCTAATGGTACAAAAAGAAGTTGCTCAAAGAATTGTAGCCAAAATCAACACTCCTGATTACTCAAAATTATCTGTTTCTTGTCAATATCTAGCTGAAACTAAAATTGAATTTATAGTTAAAGCAAGTTGTTTTTCTCCAGCTCCTAAGGTTGATTCGGCAATTATATCTTTTAAATTTAAAGCTAACATTACTCAACAAAACTGAATTCAAATAAAAGATTTCTTTAAATTAGTATTTGCAAATCGTCGTAAAAAATTAACTTTTGCTTTATCAAGTAAATATTCAAAAGAACAAATAGCTTCTGTTTATGAGCAATTACAACTTAATCCTAGCGTTAGAATTCAACAATTAAACATTGATGAAATTGTTAAGTTATATGAAATGCTTGAAAATAAAGAGATTTAAAAATTGCTTTTTGCTATTGGCGAAAAGTTTTTTAATATAAAAAATACACATCTTGCTTTGATGTATATTTTGTTTCTAAGTAAATTGGGGCTTGGTTTTATAATTTATCTAATTCGGATATTTCTGATTGATCTAAATCATCACTCTCTAAATAAATAATCGAATCTAATGATGGCAGTGCATTAGTTCTTTCTAAACTTTTTTTAATATTTTCAAAATCAATTTTGACCATTCTACCAATTAAAGTTTCTAAGTTGTCCACTTGTTTTCTCATGTTGTCTAGAGCTTTAATAATATTTTTATGTCTTTCATCTAATTTTCCAATAGCAGAGATGAAAGCTTCTTTTATATTATTAATACCATCTAAAAATTCTTTTCCTTTTTGCACAAGAGCATCACTACTTTTTACTTCATCTAAACGCTTAAAGTATGTATAAAATAGTGTCAACAGTTGACCTAAAACCGGAAATCTTAAAACTAAAATCTTATCATATTCTTTTTCTTGCGGAGTCATTACAAAAAATTCTTTATGTTGTTCTAATGTTGTCACTAAAAATGCAAAATTAGCTTCTTCTTTTTTTCTATCTGCTTCTAATTTTTTATAATGATCGGAGTTTTTGGTGGTTCCTTTCCCTGATTCTTGTGATTTACATTCAATTACTATTTTTCCTATTAATTGACTAGTTGCAGGATTGTAAAATTCAACTAAGAAATCCGCTTTTGTTGCCTTCCCTTCATATGAATCGCTATCAGCATCTTTCATTTTTTTAGAATCATTTATCTTACTGAATTTAACTGCTTCAGTAAAATTCCCAAACATTTCAATTAATTTGTTTTCAACATCATGTTCTAAAGCTTCTCCAACCTGTTTAACATTTAAAGTTTGAAACTGATTATTTTTTAGTTCTAACTCTCTAATTAAAGCATCTTTAGAAGCTAAATCTTGCTGGTGAGATATTTTTAACTCTTTTTCTTGTTTTAATAATCTATTTTCAATTTCATTTTCTTTATTTTCTAAAATAGATTTTATTTGTTCATCTTTTTTAGCTGTTTGAGATTTTTGATCTGCTAGTTGATTTTGAATTTCTTTAAGTCTTTCTTCATATTTTTCTTCAAGCTTTTTGCTTTGCTCATTTAATTTTTCATTTACTTTATTTGCAATTAATAATTCTTGACTTTCTTTTAATGATTTTATTTGTTCATCTTTTTTAGCTGTTTCAGTTTTTTGTTCATTTAATTGAACTTGAATATGTTCTAATTGTTTCACATATTTGTCTTGAAGTTCTTTTTCTTTTTGTTGCAATTCTTCATTTATCTTGTTTTGAATTAGCAACTCTTGTTGAGAATTTAACGATTGAATTTGCTCTTGCTTTTTAGTTAATAAATTTTCTTTTTCGTTTAACTGTTGTTTGTATTTATCTTCCAAAACTTTTAAAGCAAGTTGTTTATCCTTATCATTTTCTCTACTTTGAGAAGATAATGCATCGTTTAATCTTTGTTCAAAATCCTTTTGTAGTTTGCTCTTAATTGAGTCTTCCATTTTTGTTTTTAAATCATTTGAAAATGCATTAATATTTGTAACATCAACCTCTAAAAGGTCGTTTAAATCTAAGAAGTCATTCTCAGAAGCATCCTCTAAGAGAGTGAACTGTAATTTTTCAAGATCTTTAATTTTAATAGCGATTTTTCTGGGCATAAGTTTCTCCTTGTTGTAATTGTGTGTATATAAATAATTATAAATCATTACTAAATAAACTGCAAAATATCAATTATTATCTCTAAATAAATAATTACTTTTTTTAGTAAAGCAAATATAATATTAACATGAACTATGAGACTGAATTTATAGTCAAAAAATCATCATTTTATTCATATGTTTTTAAGGTCTCTTCAAAAGAGGAAGTTAAGCAATATATCGAAGAAATAAAACAACAACACAAAAAATCTCGACATGCTTGTTATGCGTATTTGTTTTTACAAAACGGAACTGAAAACGCAGGATTTAATGATGACGGAGAACCTAAAAATACTGCTGGTAGACCAATTTATGAATTAATAAGAGTTAAAAAACTAACAAATATTTTAGTTATTACCATTAGATATTTTGGAGGTATCAAACTTGGTGCTGGCGGATTAACTCGTGCTTATCGTGAAAGCGCCAAAATGTCTTTAGATTTATTTTTACAACAAAATACATAAAGGAAATTAAACATGCAAATTCAAAATAAATTAAATGAAAATCAAATTTTGTTAAAGGTAGTTTTTGAAAACAAAGAAATGCCTAACTTTATCAAAACCAAAAATAATCAAATTACTGAGGATTTAACTAACAACATTGCTTATTTATATGTTGATCAAAAACATTCAGAATATTATCAATTACAAGACATCTTAAGATCTCTTCCTGGTTCAATCAATCGTGATTATCTTTTAGATGTTGCTTCTTTAGAAGCTGTATTATCAGCTGAAGAAGCTCTAAGAGTCGCTGTTTTATCAACAGAATTTGGAAGTGCCAAATTATTTAAAAAAACTTACAAAACTGAAGAAGATGACAATAAAAATCTTGCTTTATTGGTTAAAGATTTAAACGATCCATTACTAAAAGAATTGCTTGTTATCGCTGAAGCAATGACAACAACAAGAAACTTACAAATTACACCCGAAAACTTTTTAAACAGTGAAAATCTAGCGGCCTATGTGGCTTCAGATTTATCTGGAATTGAAAATTTAAAAGTAACAGTTTTAACTAAAAAAGAAATTGAACAATTAAACATGGGACTTTTACTTTCAGTAAATAAAGGAAGCACTCACGAACCAAGAGTTGTAGTTATTGAATACAACGGAGATGTAGATTCACAAGAAAAAACTGTTTATGTTGGTAAAGGAATTACTTTTGATACCGGTGGAGTTAACACTAAAGGATATCATATGGAAGGAATGAAATATGATATGTCTGGTTCAGCTATTGTTGCATATGCTGTTAAAGCTATTGCACAACTTAAACTTAAGAAAAATGTGGCCGCAATTATGTGTATTACTGACAATAGATTAGATGGAGATGCTTCATTACCTGAAAATGTTTATCAATCAATGAGTGGTAAATGGGTAGAAGTTGCAGATACAGATGCAGAAGGAAGATTAGTTCTTGCTGACGGTTTATATTATGCAGCTGAAAAACTTAAAGCAACCACAATTGTTGATGTAGCTACTTTAACCGGAACACTTTTAACTTCTCTTGGGCATGTATACACAGGAATTTTTAGTGAAAATGATCAAAAATGCTCATTAATGCAACAAGCAGCTGCAACTGCAAAAGAAAAAGTTTGAAGATTACCTATGCATGAAGACTTCAATAAAGGAAACAAATCTTCAAAAGTAGCCGACTTAATGAACTGAAGCCCAACAGTTAAACAAGATTCTTCTCAAGCAGCTATGTTCTTAAAAGAATTTGTTAAAGATGTTGATTTTATTCACTGTGACGTAGCCGGAACAGCTGATGTAAGTGGTGAACCACAAGGTGCTTTAGTGGCTACTTTAGTAGAATTTGCAAAAAACATATAATTTTTATGCCAAAAAGGTAAAATTGAAACAAGTAAAGAAAGGATAAATATGAAAATTCAACAAATTGATAAAACAAGAAATACTAATATGCTTTTAAAAGCAGTTTTTAAAGGGGATGAATATCCAAAAACTTTAATTGAAAAAGTCGCTGTTGTAACTGAATACTTAGACAAAAATGAAGCATTAGTTTACATGGGTGAAGAAAAAGATTATAAATTTGAATCTGTATTTAATTTTGCTAAAAACTACTTTGCTTCACAAGCTAGAAATATTCAAGTAGATTTAGATTCTTTTGTTAAAGGTAAAGTGTGTGAACCTTGTGTTGTTAGAGCTTTTACAGAAGCTTACAATTATGTGAAAGCAAACATTTATAGTGCTAAAACAAACAAAAAAGATGACAAATATGAAACTTCACTTTTAATGGTTGCCAATGAAAGTTTATACAAAGATGTATTTGAAAAATACTCAGTACTTTCTGAAGCTGTTAATTTTGCTAGAGACTTACAAGTAACACCTCCTAATATTTTAAACTCTGAATATTTAGCTGAAGTGGTTCAAAAAGACTTAGCTCAATATGATAATTTAAAAGTAACAGTATTAAACAAAAAACAAATCGAAGAATTAAAAATGGGACTTTTACTTTCAGTTAACCGTGGAAGTATGTATGAACCAAGAGTGGTTGTAATTGAATACAACGGAAATCCAGATTCACAAGAAAAAACTGTTTATGTTGGTAAGGGAATTACCTTTGACTCTGGAGGTTACTCACTTAAGCCAGGTCGTTCAATGCTTGGAATGAAATTTGATATGTCAGGGTCAGCTTTTGTAGCTAGTGCAATGAAAGCAATTGCTCAACTTAAACCTAAAACAAATGTAGCGGCAATTATGTGTATTACAGACAACAGAGTAAATGGAGATGCTTCATTACCTGATTCTGTCTGAACATCAATGAACGGAAAAACTGTTGAAATTAACAACACTGACGCTGAAGGAAGATTGGTTATGGCTGACGGTTTAACTTATGCAGTTAGAAAACTTAAAGCTACTCGTCTTGTTGATGTTGCTACTTTAACTGGTGCTATTTTAGTTGCTTTAGGACACACTTACACCGGAGTTTGAGCAACAAGCGAAAAAGCATGAGAAGATTTAAAAAATGCGGCTGATAAAGCAAAAGAATTGGTATGAAGAATGCCTTTAGACGAAGCATTTGCTAAAGAAATTAGAAACTCTGTTGTGGCTGATTTAAAAAATACCGATCTTAGTGGAGTTGGTGGAGGAAGCTCTTCAGCAGCTATGTTCTTAAAAGAATTTACCGAAGATGTTGAATACATTCACCTTGACGTAGCCGGAACTGCTGACATTGGGTCAAAACCAACAGGAGTTATGGTTAAAACTCTTGTAGAATTAGCATTAAACGCTAAATAATCAAAGGGCATATGCCCTTTTTTGAATTAAATAGACTTTTATATTTATAATTTATATAAACAAAAGGAGATATTATGGATCGTAAAAGATTAGATAAAATGTTTCAAGATCTTCAAGTGGATGCTTTAATTTCTGAAGCTCCTCAAACTAGATTGTGATACGCTGACGTTCAAACTACTGATGGATTAATTGTTATTGAAAAAGATAAAGCTACTTTATTTGTTGATTCACGTTACATTGAATATTGTCAAAAACACGCTAAAAATGTTGAAGTCATTCTAATGCAAGGTGATTCTGTTGCTAAGTGATTTGACAACAGAAAACTTAACTCAATAGCTTTAGAAAGCAATTACTTGGTCAAAGACTGAGAAAATAGAATCATGTCACTAGCTAAACCACAAGTAGTCAAATGGGTTAATGCTCAAGATTTAAGAATTATCAAAAGTCCTCAAGAAATTGAAAAAATGCAAAAAGTCATTGATATTACTTTAAGCGCATATGATGAATTTATGGTTTGAGTTAAACCAGGAGTTACAGAAAAAGAAGCTGCAGCAATGCTTAATTACTTAATGAAAAAACACGGAGCCGATAAAGAAGGATTTACTGAAATTATTGCTTCGGGTGCTTCTTCAGCTGAACCACACCATCACCCTACTGAAAAAGTTATTGAAGATAACTCACTTTTAAAAGTTGATTTTGGAGCATTATATCAAGGTTATACAGCCGATATTACTAGAACCACAATTTTAGGGGATAAAAGTAAAGCTAACCCTAAAATGTTAGAAATTTTACAAATCGTGGAAGAAGCAGCTGCTCTTGGAAGGGCATATGTAAAACCAGGAATTAAAGCTTCTGAAGTTGATCGTGTATGTAGAGAATACATTCAATCAAAAGGTTACGGTGATAAGTTCTTACACGGAACAGGACATGGACTTGGAATTGATGTACACGAATTACCAAGTGTTTCAACTAAATCAGATTATATTCTAGAACCTGGAATGATAATTACTGTAGAACCTGGAATTTATCTAGAAGGTATTGGAGGGGCTAGAATAGAGGATGACGTTTTAGTTACTGAAACTGGTAGATATGTATTTTCTAGACCAGACGAACAAAATTAATAAAGAGCGAAAAGCTCTTTTTTATTTTCATCCAAATAAAACAAAAGTAAAATAATTGTATGAGCAAATTCAACAAAACATATATTTATCGTCAAAACCATCAAATTTATTATGAGAAATATGGAAAAGAAACTAATGAACCTATTTTTGTAATTCACGGCGGGCCTGGCGGTGGTTTTAATGTGAAAAAATTCTTAAAAATCATTCCAATAGCAAAATATTTTGTCGTTTTTATTCATCAGAGAGGTTGTGGCAAAAGTTTACCTAGATATGAGTTAGAAAACAACACCACATCACATTTGATTGAAGATATCGAAGCCATTCGTAAGCAATTGCAATTAAACAAAATAACTTTATTTGGCGGAAGCTGAGGAAGCACTTTATCATTACTTTATGCAATAAAATATCCTAAGCATGTCAACAAATTGATTTTAAGAGGTGTTTTCTTAGGACGTCAAGAAGATATCGATTATTTATACGAAAAAGGAGCTTCTGATTTTTATCCAGAACTTCATGATAAATTTAAAAAATTTTCATTACAAGGAAAAGGAAACAGTATCATTGAAAGATATTATGATCTTTTTATAAATAAATATGATGAAGAAATAAAAACACTTGCTTTCAATGAATTTGCTGCCTGAGAAGACTCCTTGGTATCAATAACAGGACCTAAAAATAATAAAAAAGAAAAAATCGATCTTGCTTTCAATAAACAAATAGCATTAATGGAAACGCACTATTTTGTAAACAATTGCTTTTTACCAACAGATAATTACATTTTAGATAATTTACATAAAATTAGCAAAGTTAATATTGATATATTTCACGGAAGACAAGATATTGATACACGACCTATCGGTGCTTGATTAATAAAACAAAATCATCCTAGAACCAACTTGTTTTTTATTCAAGGAGCAGGACATTCAATGTATGAAGATAAAATCTTTAAAGAAATAAAAGCTTACTTTCAAAAATAAAAAAACGAAGTGGCCTTCGCTTTGAGATAAATAAATATTACTTTGAATTTCCGTTAAAATAATATGCTTTTTTTAATAAAGTACCTTATAAAAACCACAATTTCAGTTCTATTTTATAATAATATTTCCATAGGAGGATTATGATTGAAACAAATAATAAACAGCAAATAATTAAAGTATTTAATCGTATAAATGAAATTGCTAAAGAAAATAATTTTGTCTATACTCTTTCTAAAGAAACATATACTCTACTAAAGAAGAATCAATATAAAATTGATCAACTTTCTATAGTAATGTATTTAGAAGATTTTATCAATCTTTACAGTTCAAATCCAAAAATAATCACTTTTGAAAATAGTAAGTTATTTGATAATCCGTTACCTAAGATTGTGGTTGAAAATACTGAAGTACCAATCCATCTAATTGTACATACATGTATTAAAAACCTTCAAAGTAAAAATTTAAACTCTTTAATAAAAAGAATTAAACACAATACTTCATCAATAGTTATTGATAAGATTTTAACCAATCTTAATTGTAAAAGTGTCAACTGTCTTGTATTACTTTCATATAATCATAAAGAACTTTTCCAAATTAAGCAAATTCAAAATTGCAATCTAAATTATTATCACGTTTTTAACATTGAATCTTTACAAATCCCTATTCACTCAATTTTTAAATAAAGTATATTTTTTCATTTTGAGTTAAAATAGAACAATTTTTTTATTGCTTTTTTATTTAATAACAAAAAACACATCTCAACATTTTGAGATGTGTTCGTTTAATTTATTTCTTTTTTGGTCATAAAAATGAAATGGTGCCGACAACTGGACTTGAACCAGCGACCCCTTCCTTACCATGGAAGTGCTCTGCCTGCTGAGCTATGACGGCATTTGTAAACTAATTTTACCATAAAAATGGGTAAATTTTAGTTTACTTATTAATTTATATTGATAATTTAAAGCTTGTTTTGCAAACTTTTGAAAGATTTTTTTCTCCATGTAGTTCACAAAATTCTTTAACTTTTTCTTGTACTTTTTTGTTTGCACCTAAAGGGAAATCGAAGTTTCATTCTTTGGATTGTTCTTGCATGTACTTAATTAGTTCAGCGCGAGCTAAAATTGATGCACAAGCTACCGATAAATGTATAGATTCGGCTTTTGTTACTAAAAAAGCCACTATATCAAAATCTTCAAAATCAAATCAAGTATCTTTGTTTATTATTTTCTTGTGATACTTTTCAAATGAGTTTAAAGTGGAATATTTATCAATTAGTAAATATTTTTGAACAAAGCTCATTTTTTTATGTAAATTATTCAAAGCTCCATTATGAGTAAAAAATTTTAATTCATGAGCATTAAATTCATCGCTGAGTTTATTGTAAGCGCTTTGAGATAAGCGATAAACTGAATAATGTACTTGAGTGTTCTCTCTAAGCTTTTGTGCAATTTCCAAAATCTTTTTGTCAGTAAGTTTTTTCGAATCTTGTACTCCTAAGGATTTAGCTCAATCCTTTAAATGTGATGGTAAGTAAAATGCACAAGAAACTAGCGGAGTAAAATAATCTCCAACTCCACTTTCATCAATACCAATAATTTCTTTATTTAATAGTTCGTTTACATCTAATAAATCAATGTATTTCATTATTCTAAACTATCATCTCTTTTTTGTTTTATTTTATTGCTTTTAGCAATTTCTTCGGCAGGGTTGTCCAAGAATTTATTAATGTAGTGCCCCACACCACCTTCTTTATTGATTTTTGAAATTTTAACAGTAGCATATTTTTTAACGTCTTTTGAAGCATTTCCCATTGCTACAGAAACATTAGCCACTTTAAACATTGGAACATCATTAAATCCATCTCCAATTGCAATTGTGTTTTCTACTTTTACATCGTAGTAACGAATTAACATACTTAAGGCTTTCCCTTTGTTGGCAGTAATGTTTGTCATATCAAACACAGGTGTTAAACCTTCGCCTTTTGATCAATATGAGAACTCAGCTAAGTCTCCAAAACGAGCTTTTAAGTATCTTCTAAGTTCTTCAACATTAGTAGTTGGTTTAACATCAAAAATAACTCCAGTTGGCATTAAAGGAATTTTGTGAAAATCAAGTCCAATTCTAAGTTTTGAAGTTGTTTTAAATCCAAACACTTTTTCAAGTTCTTCATCACGGTGCTGAAGTTGAACTCAATCAGGACCTTCAATTGCAATATTAGTAACTTCTTTAGCCACTTTTTCATCACCAAGCACATATAAAGCTTCATTTAAATTTAAATATTTAACATAAGGAATAAAACTTTCATCATTTGGATGGTGAATATGAGCTCCATTGTAGTTTCCTACAACAGTTTTAAGCCCTAATTCTTCGTAAATAAATTTGGTACTTCTTCATGGTCTACCAGTAAGAATACATACAATATGTCCTTCTTCGGTAGCTCTTTTAATTGCATTAACTGTTAAATCATGGATTTCACCAGTTGCGCTTGAACGCAATGTTGTTCCATCTAAATCAATAGCGAATAGGTATTTTTCTTTTTCCATATCTATCCTTTCTGTCGAATAATTATAACATTTTTCGAGAAAATTATTCTCCACTGGAAAATTTTCCACAACGAAAAATTAAGAATTCTTACTCTTTTTTATAATATTTATTATTAAAAAAGGGAGTTTTTAAAATATAATTAAAATACAAATTAATAGTATTAATTCGGAGAGTAAAATGAAATACAAAAGAATATTGCTAAAACTTTCTGGAGAAGGTTTTTCGAACAAAGAAAAAAACTTAGCCATTGACTATGAGTTAGTTGCTGATATTGCACGGCAATTAAAAGTAATTAATGAGCAAGGAGTTCAAATTTCTGTTGTTATTGGTGGAGGAAACTTCTGAAGAGGTGCTTCAGCTGAAAAAAACGGAATTCCACGAAATCGTGCCGATTATATTGGAATGTTGGCAACTATAATGAATGGTTTAGCTTTACAAAGTGGATTTGAAAAAGTTGGCCTTAAAGCAAGAGTCCAAAGTTCAATTAACATTGACCCTAAAGTTGCTGAAAACTACATTAACGAAAAAACAATTAAGTATCTTGAAGATGGAGAAATTGTTATTTTTGTTGGAGGAACTGGAAGACCATTCTTTACCACTGACACAGCTGCTACACTTTATGCATCTGAAATAGGTGCTGAAGTTATTTTAATGGGTAAAAATCGTGTTGATGGGATTTACGATAGCGATCCTAAAAAAAATCCAAATGCTGTTCACTTCCCGAAAATTACATATGATGAAATTCTTGAAAGAAGATTACAGGTTATGGACTTAACTGCAACAAGTATGGCAAGAGATAACAATATTAACTTGGTGGTATTCAATTTACTCGAAAAAGATTCAATTATTAAAGTATTGCAAAATAAAATTCAACATACAGAGGTAACAAAATAATGGAAATAGGTCTATATTTATTAGAATTAGAAGAAAAATGCGAAAAGGCAATTAATCATTATCGTTTTGAAATGTCTAAAATTTCAACCGGGAGAGCTAACCCTCAAATTGTAAAAGGGATTAAAGTTGAATACTATGGTACACCAACTTCATTGGAAGAATTAGCAAACATTAGTGTTCCTGAACCACAACAATTATTAATCAAACCTTATGATATTACTTCTGTAAAAGAAGTTAATAAAGCATTAATGAACGCTAACTTAGGAGTTACTCCAATTGATGAAGGGCATCAAGTTAGATTAAACTTCCCTGTGTTAACCACACAAAGAAAAAAAGAAATTATCAAAAGTCTAGCTAAACATACTGAACAAGCTAAAGTGGGTATCAGAAATGCTCGTCAAGATGTAAATAAACAAATTAAAGCTGATGAAGAACTTTCTGAAGATATGCAAAAAAATTATTTAGATCAAGTTCAAACCTTTGTAGACAAACAAATTGACAAAGTAAATCAATTAACCAAAGAAAAAGAAGATGAAATTTTAAAAGTTTAAAAAACATCAGCCTCAAGGGCTGATTTTATATTCAAGGTGCAAAAATAATTAAACCCACTAAGATGTTCCCCACGATCATATAGATAATTGGTACTTTTTTAATGATTAAATAAATAAAGAAACCAATTGCTAAAGGGCTATAAACAAATAGTAATATTAATCTTCATCCTCTAAAAAATTGATAAATATTATTACTTGAAGAATAATCTAATTTTAAATATTCACTTGCTTGAGTGTTAAAAAATAAAAATGGATAGGTAATTTTTAAAAAAATTGAAATAGCAAGCGATAGCATTACACCAATTAACACTGGATACATAAAAGTAAAGAATTTGCTCACAAATAAAGTTTTCTTGTGCTTTTGAATGATTCTTCTAAAAATAAGCAACATCGCTATTCCTGGAATCATAAAAGCTAAATAAGCAAGCAAAATAAGAAGAAAACTTCATCAAGTATTGCCAGTTAAAGCATAACCGGTAAAAACAGCGAATTTAGGCGATAAAATACCTGGGGTTGCATTTCCAGCGGTAAAAAATGCATTAATTTGATCCGTTGAAATAGCAACTCCAAAATTATTATTAAGAAACTTTCACAACCATTCAAATACCGGCATAAACAAAGCTCCACCACCAAAAACAGTAAGCGAAACAATAACAATAGCTACAAGCGAAATTAATATCGTTGTCATTATTTATCCTTGCTTTTTCGTTTTAATACACTTCAAGTTATCAAACAATAAATTAGTGTGCATAAAAATAAAAGACCAAATACAAACACCGGTAAGTTATAAGGAAAAGGAACAAATAAACAATAGCAAGTTGAAATGCATGCAACAGTTAGTCACACTGGTAATTTTAAAGCTTGTTGCGATCTTTTAATATATCGATAAGTAATTAAAATTACTCCTGCTACCACTGGCATTAACGCACACGCCCCAATAACATAAATGTAACGTCTTGGAATATAATTTAGCAATAAAAATACTCCAAAAGCAAACAAAATATGCGGTAAAATGGCAATTAATACTAAAAGATATGTTACAAACAAATTGTAAAATTTACGAACTATGTAAGTAATGCATTGAGTAGTTGAAGGGCCTGGCAACATATTTGTTATAATTACCATTTCATCAAATTCTTCATTATTAAGTCATTTTTTCTTTTCGACTGCTTCGCTTTTTATTAAAGGTAACATTGCATTCCCGCCACCAAAACCAAAAAAAGTTATTTTTAGTATAAATAAAACCAACTCTTTTAGGGATGGTTTTATTTTAGAATGAGAATTATTCATTAAACCTTAATTAAAGAGATTACTTCAGTGTCTTCTTGAAGTAGTTTTCTTCCATTTAATTCAGTTAATTCAAGCAATACAATAACTTTTTCAACAATAGCGCCTTGAGATTGCAATAATTTAATAATTGCTTTTGTTGTTCCTCCGGTAGCTAAAACATCATCAACAATAACTGCTTTTTGTCCTTCTTTGACATAACCTTTTTGTAATTCCAATGTGTTTGAACCATACTCAAGATCATAATTCATTTGAATTACTTCTCCAGGTAATTTATGTGGTTTTCTCACCATTATAAAAGGTTTTTTTAAAACAGCTGCTGTTGGAGTCCCAAACAAGAAACCTCTCGCATCTGGACCTACAATAATATCAGCATCATTGCAATGTTTAGCAATTTCATTAATTGTTCAATGCAATGCTTCCCCATCAGCCAAAAGAGGAGAAATATCTTTAAAGATAATTCCTGGTTTTGGAAAATCTTTTACGTCTTTGATTAAGTTTTTAATATTCATTTTGAACCTTCAAATTAATTAACTCTTACATCTTCGTAAAACTCTAAAACATCATCAATTTCAATGTCGTTATAGTTTTTAATGTGGCAACCGAAATCTTTTCCTTTAACCACTTCTTTTGCGTCATTTAGTTCTCTACGAAGAGATTCTAAAACTCCTTCGTAAACTAACTTAGCTTTACGATATACTTTAACTTTAGCTCCAGCTTTTACAACACCTGTGTCTTGCATACATCCTGCAATAGTACCGACTTTTGAGTAAAAGAATGTTTTAATAACATGAGCTTCTCCTGTTTTACGTTCTTCATATACAGGAGATTTTTCTCCGTCTAAAAGAGATTGACAATCTTCAACAATTTTATAAATAACATCATGGCTAATTAGCGAAATTTCTTGATTTGCCGCTGATTGTTTAATAGGTTGTGCTGGTTTCATATTGAAAACAAAAATTGTTGCGTTTGAAGCTTTAGCTAAAAGCAAGTCACTTCCATTAACATTTCCGGCACCTGCAGAAATAACTCTAATAATAGCTTCTTCATTTTCTAAGTTATTTATCTGCCCTTTTATAGCTTCACTGGTTCCGTGAACGTCTGATTTAACAATAACATTAATAACTTTTTTACCATCTACAGATTCTTGGTTTGCTCTAGAACTTAAAGCAGTCAATTTGTCATGTGTTGCTTTTTGGTCGGCCAATTTTTTAGCAAATTTTTCATCATTTAAACCAATAAATTTATCTCCAGCATCAGGTGCATAGTTAAGTCCTGATACAATCGCTGGGGCTCCTGGTTCGACTTTATCAGTTGGATTTTTTTGTGAATCTAGAAGCATTCTAACTCTACCGTATTTTGAACCAGCAACAATGAAATCACCTTTGTATAGAGTTCCATTTTCAACAATAATTGTTGAAACAGCTCCGACTCCTTTATCAACTCTAGATTCAATAACAGTTCCAATTGGATAACGTTTAGGGTTAGCTTTTAAATCGAGTAATTCAGTTAATAGCATAATTTGATCAAATAAATCATCAAGTCCTTCTCCTTTAAGAGCTGAACCATATACAATTTGAACATCTCCACCGTATTCTTCAACCACTACTTCGTTTTCGGCCAATTCTCCTTTTAGACGATCTAAATCTTTATTAGGTTTATCCATTTTATTTACAAACACGATAATTGGGACATTAGCTGCTTTAGCATGACTGATGGCTTCTTTTGTTTGTGGCATCACTCCATCATCAGCTGCTACCACTAAAATAACAATATCAGTAACTTTAGCTCCACGTGCACGCATGTTTGTAAAAGCTTCATGTCCAGGAGTATCAATAAAGGTAATCTTATTTCCTTTATGTTCAATTTGATAAGCACCGGTATGCTGAGTAATACCACTACTTTCAGTGCCGACGATATTAGAATTTCTAATTTTGTCAATTAATGTGGTTTTACCGTGATCAACGTGTCCCATTACTGTGATAATTGGTGCTCTACGAACTAAATCTTTTTCGTTGTCTACAAAATTCACTTCGTCTAAAAAGTTTGTTGCATCAACATTAGTTTCTTTACTAAAATCAAAACCATATTCAACACAAAGTTCGGCAATTTCTTCTTCTTCTAAAATGTAATTTAAAGTTCTTGCCTTTCCTTCCATGAAAAATTTTTTAATTATGTCATTTGCATTTTTGTTTACTTTTGCTGCAAAATCAGCAATTGACATTCTTCCTGTAAAAATGAAAACACCATTTTTTAATTCTGTCTTGGTTGTTATTAATTGTTCTTTAACGTCATTAACGTTACTAATTCTGTTGTTTTTCTTGCTCATTTATTACCTCCAACAGTTGTTTTTCTATTTCTAAATAATCATCAGGTGAAACATTAAAACGAAACGCTCGATTTAATGATTTAGTTTTTTTGACTTTTTCTCAATTTTCTCAAGTAAATTCAAAATATGCTCCACGTCCTTTTAAATTTTTGTTTAAATCTAAACGAACTTTTTGAGTTTCTTTTAACAGCGAAAAACGTGTTAATTTATTAATGTCTAAAATTTGGTTTGTGATTATACACTTACGAGTGTAGTTATTATTTTTTCTTGTCTCAATCATCTTCGAAACCACTAAGATCTAAATTAAGATCTAAATCAAGTCCATAATTAGCTAAATCAGTATCAACTTTAAAGTCTTTGAGTTCAACTTTTGCGTTTTTGTAAGCTTTCACAACTGGTTTTTCTGCTTCGGTGTTTTCATTTTCGTCTACATCAAAATCATCATCTTCTTCATCGTCAAAATCATTAAAGTCTATTTGATCAATAAAGTCATAATCTGTGTCGTTATCAAGATCAAATTGAAGCGCTTCCTCACTAAATAAATCATCAAGCTCTGAACCATCAATTCTTTTTGGTCTTGGTGCTGATTTTTTAACTTCATTCACTTGTTCATCTAATGAAGGTGATTTTTGAATTTCGTTAAATTGAGCAACATCTTGTGAGAATTCGCTCATGTCGATTTCAATACCTTTAAAGTATTCGTTTCTTCTTGAATCACGTGTTGAATGTTTTGGTTTTTTACCAAACATTGGTTTTTCATAAGCTCTAACTTTGTTGAATTCAATGTCTTTTTCAACTGCTTCTTCAACGGTTAGAATTTTAATTTTTGAATTAGTAATTTTCATTGCTAAATCAATATTAGCTCCTAATTTACCAATTGCATTTTTCATTTCTTCTTTATCAACAATAGCAATAAAACCACGTTTATCTTCTACAACATCTACAACTTTAGCAGGAGAAAGAGCGTTTCTTACATATTCAACAGGCGAATCTGAGTATTTAATAACCTCGATTTTTTCACCGTTAAGTCTTTCAGAGATGGCCAAAATTCTTTTTGCACCTTCTCCAAAAACACTTCCAAAAGGATCGAAACCATCTCCTTTGTCAATTGCTTTAAGTGCAATTTTAGTTCTAACACCAGGCATACGTTCGATTTTAACAATTTCAAGTAATCCCTCTTCAATTTCAGGAATTTCTGATGTAACAATATCTCTGACTTGTTGTGGAGAATCTGTTGTTACCTCACAAATACTCAATCTGTTTTCTGGATTAACTGACTCTAAATACACATCTAAGTATGAACCTAAATTCATATCAAGTTTTTTATTAACTTTTGAAGCCGGTAAAAAAGCAGTAACACCATCTTCAAATTTTAAGTTATATGAACCATTTGAATTTCTTGAAAGAACTTCGGCTTTAATTTTTGTTCCAACTAAAGGTAAGTAACGTTCATAAATTTTTTGTTTTTCTGTAATTTTGAAATTTTGGAAGAATCCGTTTTTAATTGCGACTTTTGTCTTTTCAGGAATCATTTCAAAATCAATTAAAATTGAAAAACTTTCTCCTTCTTGAACTTTTGGATTAACTTTTTTAGCTTCTGATAAAGGAATGAAACTTAATCTTTGAATATCACTTGATTCTTCAGAATCTTCAAATTCAAAATCATCTTCCACAACTTCACCATTTAGATTGTGAATTAATACTTCTTCATTTGTTAAATCAAGCGAAAACACAATATTAGCTTCAGGGTCAATATCTTTATTAACTGCTTTTGTAGTTTCAAAAGAAAAAATTCCTAATGTTTCTTCAAGCGAAATTTGATGTTTTTCTGAATAACCTTTAGCGATAATAAATCATTTTTGGTTCGCATTTAATTCAACAGCAACTTTTTTTCCCATTTTAACTCCTTAAAATTTAATGTAAATTTCTCCATTTAATATATTAGATTTTTCGATATTGATTTTTCTCATTCTTCCTTTTTGATTTCATAAAACCAATATTTGATTGTCTGAAACTTCTAAAAGTTCAGCAATCATACTTTGTTCTTTTTCAACTGCTTTCACAAAGTGAAGTTTAACCATTTTGTTTAAATATTTTTCTAAATTATTTAAATCTAAAGTAATTTCTTCACCTCTAGATAAAACTTCTAACGCCATATCTTGTGGATATATGTTTTCTTCTTCAAGATATTGGTCAATAAGCTTGGTATATTTAATAACTTCTTCCAAATCTTCAGTATCTAGTTCAACTGATAGCGTTTTTCCAAAATCTTGATTAGTTATAGCGACGCTAAGTACCATTTCAGGAAACTTATCTTTGAGTATTTTTGAATAATCCATCTTTTTTCTCCTTAAAAAATATTAAAGAGTTGCACTAGGCAACTCCTCAGATTGATTTGAAGATACTTTTATTATAGCACATTAAATGACTTCTGAATTAGATTTCATTTTTTCTTTAAAAGGAATGATATGAATGTGAGTGTGAAAAACAGTTTGGCCTGCATTCGCTCCTGTATTAACTAATAATTTAAAGCTTTCAATTCCTTTATCCACCACTAACTTTTGAGCTAGTTCCCGAGCAACTTTCATTGCGTGTAAAAAGGTTTTTTCATCACTTTCAAGCATATTTTCTTTCTCGTCTTTAGGAACAACTAAGAAATGTCCTTCAGAATAAGGAAATGCATCTAAGAAAGCAATTACTACATCATCTTCATACAAAATAGTAGCTGGAATTTCACGATCAACAATTTTAGAAAAAATACTTTTATTTTTTGACAAAATCAAGTCCTTCTAATTTAGATTTAATAATGTCGTTTTCCAAACTGATTTTGTGTCCTAAAGCAATAAAAGCTTTTTGGGCGTTTTTATATAAAGAATCAGCTCCAAAAATAGCTAATGAAACTTTTAATGTGTCTAATTTACTAAAGTAAGGAGTATTATCAAAACTTAAAATTTTGGTTGTTTTGTCGTCTTTACTTACTTCCTTAACAATAGGAGCAACCAAATTTAAGTAACTTACTTTGATAGTTTTATTATCATTAGTTACTTTAATGCTTTCATTTAAAGTTCCATTTTCTTTTACACCAACTAGTTTTCTGTTGGTTCAATCATAAAATCCTGATAGATTTGCAAAATTGTTTTGTTCAAGTAAGTATGCAGCTGAATTATTAAGTGAATAGTCATTTAATGATGAACTTAACCCTTTATATCCACCTAAGGTTGCTTCATAATCATTTGAATTAAATAACAATTCTTTTGTAGCGACTTTTGAAGACTCGGTTTTGTTTTTAAGTAAGTCATTATAATCATTAGTTGTTAAAATGGTTCTGCTTACATTTGAGAAAATATCATTGGCAGTATTAGAATTATAATTTCAAACTTGAGCAATTTTTGTGTTTAGAACATAATCAATTAAATTAAATTGATCAAGTTGATATCTGTCTTTATTATCATCATAATTCTTTTTGTTAACGGTTTGTAGATCGCTTTCGCTTGAAATTTCAAAATATTTTTTTACCAATAATAATTTATTAACTTCAAAAGCTACTTGTGTTTTATCTTGAGCATACAACACTTTAAATTGTTCTTGATTTGGTAACGCATTAGCTGCAAAAAGATCGCTTTGAGAATCGTTTAATACATTAAGTTGTTGCTGTGAAAATAAAGCTTGATTTTTTCAATTAGTTAATTGTTCATATAAAGTGAAGGGTTTTTCTAATTGATCAGTGCTTAATTTAGTTTTGTAGGCATTATAAGCATCATTTACAAAAGTTTCATCCTCTAACAAACTACCAGATACAGAATACAAATTAGCTAAAGTTGCTTTTAATCAGAACCCTTCAACAACTTTGCTTAAATCTCCATTGCTCAATAAGTTTTCTTGTTTATTTCTTTGTTCGGTGTTTTCGACTCTACCGCAAGAAATTGCAATCGCAGCAGTAGATAAAATTGCACTAGAAGGTAAAATAAATTTTAATTTTTTGATTAATTTCATTATTTACCTCCTTTGGTAATTGTTTCTACTAGTTTAGTTAATTCATCTAGGGCACTTTCATTTGCTAGTTGAAGAGGACTTCAAGAAAGAACTCTTTTAGCAATTCCGTTTTCAACTTTGAAGTTATAACTTGTGCCACTTAATTGACCTTCAAGTCATTTAGATAAGTTTGAGATTAAATCAGTTCCACTTTTTGCTTTATTAGCTTGAATTACAGATTGATTATCAACTTGAAGAGCATCTAAATCTGCTTGAGTGTATTTGGTATTATCATCACTAAATTTATTAGTTTGTTTAAATAGATATTCTTTGAACTCATCATTATTTAATGTGTCGGCTATAATATCATTTTTACTATAAACCACATTTAAAGCACTATCAAGTTTAAAGAATGAAGAGTTACCATTAGCAATTGATTTTAAATCATTTTGTAAATATGTATAAAGTTCATCAATTGAATTAATCTCTTGAGTTTTTAACAAGTATGTCCCTTCAGAAGAAACAACTAAAATAGCGCCATTTACATCACTTAGATTATATGCATATGAAGCAAGTTCTTGATTATTAACTTTAATATTAATATGTTTATTGAATTGAGTTTGAATCATTTGCTCGAATTCACTTGTAGATAAACTTGCAAATACTGAATCAATATAACGGTTTAATGCATCTAGCTTATTAATAGCATCATTTTTATTGGTAAGCTTTTTAATTTCATCAAGTTGAGTTTTAATTTGTTCTTTTACTTCTGTACTAAAGGCAAAATCAAACAAATCATCTAATTTAAGCTTCGGAAGATTTTTATCAGTTAATGCCAGACCCATTGCAGTATTGCTTTGGATTTGCGAAGCTAATGTTGTTATTCCTTGTACACTTGAATCAGCTGTATTTAAAGTTAAAACATCAATTAAACTTTCGTCTTCAGCACGTTTTTTGTTCAAGTTTTCTAATGTTTCCCCAGCAGATGGAATGTAATAATCTTTTGAGTGTTTGAAAGATTTTAAAATATCTAAGTTTGATTTAATCTCAAAAGAATTGTCATTATTATTAAATAAAGTGAATTTGGCTAAATTAATTAAAACTGATTTGTCTTTTTCTTCAAAACTTCAAGGTAATGATAAGTTAGCATTGATTTTTCCGGGTAGTTTATAAACTGTTGGCAAAATCAATTTACTTGATTGATAGTATTTGTTTACAAATTGAGAAACGCTTTTTAGATTGTTAATAAATGATTTTGTTGTAATAGCAACGGCTTTTGTGTTATCTGTTGAAGAAATAGCGTAATTGGCGTTTTGAAGATTGTTAGCATTTTGCTCAATGTAGTAATTAAAGATTTTTTCACCTTTTTTAATTAAAACAACTGGTGTTCCGTTGTTTGCTACTACATTTCCTTTGTCATCAATTTGATAAATATCTTTGGTTGCAACACGATTAATTTCTCTTAAAGAAAGATTTTTTTCTAGATTAATTTGATAGTGTCTTAAAGCTTCTGTTTCAATTTGCTTGAAATTTAAATATTCAAGAGCTTCTTCTTCAGTTGAAGATTTTCCATACTCTTCTTTGTTAAGTTCAGAATCATATTGTTTTTTTCAGTTTTCAAAACCATAAATTCTAATTAATTGATTTTTAAGATCTTCAAGTCTGTTTTTATTGTCTTTATTAATTTCAGAATATTCTTTAAGAGCAATATCGTTTCTCTCAGCTTCACCAGCATAACGAGATGAGTTTCAAATTCTTTGATACTCTTTTGAAGCTTTTACTTCTTTTTCATATCAAAACTGAACAACATGTTTGTAAAGTTGTTCTATTTTTTCATCGGTTTTATCTTGAGCTCCTTTAATTAAATTTAAAGTTTCTCCTAATGTTAAGTCTTGTGTTTTTCCGTTGTTATCTGAGTACTTAAATAAAACAGTTTCTGACGGAAGAGCATCAGTATAAGTCACTTTGTTAACACTAACCGCCAAAGGAATGGTAATTGAAGTTACTACAACAGCACCTAAAATAGTTAAAACAGCAATCATTGCTTTTTTACGTTTTTTAGCTTTAGGTTGCTCAGGTTTTTGCTCATGTTTTGAGTTTAATTCTGACAATCTTTCAAAAAACGATTTTTGTCTTTTAGCCATATTTCTCCTAGAGGTATTAAATAAAATATTTTTATGTAAATTATAGCAAAAAAACAACTTTTTCGGTTCCTCCAAGATAGATAATGATTTAAAAATAAAAATTTTATTGAATCTCTGACAAATAGTACTGAAAAATGTGTATTTTGGTAAAGATATTATGCTTAATATTAATATTTTGATTCAATACTTTTAAATGTAAATATTAAATATTTACTTTTATTTACATTTTTTCACTTTTGCTTTATAATTGAAAAGCAATAAAACCTTATTGCCTCTAACTAGTGGGAGATAATCATTATCGCTAGACCACAATATCGAAAGGATACTAACAATGGCAAAAGAAATTCAAAGAAAAGCTAAATTAGAATTCCCTGCCGGGAAAGCTAAGCCAGGTCCAGCACTTGCTGGAGTTGGTGTTAATATGCCAGAATTTACCAAAGCATTTAACGATGCTACAAGAGATAGAGGAGACGAACCAGTTCCTGTATTAATTACAGTTTACAAAGACAAATCATTCGAATTTAAACTTTTTACAGCTCCTGCTTCATACAAAATTAAGCAAGCTGCAAAAATTCAATCTGGATCATCAAAATCAAAATCACAAATTGTTGCAACAATTAAATTAGAAGATTTAAGAGCTATTGCTGAATACAAATTACCTGATTTAAATACTGATGATATTGAAGCTGCTATGGCTATTGTTGCTGGAACAGCAAGACAAATGGGTGTTTTAATCGAAGGTTGAGATGATGTTGCTAAAGCTAAAGCTGAGGCTAAAGCACTTGCTAAAGCTGATGCTCTTGCAAAAGCAAAACAAGAATCATTAGACGCTGCTGCTCAACAATTAGTTGACAGTAAAGGACAATCAATTAATGTTGAATTAGTTAAAGATGAAAACTCATCAGAAGTTGAAGGAGAATAATTAAGATGGCTAAAAAATTATCTAAAAACTTAAAAGCTGCTCGTGAATCATTCGATAGAACAGTTGCCTATGATTTAGAACAAGCTATTGAACTTGCTAAAAAAACTTCTTACGCTAAATTCGACGCTTCTATTGACCTTGCATTTAACTTAAATCTTGATGTTCGTAAAGCTGATCAACAACTTCGTGGAGCAGTTTTACTTCCACACGGAACAGGAAAATCAATTAGAGTTCTTGTTGCTACAAATAATCCAGAAAAACAAAAACTTTCTTCAGAAGCTGGTGCAGACATTGTTGTTGATGCTCAAGCTCTTGAACAAAAAATTAAAGAAGATGATTTTGACTTTGATGTAATGGTTGCAGATCCTACAATGATGCCTTTACTTGGAAAATACGGGAAAAAACTTGGGCCTAAAGGTCTTATGCCAAACCCTAAAACAGGTACAGTTACTCCAACTCCTGAAAAAGCTGTTGAAGAACTTAAAAAAGGGAAAGCAAACTACCGTACAGATAAAGCAGGTATCGTACACTCTCTTATTGGTAAATCAAGTATGTCAAATGAACAACTTGTAGAAAACGCTAAAACTCTTATTAATTTAATTAAAAAATTAAAACCAGCTGCTGTTAAAGGAACATATATGTTAAACTTAACCGTTTCAGCTTCAATGGGACCTAGCGTTAAAATTAAATTAGATAAATAATTTATTATTTTAGAAATGCAGATCATTTTGGTCTGTATTTTTTTACAAAGACATGAAAAAATCAGCCTATAAAGCTGATTAATGAAAATTAAAATTATCAGAAACCAAATACTCCATGCATTCTTTGAGCGTATGTAAGTAATTTTCCGTCCATTTCAGTATTTCTGTAAACTAAGAAATCACCAATATATGCACAACACACTGCGATTGCAACAAGGAATAAAATAGTTAAGACAATAAATAATGTAATTCAAATTTTTTGTTTTTTAGTTTTCTTTGCTTTCATAATTAATAATTCCTTGAGTTAATATTTATATTTTACTCAAAAATCGTTTTTTCACTAGAAAAGAAGTCATTTTTTTAAACTCTTTAACATTCATTTATTTTTAATTTTAAAATTAAAATTTATAATTGATTTAATGAGTAATAATGAATATACAGCAAGTGCTATACAACAATTAAAAGGTTTAGAAGCCGTTAGAAAACGTCCTGGAATGTACATTGGTGGAACTGATGTAAATGGTCTTCATCACTTAGTATGAGAAATTGTGGACAATTCAATTGACGAAGCTTTAGCAGGTTTTGCTACTGAAATTTCAGTGTCTTTAAAAAAGGATGGTTCTGTTGTTGTTTCTGATAACGGTAGAGGAATTCCTATTGATAAAGCTAAAGGACAAAACAGAACTGCCGTAGAACTTGTTTTCACTGAGCTTCATGCTGGTGGAAAATTCCAAGAAGGAGCATATAAAACTTCTGGTGGACTACATGGAGTAGGTTCAAGTGTTGTAAATGCTTTATCCACAAAATTAGCAGTAACTGTATCAAGAAACGGGTTGTTATATTTAACCGAATTTGTCCAAGACAAAATTATTACACGCACTACACAAATTGGAACTTCTAAAATCAATGGAACAAGTGTACAATTCTGACCAGATTACAAAATTTTTAAAAATGCTAAATTAAATGTCAACACTATTAGCGAAAGACTTAAAGAAAGTTCATTTTTAATTTCTGGTCTTAGAATTAAATTGCATGATGAAAATACCGATTTCTTCGAAGAATACGAGTATCAACATGGTCTTAAAGCTTTTTTAGAATTTTTAAATGATTCAAAAGATAAAACCACTGAAGTTGCTTTCTTTAGTGATGAAAAAAGAGATATTCAAGTGGATTTTGCTTTCCAATGAACTGACTCATACAATGACTTTTGCTTAAGTTTTGTTAACAATGTTAAAACTCGTGATGGTGGAACTCATGAAACTGGATTAAAAACAGCTTTTACAAAAGTTTTTAATGAATTTGCTTCACGTGAAAACATTCTAAAAGGAAAAAATACTTTCGATGGCGATGATATTCGTGAAGGTCTTAGTGTCGTTTTATCTTTAAAAATTCCTGAAAAAATTCTTGAATTCGTTGGACAAACCAAAGACAAATTAGGAACTCCTGACGCAAAATCAGTCGTTGAGGAAATCGTCACAAAACATTTAGAGTTATGAATTGCCGAAAACAAACAAACAGCTAAAAAAGTTTTAGAAAAAATTAAACGTGCTTACGAAATTCGTCAAGAAGAAAGAAAAAGACGTCTCGAAGCACGTAAAAGCAAAACAGTTTTAAAAGAAAAAGTTATTTTAAGTGATAAATTAACTCCAGCAACCAGCAAAAAACCTGAAGAAAAGGAATTGTTCTTAGTTGAGGGAGATTCTGCTGGTGGTAGCGCAAAAAGCGGTCGTAATAGACAATTTCAAGCTATTTTACCACTAAGAGGAAAAGTTATTAATTGCGAAAAATCTAAATTACTAGAAATACTTAAAAACAATGAGATCGGAACCATTATTAACACAATTGGAGCAGGTTTTGGGAAAGACTTTGACATCAGTAAAGCTCAATATGGAAAAATCATTATTATGACAGACGCCGATACTGATGGGGCCCATATTCAAATATTACTTTTAACATTCTTTTATCGTTTGATGAAACCTTTAATTGAAGCTGGAAGAATATATATTGCTTTACCTCCACTATATAAAGTTACTAATAAAAATACCAAGAAATATCAATACGCATGAGACGACGATGAATTAAATGAAATTTTGGAAAACTCAAAACAAAATTTGGAAATTCAACGTTATAAAGGACTTGGTGAAATGAACGCCGATCAATTATGAGAAACTACTATGAATCCTGAAACTAGAACTTTAATTCAAGCCACAATTGAAGATGCATCGTTAGCAGAAAGAAGAGTAAGCACATTGATGGGAGAAAATCCTCAATCAAGAAAAACTTGAATTGATCAAAATATTGATTTTAACAATCAAGATGAATTTATTGAAAAAATGGCAAATATTCTGGAATAATATAAGCATATAATTTTTAGAAGGAGAGTTTATGCCAAGTAACAAAAGTAGACTAGTTTTAGTTTTATTATCATTCTTTTTAGGGTTTTTAGGGATTGATCGTTTTTACGGTGGAAGAGTTTTATTAGGTATTTTAAAATTATTTTTAGGATGGGATATCTGACAAATTATCGATTTTATCTTAGCTCTTTTAGGAATGCAAAAAGATTCTGAAGGACGTTACATTTCAAGATGATAAAAAGGACATATTGGTCCTTTTTATTTTAAAAATTGTGATAAATATTTAGCAACTCCGGCGTTTTTATATGAATAAGGCAATACTTCATCAGCAATATTTTTAAAGTCTTGAACTGAATTAGATAAAGTCACAACTTTTCCAACTATGTTTTTTGTTGAGGCATCATTCATTGAATCTCCAATATGAATTGCTTTTTTTACATCAATACCTTTTAGAGCGCAATATTGAGCTTCCGCTTGCCCTTTAGACACATTATATGCAGTAATTTCAATGAAGTTGTTTTTACTTCCACTAATTGATACAGTCAATTTCCCTGAAAACATCAAGTTTCATTTTTTAACTAATTTAGCCAACTTTCTTTTTGAAGGTGACCAAATTAATGCTTTATAAGCAATAAAATCATTTCTAAATTCTGAATAATTACGAGCTGAATTTTGACCTAATTTCAAAATAAACTTAAAGAATTTGTTTCTTACAAATCCCATTTTTTTAGGGTTTGAATTAAAGATCACAGACACTTTTTCTAAATAGATTTCATCAAATAATTCTTGAACAACATCACGATCAATTGGATATCCTTGAATGATCTCTCCGTTTTCAATAATTTGAGCACCGTTTCATGCTATAAATGTGTTCAATCCAGCATCTTGGAGAATCTTTCTGGTTTCTTCATTATTTCCTCTTCCAGTTGAAATAACAATTGGGATTTCTTTGTTAACTTCTTTGATTACATTAATGTTTTCTTCGCTAAAATGTTTTGATCCATTAGTTTTAGCATCTAAAGAAGTGTCGTCTAAATCAATAAAAATAATCTTTGGTTTTTTCATAAAAACAATTATACACGCTAAAATATAATACAATTAAGAAATGCTAAAAGCTGTTGTAAAAAATGTCAATTATAAAGATCAAAACCTTAAATATACCGTTGTGTATACAGATAATTTAAGGTATTCCAAAGCTCATATTGCTGATGGTAAATTGATTATAAGATTAAGTAAATTTGCAAACTTGGAAGTTGAAAATAAATTATTGTCTAAGTCAATTTCTAGATATTATCAATATAAAAAATATTACTTTGACATATCCAAAGACAGCTTTTTTCTTTTTGGTGAAAAAGTATTTTGAAATATAGTGTCAACTCCTTTTTCTTCATATATTAAAATAGCAAACCAAAACAATGAACTAATGTCGCTTATATCCTTGAAAAACAGTTTTTGAGTTCTTCAAAAAAATGATCCAATTAAATCTAACGAGCTTGTTGTTAATTCAATAAATAAATGAATTAAAAAATTATTAATTCAAAAGCTTGAAACTTTTCAAACAGAAATTTCAACGTTTTACAAAACTTACAATAGTAAGATAGTTATTTTCAACAAAGACCGCACTTGAGGTACAAACTATATTACGAAAAAAACTATCTCTTATGCATTCAATTGTTATATTTTAAGTAATTATTACTTGAAATTTATAGTTGCTCATGAAGTTGTTCATAACCTAGTACGTGGTCATTCTTCTACATTTTATGCTAAGCTAAATTTAATGTACCCAGAATATAAAAAAATTGATCAAGATCTTGATCAATTAATATTTGATTTTAATCGTAAGTAACTCCGCTTAAATTTTTAGCTCAATTAATAAATTGAGTATAGGCTTTAATTAAATCTGGTTGACCTTTAGATACTAGCAATGATTGTTTAAAAGCATATTCGATTAACTGACCATATGTTGACGTATTATCTTCAGAAGGTTCAAGTCCTAGGGATCTAATTTTTTCTGGATAATATTTAGACAATAATTGATAAATTTTAAACGCAATTGTTTCAAGTGAGAAATTTTCTAGTTTTATCGAACCAATAGTCACTAGTTTTACAGCTGCTTCTTGATCTTCGAATTTAGGAAGTAAAATTCCTGGTGTATCCATAAAAAGATATTCTCCATTAACAACTCATTGTTTTTGACGAGTAACCCCTGGATAATTAGCAACTTTCAAAGAAGCTTTTTCTGATACTAAATTAATTAAGGTGCTCTTACCGCAATTTGGCACTCCAACAACAAAAGATTTTAATCTAGATTTAAGCAATCCTTTTGCTTTATCACGAGCTATTTTATCTTTCATAATGTTTCTAATTTCATTTAAAATCACTTGTTTAGAACTTTTTTTACGTAAATCCAGTCACAAAACTTTCTCATTTTTGAAACGATTAGTAATTTTATCTTTTTTAGATTTGTCCATCAAATCACTTTTAGTTATGATAAATAATCTCGGTTTTTGGGGAGAAATATGATCAAAATCCTCATTATAAGAGCTAATTGGACATCTAGCATCTAGAACAACAATGAAAAGATCAGCTAAATTAGCTGATTCTTTGATTTCTTTCATAGCTTTTGCCATGTGTCCAGGAAATCATTGAATTACAAAATTATAATTGTCTGAAATTTTATCTTTGCTCATATTTGCCTTTTTCTGATTTAAGTCTTGTGAGCTCAAATTCCATTTGCTCTTTTTCTAAAATGGCCATTTCAAGTCTCTTAGAATATTCTTGTATTTTATGACTTAAAGCATCATTGGAATTTTTAGCATTTTCCAAGTGCACTAAGATTTCTTGCAATAATAAATCAACTTCTTCTCTTTTATAACCCTTTAAACTAAGATGAAAAGTAGATTTCTTAATTTTTTTAATAATTGTTTCTATATGATTCATAATTAACTTTCGTTGTAAATTTTATTTAAGATTATCGCCGCACAACAAGCAACATTAAGACTCTCAAATTCAATTGGTACATAAACTCACTCATCGCAAATATTTTGCACTTGTTGTGAAATTCCATTTCCTTCATTACCTAAAACAACAGCAATTTTGTCTTGTTGGAAATGTGTTTGATTTAATTTTTTGGCTCTTTGATTTAGGACTGTTGCATAAACTCTAAAGTCTTGTTGTTTGATTTGCTTAATAAATTCTTCACTAGAGGATATTTTAAAAATATTAAGATCAAAAAAGGCTCCTTGCGAAGAACGAATTACTTTTGGATTGTAAAAATCAAAATTTTCAACTGCAATTGAATCAAAACCAAAAGCTTTTGCTAATCTAATGATAGTTCCTATATTACCTGGATCTTGTAAATTATTCAAAATTAAAATCTTGTTAAATTTTATTTCTCTTGTGATAAATTTGCATTCTGCAAGAATATTTTGTGGAGTTTTAGTTGTTGATAAATGCTCAATAATATCTTTGGAAACTTTAATTGAATTTTTATATTTTCAGTTTGTTTCGCTTTCAATAATTTCAACTATTAAATTATGCTTAATAGCTTCTTCAACTAAATGATACCCTTCAATTAAAAAGGTTTTGCTTTGTAAGCGGTATTTTTTGTCTTGAAGCTTATGTCAATGCTTAATTTTAGGATTATTTTTGCTCTTTAAAATTTCCATCAACTAAAAAGTATTTTCCTTTTTCAACTTCGAATTTTGATAAATCTTTAAAATCAAGTTGACGCATAATTTCAAAACCAACAATACTTACACAGTTGGCCAAATTAATTGAACGCATAGCATCTACCATCGGAATTCTCATGCATGTATCTAAATTTTCTTGCAAGATTCGCTTATCAATTCCAGTTGACTCTCTTCCAAACATAACTCAAAGTTCACCATTACTTTGATATTCACTTGCATAATTTACATCTGAATAAGTATTTAATCCATATCTAGTGATATAAAAAATTTTCTTGTCGTGATATTTTTTCGCAAAGTCTTCATAACTATCATGAACTTCATGTTCAATGTCAGAGAGCATTCTTCCCGCTCCGTATCTTCTAAGTCATTTTGGATGTAAATCAAAACCAAGCGGTTTTATAATATGAAGTTTTGCTCCAATTGCAAAACATGTACGAATAATATTCCCAGTATTAGGACAAATTTCAGGTTGATATAGAACAATATTTAGCATAAATTTATTATATAACAATGATTGACATTTAAATTCTCAGAATTTAAATAATATCAAGACTTTTATAAAAAACACCCTATGAGTTTATGATAACTCACAAAGGTGTTTAGACTAATCAATTTTAATATCTTTAGGATGTTTAGGATTTTTATTGATTTTAATTTTTGTAATTTTTCCTGCTGCTACATACACTACTTTATCAGCAATTGGTTCAATTGAAGGGTTATGGGTAACCATAACAATTGTAGTTTTGTATTTTTTATTAATGTCAAATAAATAACTCAAAACAACTTCAGATGTTTTATCATCCAAAGCTCCAGTAGGCTCATCGGCAAAGATAATTTCAGCATTTTTAGCTAAAGCCCTTAAAATCGAAACTCTTTGTTGTTGCCCTCCAGACATTTGTGATGGGAATTTAGTTTTTACATCGTCCATATCAAATTCACTAAATAACTGATGAATATCAAGTTTTTTTGATTTGTCTTTTTGTAAATATGAACCTGTTTCAACATTATCATATGCAGATAAGTTTTGCAATAAGTTGTAGTTTTGGAAAATGAAACTAACATGTTCACGTCTAAATAAAGTTAATTGATTATCACTAAGATAAGGTAAGTTAGTATCACACACAATAACATTTCCTCTAGAAGGTCGATCTAACCCACTTATTAAGTTAAGTAATGTACTTTTTCCTCCACCTGATTTCCCATAAATCATGACAAATTCTCCACGATTTATAGTTAATGAAATGTTTTTAAGAACTCTGGTGACTGTGGTACCAGATAAATAGTATTTACTTACATCTTTTACTTCAATTACGGCATTTTCAGAATTTTTAAGGTTTTTAAATTCATCTTTATGTCTTTTAGAATTGGCAGCTTTAGTTAATTTACGAGCAATTGAATGGTCAACAATAACTTTATTACTTCCTCCATCAGCATCCAAAATCTCAAACACATTTTTTTTGTTGATTTTAACTGATGAACTTTTTTTGGTTAGTTGAACAACATCTTCGTTTGTTGAAGAAGAATTTTCAACTTGATTGTCTTTTTTGCGTTTAAACATTATTATTTTCCTTTCAATAAATCAATTGCTTTGATTTTATTAATATTTCTTCAAGAAATAATTGAAGTTACAATAAATACTCCAAAAATAACAGCAAAGGTAATTCCTACACTAAATATTGATAGTGATAGCGGAATAGCAATAGAAGCTGCTGTGGTTAAAAATCCACTAAAGAATGAAATTAATCCGTAAGTTATAGGAATTGATAAAAGAATCGAAATTAGAATAAATGGGACGTAAATACCAAAGAACATCTTAATTTTTTCTTTTTGTGAATATCCTAAAATAGTTCAAATTGCAATATTTTTTTCGTTTTCGTTAATTAAAATGGTTGAAACAATAATTAATATTACCATTGAAACAATAAATGTTAGTAATGTTATAAAAGTTACGATAACTTGAACAGTTTTAGCAATTGTTGTGGTAAATCCAACTTCAATGTCTTTTGAATCCAAGCTTGAAGCTACTGAAACATAAACTAAATTATCATAGATTTCTCCAAATTTTTGAATTGGAACATCAGGTAAGTTACGACCTTTATCATAAACTTCTTTTACTGTTGTATTTGATGGATCAAAAGAAGAATCAATGAATTTAGCGATTTTTTCATCACTTCATCCTCAACGTTTTAATAATCCTTCGGTTGGTAAATTAGGAGCTGTAGTTTTTGAAGCAAACAATGCATCAAAAATGTTTTGTTTTTCAAATAAAGCGGCTGTTTTAATATCAAAACTTTGTAAAGCTCCAGCATAACCTGAATAAGAATACACAGAAGCTGAATTCAATAACTGTTGAGGCACTTTATCTTTAGATAAAATTCCATTAAAAGGTCCGTATTTTGGATTATTGTTTAATGAATCTAATCCAGTAATCATATCAGCAGCTTTTTTAGGAATAATTAACTCATTATTAATAAAGGTTGGGTTAATACCTACAACTTTAAATGTGTAATTTTTATATGTAGGTTTATATTCTTCATTGTTTAATAACGCATTAATTTTTTGGGTATATCTATCGGTAGTATTTAAAACAGGAATAGTTATTTTACTTCCGATTGTTAAATTGTATTTATCTTTAACTACGTTGTTAATAACAAGTGGAATAGCTTCATTTAATGAATGGTTGTTTTTGTCAAATTCATCATTAATATAAGTTAATAAATCTTGTCCTTTGGCGTCAATTAATTTGAGCTGTTGACTGTTTCTTTGGTAACCATATAAACGAATGTTAGTATCTTCATATACAGAATCTACATAAGTATACACTTCATCAGTTTGGTCATTAAAGTATACCCCACCAAAAGATACAAAGTAATCATTAACTTGTCTACCTTGAGAAATTTGGGCATATGCATTAACTAAAAAGTCTCTATATTCGTTTCTAAATCTACCTGTTGAAATAATGTAGTGATCATATTGTTCTTCAAAGTTATTTCATTTTAAGTAGAAGAATTTCCCTTCAATAGGATTTTCAGCATTTGGCACATAATGGAAGAAATCTTTTTTAGACTTGCTAGTTTCTTTAACATCTAAGACATTGTTTTTATCAAACACAACATGACTTTGAGTTTTTTCAAGCATTATTGCCACTTGATCTCTTAATTTATTAATACGAGCCTTTTGTGAATCGGGTAAATTGTTATACACCAATGTTCACGGATCAATTGAAATGGTAGAATCAATTTTTAAATTAACTGAAAATTGAGTAATTACGTGGGCATCAAATTCGCTAGGATTTCCATTTCGATCATCAATATTAATTGCACTTGATTTCCCAACTTTAAAGTAATCGCTTTGAATTTGATTAAACTCTGAAATGTTACCCAAAGGCACATATAAGTTATTTTGCAATTGATTATTAAATGGCATTAACGCTCCACCTTCTGTTGTTGGAGTAAGTAAATCAAACCGGTATGAATAATCTCTATTTTCATAAGTTTTATTGATTGATTTTTCAAAGACTCCTAAGGTTGAGAATTGGAAAATTGTCGCAATTGAAGTTAAGATAATACTAAATCCAAATGCAGCCAATTTTCAGAAACTATTAAAGATTAATGAAGCGGAGAATTTCCCTTTGATATTAACTTTTTTAAATAGTCCTTGATATTTTTGTTGTAAGTTTCCAATTGATAAATCAGCAATTCCACTCATTAAATCAATAGCTTTTCA